>NZ_JBEOWJ010000009.1:0-318330 GCF_040295965.1 Streptosporangium sp. NPDC002544 | reverse complement strand
CCGTCCAGGCAGAGCCGTACGGCGTCGGCGTTGCCCTCGGCCAGCACGTGGGCGCACTCGATCATGCGCAGTGTCTGCCGGAGCGCGCCCTCGGGCCGGTACTGCTCGTCGATGAAGACCGGCAGCACCTGGAGGTTCACCCCGCCTTCGCGCAGCTGCGGCAGCCAGCGCTCGCGGAAGAACGACGCCCACCGCCGAGGAGGTCTGGCGGTGACGGCCATCAGCAGGTCGTTGTGGGTATCGGCGACCACGGAGTCGCGGTGGAGGTCGGCGGACACGGCGGGCCCTTCTGCGTGTACGGCTCTCGTTCACCACGACGGTATCGGCACTTCGTCCCCCGTGCCTCGCGAGGGAGCGTGGGTCAGCGCGTGAAGTGGAAGGCGTCCGGGTCCGGGGCGCCGGTGATGCGACGGTAGGCGGCCGTCGTGCCCGGCCAGTTGTTGGTCACCCGGCCGGCCGCGTTCTTGTACCAGCTCGTGCAGCCCGCCTGCCAGACCATGCGCTCCATGGCCGCCTCCAGGCTCTGCCGCCAGGTGGCCATCTTCTCCGGCCTGACCTCCATCGGCCCGCGCGCGGTCAGCTGCGGCAGACAGCCCATGATGTACCGGACCTGGCACTCGATCATGAAGACGATCGAGCTGTGGCCGAGGTTGGTGTTGGGGCCGTACAGCAGGAACAGGTTGGGGAAGTGCGGCACGGCGATGCCCAGGTACGCCTCCGCGCCGTCCTTCCACTCCTCGGCCAGGTGCCGGCCGCCGCGCCCGGTGACCTGGATGGGAACCAGGAAGTCGGAGGTCTCGAAGCCGGTCGCGTAAACGATCGCGTCGGCCTCGTGGAGTCCGGCGGCGGTCTCCACACCGCCGGGGACGATCCGGGTGATCCGATCGGTGACGACGTCCACGTTGGGGCGGGTCAGCGCGGGATAGAACTTGCTGTCGGCGACGATCCGCTTGCAGCCGACCGGGTAGTCCGGGGTCAGCTTGGCCCGCAGCACCGGGTCGGGGACCTGGTCGTGCAGGTGTTCCAGGGCGCGCTTGCGGAGCGGATCGGAGCTCCAGCCTCCGGCCAGGGCCGGGTAGAGGGCGATCTCCGCGTACCGGTAGATCCACTCGCGGTAGGCGCGCTGCAGGAACGGCACGTAACGGAAGGCGGCCCTGGCGCCGGGGCCGAAGACGGCGTCCGCCTTGGGGATCACCCAGTTGGGGGTCCGCTGGAAGACGTCCAGGTGATCGGCTACCTCGGCGACCTTCGGGATCAGCTGCGCCGCCGAGGACCCGCTGCCGATCACGGCCACCCGCCGGCCGGTCAGATCGACGGAATGGTCCCAGCGGGCGGAGTGGAAAGCCGCGCCATTAAACGTTGACATTCCCGGAATGTCGGGCAAGCGGGGCTGGTTGAGCTGTCCCACGGCCGACACCAGCACGTCGAACAGCTCCTCCCCGGCCGCGGTGCGGACCCGCCACTTCCCCAGCGACTCCTCGAAGACGGCGGCGACGACCGCGGTGTTCAGCCGGAGGTGGGGGCGCACGCCGTACTTGTCGGCGCACCTCTCCAGGTAGCCCAGGATCTCCGGCTGCTCGGGAAAGCGGCGCGTCCAGCTGGAGTACTTCTCGAAGGAGAAGGAGTACAGGTGCGAGGGGATGTCGCAGCCCGCCCCCGGATAGGTGTTGTCGCGCCAGGTGCCCCCGACGTTGTCCCCCTTCTCGAAGATCGTGTACGAGCGGATGCCGGCCTTCTCCAGCTGGATGGCCATGCACAGCCCGCCGAATCCGGCGCCGATGATCGCGATCTTCGGACTCATGCGTACGCCTCCCGGTCGGTGTTGTCACGGCAGCGGTCCCCGATGCCGGCAAGGATCAGGCGCCGGTGGACGTCCTCAAGCTCCAGCTGCCGCCTGCGTCCACGTCTCCCCAACTCCACACCTCTTCATATGCGACAAATACTGGAATAAATACTGGAATCCGCTGCTCCCCCATGGGGTCAGTATCCGCTTACATTAGGTGATCCGTTCGCGCCGGGGAATAGGCCGATAGTCTGCGCGGGTGCCTACGCTTGCCGACATCGTCACAGAGTTGGAATCCCGCTACGACCCACGCTGGGCGGAGTCGTGGGACGCGGTCGGACTCGTCTGCGGAGACCCAGCCGCGGAGGTGCGCAGGATCCTGTTCGCGGTCGACCCGGTGGCCGCCGTCGCCGACGAGGCCCTCGACTGGGGCGCCGACCTCATCGTCACCCACCACCCGCTCTACCTGCGCGGCACCACGAGCGTCGCGGCCACCACCTTCAAGGGCCGCCTGATCCACAAGCTGATCAAGAACGATGTCGCGCTCTTCACCGCCCACACCAACGCCGACGTCGCCGATCCCGGCGTCTCCGACGCGCTCGCCCGCGCCGTCGGCCTGACCGGCCCGCTCGTCCCGCTCATGCCCGCGGCCGACGACCCCAGGCGCGGCCTGGGCCGGATCGGCTCGCTGCCCGCCCCCGTCCCCCTCGCCGAGTTCGCCCGGCAGGCCGCGCGCGGGCTTCCCGCCACGGCGGGCGGCCTGCGGGTCGCCGGAGACCCCGGTCGCCCCGTCCAGCGGATCGCGGTCAGCGGAGGGTCCGGAGACTCCCTGCTCGGGGTGGCCCGCGCCGCCGGGGTCGACGTCTTCCTCACCGCGGACCTGCGCCACCACCCGGCGAGCGAGTTCATGGAGGCCGACGGCCCCGCGCTGATCGACGCCGCCCACTGGGCCACCGAGTGGCCGTGGCTCGCCGACGCGGCGCACCATCTGGCGTCCGCATCGGCCGCCAGGGGGATTACTGTTGAGACGCGCGTTTCCGAGACGGTCACGGACGCCTGGAAAACAACAGCAAAGTGCGAGGATTTCACGTGAAAGCAGCCCCTGCGGCCCAGAAGCGTCTGCTTGACCTGGCCGAACTCGACTCCGCCCTCGACCGGCTGGCCCACCGTCGCCGTACCCTGCCCGAACTGGCCCAGATCGACGAGCTCTCCGCTCGGGTCGCCCGCATCGCGACCCAGGTGATCGCCGCCGAGACCGAGTCCGGCGACCTCGCCCGCGAGCAGACCAAGGCCGAGGCCGACGTCGACTCGGTCCGCATCCGCGCCGAACGCGACCAGAAGCGCCTCGACTCCGGACAGGTCTCCTCGCCGAAGGACCTGGCCAGCCTCCAGTCGGAGATCGCCTCCCTGACGCGCCGGCAGGGCGACCTGGAGGACGTGGTGCTGGAGATCATGGAGCGCCGCGAGGCGGCGGACGCGCAGGTCGCCAAGCTGGTGGCCGAGCGCGACGAGCTCACGGGCACCCGCGGCGTCGCCGAGGACCGCAGGGACACGGTCTTCGCCGAGATCGACAAGGAGAAGGACGAGGTCCAGCGCAGGCGGGCCGAGGTCGAGAAGGACATCCCGGCCGACCTGCTCGCCCTCTACGGCAAGCTCAGGGAGCAGTTCGGGGTGGGCGCCGCGATGCTCCAGGGCGGCCGCTGCCTCGGCTGCCGCACCAGCCTGTCCATCGCCGAGATCAACCGGATCAAGGCCGCCTCCCACGACGAGGTCATCCGTTGTGAGGAGTGCCGCCGGATCCTGGTCCGCACCGCGGAGTCCGGCCTGTGACCTCGTACGTTGTGGAGGCCGACGGCGGCTCGCGGGGCAACCCCGGGCCGGCCGGCTACGGCGCCGTCGTCAAGGACGCCGCCGACGGCCAGGTGCTGGCCGAGACGGCCGAGTCGATCGGCACCCAGACCAACAACGTCGCCGAGTACCGCGGGCTCATCGCCGGCCTGACCAGCTTGCTGGCCCTGGCCGGAGACGGTGCGAAGGTCGAGGTCCGGATGGACTCCAAGCTGGTCATCGAGCAGATGGCCGGCCGGTGGAAGGTCAAGAACGAGGGCCTGCGCCCGCTCGCCCTACAGGCCGCGGCCCTTGCCAGGCGCCTCCGGGTGACCTGGCGCTGGATCCCGCGCGAGAAGAACAAGGACGCCGACCGCCTGGCCAACGAGGCCATGGACGCCGCGGCCAAGGGCCGCACCTGGACCGCCTCGGCTTCCTCCTCTCCCGCCGGGGGAGCGATCGGCGCCTCCGGGACCGCTGTCTCCGGGAGCGGTGCCGCCGGGAGTGGTGCCGCCGCCACCCGCACCGGTGGGGGCCCCGCCGAGGACCTTCTCCTCTTCGACACCGATGACCTCGGCGCCGGTGATTTCGGTGGTGGTGTCGTCACCCGGGAGCCGGCGGAACGGACGGCCATGTCCACCGGGCGCGGCACCGGCTGGCGCTCGCCCACCTCGGTCGCGACCTCGCTGTACCTGCTCCGGCACGGTGAGACGCCGCTCTCCGTCGAGCGCAGGTTCTCCGGGCTCGGCGATCCCGAACTCACGCCCAACGGCATAGCCCAGGGCGAGGCCGCCGCCGCCAAGCTGGCGGGGGAGTCGTACGGCATCCAGGTGATCGTCAGCTCACCGCTGAGGCGCGCCCGTGCCACCGCGGAGATCGTCGCGGCCAGGACCGGTCTTGAGGTCGTCGTCGAGGAGGGGCTGCGGGAGACCGACTTCGGCGACTGGGAGGGCCACACGTTCACCGAGATCCAGCGTCGCTGGCCGGACGAGCTCGCCGCGTGGCTGGCGGACCCGTCCGCCGCGCCGCCGGGTGGGGAGAGTTTCGGGGAGGCGGCGCGGCGGGTCCAGGCGACCGGGGACCTGCTGATCGAGCGCTACGAGGGCAAGACGATCCTCGCCGTTTCCCACGTCACGCCGATCAAGATGCTGCTGCGATTCGCGCTGCTCGCTCCCCTCAGCGCGCTGTATCGCATGCATCTCGACCTGTCAGCCCTGTCCCTGATCGAGTACTACGCCGACGGTCCGGCGGTGGTGAAGGCGTTCAACGACACCTCCCACCTGCGCTGAACCGGCGGTTTCGGGTGGCGGTACGGTGCCGGGCCTCCGGCCGACGATCGGGCCCGATGCGGGAGACGGCCGACACCCGCCTCCCGCATCGGTGCGCGCGTCCACACCCGGTGTGATGGCCGTATCCCATCACACCGGTACGGATCCCGGCAGCGCGCGGGACCGGCCATCCTTGCTCTCATCGTTTTCCCCTGACGCTCGTCTGTCCCGTCCCGCTTGATTCATATTTCAGCGCAGATGACTTGCCGTTCGGTTGGAGCCCACTTGGGACCCGTTAGGCTTGGAACACGGCGGACGAGCCGGCCGGGCGGCCGCGTCGGGTCTCTTCGGAGACCCGCCGAGGAAGGTCCGGGCTCCACAGGGCAGGGTGGTCGGTAACGCCGACCCGGGGTGACCCGCGGGACAGTGCCACAGAGAACAGACCGCCTCCCCTCGCGGGGAGGTAAGGGTGAAACGGTGGTGTAAGAGACCACCAGCGCCCACGGTGACGTGGGCGGCTCGGTAAACCCCACCCGGAGCAAGGTCAAGAAGGGGCGCTCTCCGGAGCGCCCCGCGCGCGACGTTTGAGGGCTGCCCGCCCGAGCCGCGCGGGTAGACCGCTTGAGGCCGCCGGCAACGTCGGCCCTAGATGGATGGTCGCCTCCTCACGCAAGTGAGGAACAAAACCCGGCCTACAGGCCGACTCGTCCGCCCTGTCCTCAACGTCACGGTTGGACGCTCTCGTCTTCGGTGGGGCCAGTGTCGGCCGCGCCGACCTCACCGGCCTCCGATGACCTCACCGAGATTCGCGCCACGATCCGGGATCTGTCGGAGCGGCTCGCGCGGGTCGAGTCGACGTTGGCCGACCGTCGGTAGCGGGGTCATCCCCGGACGTGGCAGCCGGTCACCCGCCGGGCCAGACCCGCTGCCCGGCTCGGCGGGGTATCGCCCAGGCGCATCCGCCGGTCCTCCTGGCGCATCCCGATCAGGACGAACACGTAGCCGACGAACAGGGCCACGCCGAGCACGAGGCCGATGATCAGCGGGAGCGCGGTCACGTCCAGCTCACCCCCGCCTCGGCGATGCCGCGCGGACGGCCCGGCCGTCAATTCGGCGTCCAGCCGCTCCCGCTGTTCCTCGCTCAGCCGGCACGGCCATCCGGCCGCTCCCTTGGAGGCCGGCGCCGCGGTTCCCCCGGCTTGCCAAGCGCGATACCAGCGGCTGGCCGACATCGGCGAAACCCGCAACTGTCGAGCCACCTCGGCTTGCGACATCCCCTGCGCGAACATCTCAGCCGCGCACAGTCGCACCGCCTCACGTCGCGCTCGGTCTTTGGCGGTCAATCCACCGCCTTCTGGATACCTCATAACTCCGGCATACCGAACACGAGGTCATCCAACAGTCATAAATCACCGTCGATGATCTAACCCCCGGGCTTCAACCTCAGTAGCTCTTGACCTGGGGCTCAGCCCACCCCCTTTTAACGATCACATGTAGCCGATTGCCGTCATATGCAGCCGTAGGTCAAAGGTCACGGAACAAGCGCGGGACGATCTTGGAGATGTTTCGCCAGGTCGTCACCAGCAACTCAGCCATTAGGAGCTGTTTGAAGTTCGGATCTAGATGAGGATCGGTGGTTAGCTGCCGTGACTGGTAGAACTCGGATGTGGCGCGCTTTGATGTGACCGATGCCGAGTGGGCTTTGATCGAGCCGCAGCTGCCGCTGGCGGCGACCGGGCCGCTGCCACGGCGGGTGCGCGACCAGTTCAACGGGATCTTGTGGCGGTTTCGCACCGGGTCCAGCTGGCGTGACGTCCCGGAACGCTACGGGTCTTGGTCCACCGTCTACTCCCGGTTCAACTCCTGGGCCAAAGCCGGCGTGTTCCAGGGCCTGATGGACGCGCTGATCGCCGAGGCCGCATCGCGAGGACAGGTCGGGCTGGAACTGGTCAGCGTGGACTCCACGATCGTGCGGGCGCATCAGGACTCGGCCGGGCTGGCGGTCGCCGGGGAAACCCTGGACGCGCTGGAGCAGGCGCTGACCGAGGAAAAGGGGGCTCCGCTTCCCGAGCAGCCGCCGGTGCTGCGGGTGACGCGCCGCAGGCCCCACCCGATGCCGACGCGCCACAGGCGGACGATCGCGCCGCCATCCGGCGACGCCGTGAAGCTCGGGCGGAGGCGGCCGCGCTCGGCCGATCCCGAGGCGGACTGAGCAGCAAGATCCATGCCGTGGCCGATAGCGCGGGGTTGCCGCTGGTTTTCGTGCTCACGCCTGGGCAGGCCGCTGACTGCCCGCAGTTCACCACCGTCCTGGACGAGATCCGCGTGACCGGGCCGGTGGGCCGGCCCCGGACTCGCCCTGCCGCGGTGGCCGCGGGCAAGGCCTACTCCTCCAAGGCCAACCGGGCCTATCTGCGTCGCCGTGGGATCAGCGCGGTCATCCCGGAGAAGAGTGACCAGCAAGCCAACCGGAAGAAGAAGGGGGCGGCCGGTGGGCGGCCCGTCACGTTCGATCCGGAGCGCTACCGGCAGCGCAACACTGTCGAACGCTGCTTCCAGAAGATCAAGACCTGGCGTGGCCTGGCGACCCGCTACGACAAAGCCCCGGAGAGCTACGAGGCCGGACTCTACCTCCGGGGCTCGATCATGTGGTTAAGACTCCTCACCTCAACCACATGATGATCCGAACTTCAAACAGCCCCTAGCTAGGGAACGGCCTTGAGTAGCCAGAGTTCGTTCTCGTCATGACCTGGTTCGAACTGCACCACGCGCGCGCCCGGGTCGGTGGAGGCGTTTGCGACTGCCAGCACCTTGCCTGAGTGCTTGGCGATGAGCCGGTAGACGCCCGCCTCGTGCTCCTTGAGGTACCAGATCTGGCTGGGGCTGCCATTGATGCCCCACTGCATCGCGAAGTCGGAGTTCTGGTTCGCCACGCTGACGTCCAGGGCCTTGCCGGAGTGTTCGGCGATGAACTTGTAGCCGCCATCGGCGGGTTCCAGGTGGAAGATCTGGTTGGTCCGGCCGTGGGGGGTCCACTGGATCACCCAGCCACCGTCGGACATGTCGCATTCCTTGATGTCGAGGGCGAGCCCGGACTTCTTGTTGATCAGGGTGGCTCGGGCCGGGATGTCCATGGGGGGCCTCTCGAACTGGAGCGGTAGGTGGCGGTGCGCCGCCTTGTCTCCATAAGAGACGATTACGCACGGGAAATCACCCTTCGGCCGTGACCGCTTCCGGACAGGGTTCCCGCTGCAGGAAGGCGGCGGTAGCCCGTCGACCACCCTTCCTGGTTGGCCCTCCGCTCACGAACGTGTCCCCAGCCTCCAGGTGGCGGAGTGTACGCGGGGCCGTCCTATGGGTCCGAAGCCTCCGGCCAGCCTAGAGATCCGAACTCCGTACAGGCTCTAGCGGTACGAGTCGACGCCTTCCGCCGGCGCGACTTAACCATGAGGTCGCGGCATGAGAGTGCACGCATCCGCTGTGTTCTCCAGCGTGTCGACCGCGGCAATGCACACGTCATGAGATGGCGGTGAGTGCAGGCATACAGGCCCGTACGACCGAAAACCGCTTGCCTCGCGTGGTGGGCTCAGGGAACGTGGTGTCCATGACGCTCTGACGGACAGCACCCCGCCACTCCGAGATGCCACGGCGCCGACGCGCCCCGCAATGCTGTCAACCCATACCCCTTTGAGGGAAGAGAGCCTTTTTGTCTCAGCAACACTCCCGGCAGGAGTCCCCACTGTCGTCCACCACGGCCATGGGGCCGGCCGCCGTCACCGTGTTCGCCTCCTCCGCGAGCTGGATCGAGTCCGACGCCCTCGCGCAGTGCCACCAGGTGGCTGCCCTCGACGGCATGATGCACGTCGCCGCGATGCCAGATCTGCACCCTGGCAAGGGCGCCCCCATCGGCGCCGCCATGGCATCGACCGTGCTGTACCCGTTCCTGGTGGGCTCCGACATCGGTTGCGGCATCGCCGTGTTCCCCATGAAGCTCAAGCGCGCCGTACCCGAGAAGCTCGCCGCCCGCTTCCCCGACCTCGATCGCGCGCTGGATCCCGAGCAAGATGCCGACGACCCGGCCTGGGCCGTTGTGAAGGGCGATATCCCCGCCGGTCACGTCGAGGGCCTCGGGACGGTCGGCCGGGGCAATCATTTCGTCGAGCTGGCGCGGATCGGGACCGTCTTCGAGCCGGGCCACGCGAGCCGTCTCGGACTCGCTGACGGCGACCTGGTTCTCATCGTCCACAGCGGTTCCCGAGGGCTGGGCGAACGGATCCTGCGGGCGCATACCGCGGTCCACGGCGCGGGCCCCGCCCCTGATCCCGGCGCCTACCTGGCGATGCATGACGACGCCGTACGCTGGGGATCGCTCAACCGGCGGTTGATGGCCGCCCGGGTCGCCCATGCCCTGGGGGCCGAGTCCGCCGAGCCGCTCGTCGACCAGTGCCACAACCTGGTCGAGGTCCGCGACGGGGTCTACCTGCACCGCAAGGGGGCGGCGCCGGGTGACGGCCGCGACGTGCTCATCGCCGGTACGCGAGGCACCCCCTCCTACCTCGTGGCCGCCCACGCCGGGCCTGACGCCAACCATTCCGTCGCGCACGGCGCGGGCCGCAAGATGTCGCGTGCGGACGCCCTGCGCCGGGGCCGGGCCAAGCACACGGTCGAGGAACTGCGCCGCACGCCGGTGGGCTCGCTGGTGGTGTGCGGAGACCGCCAACTGCTCTTCGAGGAGGCGCCGACGGCCTACAAGCGCATCGAGCAGGTGATCGCCGACCTCGTCGACCATGACCTGGCCACGCCCGTGGCCACCACGGTCCCTCTGGTCACCTACAAGACGCCCGACCTCGGGTCCACGCCCCAGCGGGACCAGCGCCGCAAGCGAGGCCGGCAGTGAGCGTCCACCTGCTCCTGTCGGCCGGGCGTGGCCCGCAGGAGTGCGCCTGGGCGCTGGCCCGGCTGCTGCGCCGCCTGGAAGCCGACGCCACCCGGCAGAACCTGGAGACCCATCGGGCCCAGACCGTTCCCGGCGACCGGCCCGATACCTACCGGTCGGTCCTGATCCAGATCGCAGGAGCCGGTGCCGAGGCGTTCGCCGCCTCGTGGACCGGAACCCTGTGCTGGCAGGCCCCCAGCCCGTACCGGACCAACACCGGCCGAAAGAACTGGTACGTCATCGCCCAACCGTGCCAGGTCGACACCCCGCGCACGACGTTCGCGGAGGCGGACGTCGACATCGCCGCCTGCCGCACCGGCGGCCCCGGCGGTCAACACCGAAACAAGGCCAGTACGGCGGTACGGGCGACCCATCGGCCCTCGGGGATCGTCGTCGTGGTCGACACCGAGCGGCAGTTCAGCCTCAACCGTCGCATCGCCATGCGGCTGCTGCGACAGCGCATCGAGGACGGCGACGAGATGGCAGGGCGCGCCGTCACCACCGCCCGCTGGCGCGTCCACGATGAGCTCGTACGCGGCAACCCCACCCGCGTCGAACGCTCGGAAATGCCGAAGCAGGACCTGGCTTCGCAGGAGCAGACGCGCCGACGACCGTGACAGTCCACCCGACCATTATGCGACCGTTGCTTCCTGGGTGAGTGCGCCGCGACAGGGACGTGATCCGCGAGATCAAGGCTGAGCTTCGCACCTGAATCGAGCGGATGAGAGGCATGGACGCCGTCGTCAAGCTCGGCAAGACGGTGAGCGTCAACATCAACGGCGACTTCACCGGCTTCAGCAGGACAACAGGGTCAACCTGCGCCGGGAGTTCTTCCGTGCCACGCCTGCGGAGGTCAGGGATCTGCTGGAGTACCGGGACGTTCCCAAGGCGCTGAAGTGGCGGCAGTCGGTTCACGCGACGGCGGCGGTGGGGGAGGGCGAGGCGCGCGTCTGACGGCATGGCACGAGGGCACATCGGGGGCACACGGCGTTGGAAGACGGTGGAGAGCAGTGGCAGAGGACGGCGGTGTTCTCGCAGGTCAGAGAGTGGATCGTTGAGCGAGTCGTAGGTCGGAGGTGGGCGGGATCAGAATCCGGCCTACAGGCCGACTCGTCCGCCCTTAACCCTCTGACCAGGCGTGGAGCATCCGCCAGGCAAGATCAGGGCACATCTAGGGCACCTTCACCCGAGAGATCATGAAGACGCCCGCCGGCCCCGCTCGGTTCACGAGACCAACCCGTTTGGTCGAAACGGAACTGAGAGTCGTCCCGTCGCGTCAGGGTGGCCTGAAACGGCTGGCACCAGCCGCTACCGAGGCGTAGGGTTGAATCGAATAGATGTTCGATCAAATGGATATGATTCGATCTTGGCGGGCTCTGCCTGGGAAATTGTCCGTTTCCGGCCATCTTCTGTTTTCGGAAGACACCGGTAATCGCTGCTTTCCCTTGAGTCCCAGAAGGAAGCCGGACAATGGAGCAAGGAGCCATGAAAGACGAATTCTTCCCACCCGGTTCTGTTTCCCATGATGACCCTGCGGTCGAACGGGCCATGGAGACGATTGATGGACTTCGGCCCTCCGAACAGAGAGAACTCCTGCGCAGCTCCTACCGCGCGGTGCTGGCCTTCGAGCGGACCAAGGACATTGACCACCTCACGGATTTCGCAAAGAATCTCCTCGCGACCGTTCATCTGCGCGGTATCCCCGCCTATGCGGAAGCACTGAAAAACGCTCCCAAAGGCCCTAGCGGATCGGGCGAGGCGCTGGACATCGAAGAGGTGCTAAACCGACTCATGGAGTGACTATGGCGGAGCTCCGGCTCCAAGCGGGAAGTGAACAAATACTTGCGCAGTGGTGGGAATCGGCTAAGCCCAAGGAAGGTGATCAGCAACTTGTCTGCGAGGTTCTACGAACGATCGCCGATGGGAATTGGCGCAACAGGTGGCATCCGCCCGAGGATCTGGCAAATGATCAGCCTATTCTCCCCATCAAGGCGTTCCGGCCCCGGGACAGCTTGGTCGTACTGGTCCGTTTCTGGCCGGCGGAGGATCCGCCCGAGTTTGAGCTAATCAACATCTTCGACGAAGACGACTTCCCGGATGAGGATTAGCAGTCTGGACTGGATTAGCTCTTCCGAATCGCCTGGGCAAACGCCTTGTCCATGGCCGTGCGCGCCCGCTGGGAGGCTTCCGGGACGAGATGGCCGTAGAGGTCCACGGTCGTGGTGATGGACTCGTGACCGAGCCACCGGGACACCTCGGAGATGGGCACACCAGCGGCAAGAGCCGTGCTCGCGAAGGTGTGTCGCAGGTCGTGAAACGTGGTGTCTGGCTGAAGCTTGGCCGCCTTGACCGCAGGCTTCCAGATATTGGTGTCGAAGTAGTCGCGCCGGATCAGGTTGCCACGGGAGGTACGGCACAGTACGTCGGTAGGGGACCGATCGGTGATGTGGCTTTTGAGTGCTTCGGAGAGGAAGACCGGCATAGGCACATCGCGGACCGAAGCCGGGCTCTTGGGGGTCGCGAGCATCCTCTTTGGCAGGTGGACGCGGCAGAGGGGAAGATCAGGCAGGGGAGGATCCGGACGTCCGTCCTATGCAGTGGCTTCCGCTGTTGGTTACCGTGTGATCATGACTGCGCCGTCCGACGAATCTGAAGCTCTACCTCCCAGTAAGAGCGATGACTTCTGGACGGGCTGGTGGACGTTCATCGGCGGACCAGCACTCGTCATCTTCGGAGCGGACGATCTGATCTACGCGAAGGACTGGTGGGATTACCTATCCGGCATCGGCTCCATCCTCTTTGGCGCAATCATGTGGAAGCAACACGCAAAGATCATCTATCTGCATATTAAGAAGTCCCGCCGCAACAAGCATTGATCGCGGTCTACATCTGATCCGTGACGGCTCAGCTCTTTTCCGGAGAGACTAACTGCGCGACAACGACCGTGGACGCCCACGGACACCGGTGGACGACAGCGGACGGGCACACTAGGACAAGCCGTCTCTCAAAGCAGATCAAACTGACATCAGGATTGCTTTGGGAGCAGAGGGCGATGCAGGGGAGTGGTGCCCCATTGGCTGCGCGGCGCAAGGTGCCCGATCTGATTGATGAGCTCGCGGGCGGGGGTCACAAGGCTCGACACACGAAGGACGTAGCCGGTCTCACCGACAATTCGATCTCGATGGCTACGTGATCTACATAGTTAAGAAGGCCGCTCAAGAGAGCAACAAGCGGGGACCATGCGGGGACCACGCGTCATGCACGGCGCCGAACCACCCGCACGTCACCAGACGCTGTCCATCGCTACCTGAAAGCCATTGAACTGCGAGAACGCCTACTCCAACGTCCTGGGGGTCAAGTGTGCTGCAGGCGACCACACCCATCGTATTCACATCGAAGGCATGGACCGCCCGACTCTTATGTGAGACTCTCCGAAGATGGTTGGAGGCGGAGCGTGAACGAGACGGAGCGGCGGTTTCACCGCGCAATGGTTGATATCTACCAGACCGCCAAGCGGGATCTCAGCTATCCTGCGAACCGCTTCATCCAGATGGTGTCGGACCGCGGGGGACTAGCCGCTGCGAAGCAACTCCTGTGGAGTGACCAGATCTCGGATGGGTTCGAATTCCTGCGGAGTCATGGACGCCTCGATCTCACCGTGGAGGCGCACGTGCTGAAAGAAGAGTTTGCGGAGCTCTTCACGGACGAGGACAGAGAGCGTGCACAGGGCAGGCTCGACTTGCTCCGGTGATCAGTGAGGCTCAACGGACAGGGCACATTGAGGGCACATCGCGTCGGCAGGCAGCGGCAGGCAGTGTCAAACGACGGCAGCGTTTTTGCAGCTCAGAAGCCACATCTCCGGTTCCGGTGCAGGTCACAATCCTGCGGAATTAGAACCCGGCCTACAGGCCGACTCGTCCGCCCTGTCCTCAACGTCACGGTTGGACGCTCTCGTCTTCGGTGGGGCCAGTGTCGGCCGCGCCGACCTCACCGGCCTCCGATGGCCTCACCGAGATTCGTGCCACGGTCCGGGATCTGTCGGAGCGGCTCGCGCGGGTCGAGTCGACGTTGGCCGACCGTCGGTAGCGGGGTCATCCCCGGACGTGGCAGCCGGTCACCCGCCGGGCCAGACCCGCTGCCCGACTCGGCGGGGTATCGCCCAGGCGCATCCGCCGGTCCTCCTGGCGCATCCCGATCAGGACGAACACGTAGCCGACGAACACGGCCACGCCGAGCATGAGGCCGATGATCAGCGGGAGCGTGGTCACGTCCAGCTCACCCCTGCCCGGGTGATGTCGCGCGGACGGCCGGCCGGGCGCCGGGTTTCCTCGCGCCGCTTGGTCGTCGTGCGTTTGGCTCCCTGGCGCCGGATCCAACGCTCTCGCGCCCGGCACTTGCGGCACAGGAACTGTCCCTCTTCCAAGAGTGCGCCGCACCCGTAGGCGGGGGTCTCGTCGATCGGCCGGGTGTAGTTGATCACTGTCGTTTCTCCTCTCGGTCGCTGTCGGTGGTGCTGTGCGATACCGAGAGTGCGACAGAGAGTCAGGACGAGATCACTACAGGATGGGACATGTTCCAGACGTCCGGTCTACGATTGCCGGGTCCCTGAACGTCCCCTCCTACGGGCAGGTGAGATGGCGAACGAGCGGTTACGGGTGGCCCTTCTCGAACACGGGACCACGGTCGACGCGCTGGCCGAGGCCGTCGGAGTCGACGCCAAGACCGTGGAGCGATGGATCACCCAGGGCCGCGTACCGTACCGAAAGCATCGATTCGCGGTCGCCAAACTCCTCGGCCTGGAGGAGGCGTACCTGTGGCCGGGCGCACTGACCTCCCAGCAGACCGCAGCGGTGTCCGAGAGCGAGATCGTCACCGTCTATCCGCACCGCTGGGCCGTTCCCAAGGACGCTTGGGGACGTCTGTTCTCGGCGGCCGAACGGGAGATCGGGGTGCTGGTCTACAGCGGCATCTTCATCGCCCAGGACACCGGCATCATGCGCCTGTTCGCCGAGAAAGCGGAGGCGGGTGTACGGGTGCGGATCCTGCTCGGAGATCCCTCCTGTACAGAGGTCGCGCGGCGCGGCGCGGACGGCGGCCTTGAGGAAGGCATGGCCGCCCAGAGCAGGATGGCGTTGCTCCTCTACCGGTCGCTGGGGCAGCGCGATGGGGTGGAGATCCGGCTGCACGACACCATTCTGTACAACTCCATCTACCGCGGTGACGACCAGCTTCTGGTCAACACCCACGTCTACGGCAGGTTCGCCGCGGATGCGCCGGTCATGCACCTGCGCAAGGTCACCGGTGGCGACATGGTCTCGACCTACGTCGACAGTTTCGAAGCCGTCTGGAACCGGGCCACCCCGGCAGAGTCCTGAGCCATGGCCCGCCGGCTGGACTTCCACGACGACCCCTCAGCGCCCGCGCCCAACAGCCTGGTCCCCTCGGTGAACGTCGTGGTCGTCAACGACGCCGGGGACATCCTGATGATCCACCGCACCGACAACGACAACTGGGCCGTCCCCGGCGGAGCGATCGACCTGGGCGAGTCCCTGCCGGAAACTTGGCATCCCGGTCCCGGAGGAGGAAGCAGAACGAACCGGCCCGCTCCCCCAGATCCATGAGCAGGTTACGGGCCTGCTGGACCGCCCAGGCTCCGGTCTGGTTCGCGGTCACCCCCAGGATGTGCACGCGCCTGGTCGCCACCTCCATCACGAACAGGACGTACAGGCGTTTCAAGGAGATCGTGTCGACGTGGAAGAAGTCGCAGGTCAGCAGCCCTTTCGCCTGGGTACGCAGGAACGTTCGCCACGAGGTGTCGATGTTTCGGGAAGCCGGACCCGGCCGGCTCGCAGGATTCGCCTCACTGTCGCTTCACTGACCTGATAGCCGAGCCGGACGTCGATATCCCCATGCCAGGTTCTCCCGCGCCAGACGCACCACCAGATCCTGGATCTCCTTGCTTGTCCGGGGTCGACCGGGCAGGTTCGGATACGTCCACCGGCGTTGGACCAAGCGACGGTGCCACGCCAGCGGCCTGCCCGGTGTGACCAGCAGATGAGCACGCAGGGCGGGCGACAAGAACCTCGCCGGTGCGGCCAGCACCGCCCGATTGGCGCAGTCCGGCTTCGGGCGAGCGACCTGACGCCGCAGCACCGCCACCTCATGACGGAGCATCATGATCTCGATATTCTTGATCGCTTTGCTTCGACCCGGTAGCGCCAGCCGGCCGAACAACCGAATCATGAGTAAGTAGAGGAGACGGAGAGCCACAAGAACCGATCTTGCCCGCACCGCCACCTCAGGTCGGCCTGCAGGTCGAGCACCCTGCGACGACTTTTGAAGCGGTACAGGCCGGGTCGGACGCGCAGCAGACCCGCCACTCCGTACCCGCGATCACGGCCCTCGATCTCGCGCCGGAGAACTCCGGCAAGGCCGCCGTCGAGCTGCTCATCGCGCGGCTCAACGGCGAGACCGCGCCGGGGCCGATCATCCTTTCCGCCAAGCTGCGGGGGCGCGCGTCGACTGGAGACGCCTGATCCGAGCGTGCCGACCGTCGCTCTTGCGCAGGCAGGACGGGGTGCGAATTCATGCCATTCTTCTTCCGTTCTTCTGGGGTTATTGTTTGCCGACTCGCGGATTCCCATGTCCGGATGGTTCGTAATTCGGCATGAATTCATTCCTGTGGAGGTGGCTTCCATGCCTGTAAGGCTCTTGAGGATTGCCGGGGCGCTCGTGCTGGCCCTGGCGAGCACGCCGGCCGTCCCGGCCGCCGCCCGCGCTGCGGGGCCGTCATCGGTGGTGATCGACTCCTCCGAGGCCGCCCCCGGCGTCGTACGGCTCGCCGGACGGTTCACCGGTGCGTACGACGTGACCATCGTGGTGAACGGCGAGCGGATCGAGCGCGCCAGGGTGAGCGATCCGGACGCCGACGACGCCGGCACGTGGTCCTACGACTTGGACACCAGCGCGATGGACGGCGAGGTCGAGATCTACGCCAAGGCGACGAACGCGGAGACGCGATACGGCACGTGGTCGCAGCCGCTGACGCTGCGGGTGGACAACCCGCCGGCCAGGGCGCCGAAGGTGTCGATCGCCGAGCCGGCTGACGGGGCGAGGCTCACCCGGCCCACGACGGTGCGGGTTGACGTCACCGGCGCGGACGTGCGTTCGGTGCGGGTCCGGGTCAACGGCGGTCCCTGGCAGAGCGCGTCCGGTGCCAAGGGGCGGTACGTGACGCTGGTGAAGCCGGCCAAGTACGGCGATGTCATGGCGAGCCTGGAGGCCGAGGCGGTCGACGCGCGCGGCCACGTGTCCAGGTCGGCCACCCGGTACGTGGCGCTCGGCGCGGTGAAGAAGGAACGCCCGGCGCCGCACCGGCAGGACCGGGCGATGTGGATCTGGGAGAAGGCCTCCTACAACCTGGTGCTCAACCCCAGGTCGCGCCGCCTGCTGGAGACCGTTCTGGCGCCCGACTCGACGATCTACCTGGGAGTGGACACGTACGCCGGGCGCGACATGATCGAGGACGCGCGCCCCGAACTGCGCGACCTCGTGGCCTGGGCGCACGGCCGGGGGATGAAGGTGCACGCCACGGTGGCCGGCGGGACGCGCCCGCCCTATCTCGGCGCGCTCTCCCGCTATCGCGACCGCGCCGTCGGGGAGATGGAGCGCGTTCTCGACTACAACCTCTCGTCGGCGCCGGCCGAGCGCTTCGACGGGATCAACGTCGACATCGAGCCCTACATCCTGCCCTGGTTCGGCAGCGCCAAGCCCGACGTGCAGATCCAGTGGCTGGACACACTGCGGGCGATGATCGCACGCCGGGACGCGTCCGGGCAGCCCCTGCTGTTCGGCCCCGCCGTACCCCGGTGGCTGGACACCTCCGCCTGCTGCACGGACATCCCGTACGGCGGGACCACCCGCACCATGGCCGAACACATCCAGGACATGTCCGACTACATCGCGATCATGGACTACCGGGACCAGGCGGACGGCAGCGCCGGCATCATCGCGCAGGCCGAGGGCGAGATGGCCTACGCCGAGAGCATCGGCAAGCCGCTCTCCGTGGTGGTCGGGGTGGAGACGCTGGACATCGCGACCAGCGGGGACCCGTCCAGCATCACCTTCCGGGAGGAGGGGAGGAACGCGATGGAGGCGGAGCTGGCGAAGGTCTACCAGGCGTTCTCGGGCAGCCCCGCCTTCGCCGGGGTGGCGCTCCACCACTACGACTCCTACCGGGAACTGCCCACGATCTGGGGCCCCTCGGCGCAGTGGCCCGCGCCGCCCGCCGACTCAGGTCCGCCCACGGGCGTCGAGTCGCCGCCGAAGGCCGTCGCGTTCGACCACGCCACGGTCGACCTGACCTACGGGCGGGCCTACGACGACACCGAGGTCGACTTCTACGAGGTGCACAGATCGACGGAGCCGGGCTTCACCCCCGGACCGGGCACGCTCGCCGGCAAGGCGCGCGGCCTGACCCACACCGACGCCGGGCTGCTGCCCGGTACCGCCTACACCTACCGGATCGTGCCCGTGGACGTGGCGGGACACCGCGGCCCCGCGTCCGATCCGGTCGCCGTGACGACCGCGACCACCGACCTGCGTCCGATGGTGGTGGAGTCGATGGCCGTCACGCTGGAAGGCGGCACCGCGCGGGTACGGCTGCGCGTCGTGGACAAGGAGACCGGGGAGCCGGTGGCCGCGACGGTGCGCGGGCGGTTCACCTTCTCCGCCGGACGCTACGTGACGGTGACCGCGAACGCCGACGGCTGGGCCACCGCGACGTCCGAGGCGTTGAAGCAGCCGACGGGCGAGGTCGGGTTCGCCGGTCACCGGCTGACCTCGCCCGGCCGCTACTGGGCCGGCGCCTATGACCAGGACAGGGGCGTCACCGCCCGCTGGTGACGCCGCGTCCGCCGGAGGGCCGTCTCCCGCCGGAGGCGGCCCTTTCACGTACGCATCAAGGCAGGAATTCATTCCTTTTCAGCGCGAAATAGGGCGTGAATTTAGGGTTGACATTGCACATATATGACGAGAAGAATCCCGTTATGGAGCCACCTGATGGAATGAATTCCCTCCCAAAGGGAAGGCGATTCCGCACCCTCGCGGCACGCCTGCGGCAGGAAATCGTGCAGGGTCGCTGGCCGGTCGGCGGCAGGCTGCCGACCGAGGCCGAGCTGGCGCAGACCTACTCGGTCGGGGTGAACACCGTGCGCCGCGCGGTGGACCTGCTGGTCGAGGAGGGACTCGTCCGGCGCCGGCAGGGGTCGGGCACCTTCGTGACCACCACCTCCGTCACCACGGGGGCCAGGCCGCGGCTCATCGGCGCGCTCGTCCCGTCGAACACCTACTACTTCCCCCGGGTCGTCCAGGGCATCGAGCGGGCGGCCACCGCCGCCGGAGTCCAGCTCGTGCTCGCGTGCTCCAACTACGACCCCGGCGTCGAGCTCGCGCAGATCCAGCAGCTCGTCGACGTCGGGGTCGCGGGTCTGCTGCTGGTGCCCAACCTGCACCTCGTCGCCGACCCCGCCGCGCACCTGGCCCGGCTGCGCGAGCTGCCCGTGCCGTACGTGCTGGTGGAGCGCAGGCCGGCCGACCCCCGCCCGGCCGACTCGACGTCCTATGTCTGTACCGACGTGCACGGCGGCGGCTACGCGGCGGTCCAGCACCTCAGCCGGCTCGGCCGGAGCCGGATCGGCTACCTCGGCCGGATCGGCACCGCAACCTCGGAGCATGTCTTCGCGGGATACCGCCAGGCCGTCGCCGACCTCGGGCTGCCGGAGATCCCGGAGGCCGTGGCCAGGCAGCCCGTCTGGACCGGGCCCGACATGCTGGCATACGCCAACTCGCTGGTCACGGAGAAGGTGCGCGCGGTGGTGTGTCTCGGCGACCGCGAGGCGACCGCGCTCCTGCCCTACCTGCGCCGGGTCGGCCTGACCGTCCCCGACGACATCGCCGTGGTCGCCTACGACGACGAGGTCGCCGACCTGTCCGAGGTGCCGCTCACCGCGGTGTCGCCGCCCAAGGCCGAAGTCGGCCGCATGGCGACCGAGCTGCTGCTCCGCCGGATCGAGCTCGGTCCCGTCGCCCCGGTCTGCCGCGTCGTGCTGCAGCCCCGCCTGGCCGTACGGGCCTCCTGTGGCGCCGCCGCCGGCAGCCTCGTCGAGGTCCGCGTCCCCATGTGACGCCGGCCGTCATCCTCACCCCCCTTCCCCTTTCCTGTTGGAGGACCCAATGAGAGTGCGCATGCTCGCCGCCGCCGCGGTGGCCGTCCTCACCGTGGCCGGCACGGCGTCATGTGGCGGCTCGGCCGACGATTCGGGAGCGGTCACCCTGAAGCTCGGCTTCTACGCCGCGGCGGGAGACGCCGCAGACACGACCATGCGGGAGCTCGTCAAGGAGTTCACGGCCGCCAACCCGCGGATCAAGGTGCAGCTGGAGGTCGCGCCGTACGTCAAGTTCTTCGAGAAGCTGCGGACCGAGATCGCCGGCGGGCAGGCGCCGCAGGTGTGGCTGTCCGACGGCGTGCTCGTGCAGGAGTTCGCGGCGCGCGGCGCCCTCGCCGACCTAGGCGACCGGGTCAAGACCGTCAACGCCGACGACTACTTCGGCATCGAGATGAACCGGGACGCCAAGGGCCGGATCTACGGCTTCCCGCAGGGCGCCCAGACACCGGTGCTGTTCTACAACAAGAAGCTGTTCGCTGAGGCCAAGGTGGCCGAGCCAACGGCCGACTGGACCTACGACGACCTCGCCGCGGCGGCCAAGAAGCTCACCAAGGACACCAACGGCGACGGCATCCCCGACACGTATGGCTTCCGCGCCTACTCGCCGGGCTTCACCGAGAGCTGGTGGCCCATCGTCAAGGCGTTCGGCGGCGACATCGTCACCGACGACAACCGCAAGGTGGTCGTCGACAGCCCTCAGTCCAAGGCCGCGCTCGACTGGATGCTCGGTGCGACGGGCAAGGACGGGTTCGCCCCCGACTACGTGACCACCGAGGGCCTGGGCAAGGGCGTCGTCCACACGCTGTTCGCCACCGGCCGGGTCGCGATGTCGTACGGCATCTACGCCCGCACCCTGCCCGCGGTGAGCGCGGGCGTCGACTTCGGGGTGGCGCCGCTGCCGAAGGGCCCGGCCGGCCGCGGCAACATCGCGATCGTCAACTCGTGGGTGGTCAGCAAGGCCGCCTCGCCGGCGCAGGTCGACGCGGCGTGGAAGTGGATCACCTTCTTCTCCGGGGAGGGCCCGCAGCGCAAGTGGGCCGAGCTGGGCGAGGCGATCCCGATCAACAAGAAGGTCGCCTCCACGGCCCTGCCCGCCGACCGCGGCCCGGCGTTCCTCGAATCGCTCGACGCGGCCACCGACCTCGGCGCCAACGCCGTGTGGTCGGAGTACACCGAGGCTCTGGCCAAGCGGATGAACGAGGCGCTGTCGGGCGCCACGCCCGTCGCCACCGCGCTCACGGCCGGGCAGAAGGACGCCCAGGAGGTCATCGACCGCTTCTACGCGGGGCAGACGCAGTGACGGTGCTCACCAGGCGAGCCGGGAAGGTGGCCGCGGAGCCGCGGCCACCCGCCCGGAAACGGCGCACAGGGGAGCGGGCCTGGGCGTTCGCCTTCGCCTCGCCCTACCTGCTCCACCTGGTCGCACTGGCCGCCTGGCCGCTGCTGGCCTCGCTGTTCTTCAGCATGACCGACTACGACCTGATGTCCTCGCCCAGGTTCGTCGGGTTCGGCAACTTCACCCGGCTCTTCAGCGACGGCCTCTTCTGGCGGACGCTCGGCAACACCGCGTACTTCGCCGTGCTGTTCGTGCCGACCCAGACGGCCCTGGCCCTGGGCCTGGCGATCGCGCTCAACCAGCGGCTGCGCGGCATGGCCCTGTTCCGCGCGGCCTACTTCGTCCCGGTCGTCTCCTCGTGGGTGGTCGTCGCGTACGTCGCGGACGCGGTCTTCAACCCGCAGACCGGCATCGCCAACCAGGTGCTCGGCTTCTTCGGGCTGCCCGCCGAGAACTGGCTGCAGGATCCCGCGCTGGTGATCCCCACGCTCGCGGCGGTCGCGGTGTGGAAGGGCGTCGGCTACATGATGGTGCTCTTCCTCGCGGGCCTGCAGGCCATCCCCGAGGAGCGCTACGAGGCGGCGAAGATCGACGGCGCGTCGGCCTGGAACCGGTTCCGGTACATCACCCTGCCCGGTATCTCCGGCACCACCTTCCTGGTGCTGGTGCTCACCTCCATCGAGACGCTGCAGTCGTTCGAGCAGGTCTTCGTGATGACCGACGGAGGTCCGCACGGGGCGAGCGAGCTCACCGTGCTCCACCTCTACCGGCAGGGCTTCCAGTTCTTCCAGATGGGCTACGCCTCGGCCATCGCGTGGGTGCTGTTCGTGCTGGTGCTCGCGCTCACCCTCGTGCAGTTCCGGCTCCAGCGCAGGTGGGTGCACTATGCGTAAGACCGCTTCCTACGTCCTGGTCCTCGCGGGCGCCCTGGTCATGCTGCTGCCCTTCGTGGCAGCTCTCGGGAACTCGCTCAAGAGCTTCGCGCAGTACATCCAGGTGCCGCCGGTGTGGATCCCCGATCCGGTCCAGTGGGACAACTACGCGGAGGTGTGGCGGCGCACCCCGTTCGGGCTCTACCTCGTCAACAGCCTCGTGATCGCGGTCTTCGCCGTGGCCGGCAACGTGCTGACCAGTGCGATGGTCGGCCACGCCCTGGCCAGGATGCGCCTGCCGGGCAAGCAGACGCTGCTCACCATGGCCCTCGGGACCATGATGCTGCCGACCGTCATCACGATCGTCCCGAACTTCCTGCTGTTCCGCTCGCTGGGCTGGCTGGACACGCTGCTGCCGCTCATCGTGCCGTACTGGCTGGCCACGCCCATCGGGATCTTCCTGATGCGGCAGACCTTCCTCGGCATCCCCAAGGACTTCGAGGAGGCCGCGGGCCTCGACGGCGCCAATCCCTGGCAGGTGTTCTGGCGGATCCACCTCCCGCTGGCCAAGCCCGCCCTGGCCACGCTCGCGGTCTTCACGTTCACCACGTCGTGGAAGGCCGTGCTGGAACCCACCATCTACCTCACCTCACCCGAGAACTACACGTTGCCGGTCGGGGTGCTGAGCCTCAAGGGCCAGTTCGTCGGAAACGACCAGCTCGTCACGGCCGCGGCCATGATGAGCCTGCTGCCGATGCTCGTCGTGTTCGTCCTGGCCCAGCGCTATTTCGTCCGCGGCACCATGTCCGCGGGACTCAAGGGCTGAAGTTCCCCATCCGATCCAGAAAGGAAATCGTGACAACAACATCCGGGCTGCGCCTGGGCGTCATCGGCGCGGGCACCATCGCCGAGTTCCACGTGGCCGCCGCACGGCAGACGGCCGGGCAGGTGAAGGTCGTCGCGGTGTGCGATGTGCGGGCCGAGGCGGCGGAGAAGCTGGCCGCGGAGGCCGGCGCCCGCGTCTTCACCGACCATCGGGCGATGATCGAGGCCGGCGGCCTCGACGCGGTCGTGATCACCGTCCCGCACGCCCTGCACGCCCCGATCACCCTGGACGCCGCCGCGGCCGGGCTGCACGTGCTCGTGGAGAAGCCGATCGCCACCACGCGCGAGGACGCGATCCGCATGATCGACGCCTGCCGCGCGGTCGGCGTCGTGTTCGCGGTCGGGCACGTCCTGCGCTTCGTCCCGACGCTGCGCGCCACGGCCGCCTACCTCGCCTCGGGCGAACTCGGCCATGTCGTCGTGGCCTCGGAACGGCGTACCGCCGACTACGCCGACCCCGCGCGGCCTCGCTGGTTCCTCGACGCGGGCATGGCCGGCGGCGGGATCGTGCTCAACGTCGGCACCCACAGCATCGACAAGCTCCAGATGCTCGTCGGCTCGCCGATCGTCGAGGTCACCGGCCACATCGCCGGAGCCGCCGGCGGGTCGGTGGAGACGGAGGCGGTCGCGCTGGCGCGGCACGCCGACGGCACCCGCTCGACGATCTCCGTCACCGGCACCGGCCTGCCGTTCACCGACGAGGCCGAGATCGTGTGCGGGGAGGGCGCGGTACGGATCAGCCGAGGCGAGGGCGTCTGGTCCTTCCGCGGAGGCGTCGCCACCCAGGTGGCCGCTCCCGAACCCGGTGAGATGTCCAGGGCGTTCGCCGCGCAGCTCGCCGACTTCGCGCGGGCCTGCGCGGCGGGGACCGCGCCCGAGGTCACGCCGGAGTACGCGCTGTCCGTCCTGGATGTCGCCCTCGCCGTCTACGAGTCCGCCCGTCAAGGTTCCACCGTCACAGTGAAGGGACAGATGTGAACCCGCTCGCGTTCAGCACGCTCGGCATGCCGGGCGCCCCCGCCGACGAGGTGATCGCGGTGGCCGCCCGGTACGGCTGCGCCGGCGTGGAGCTGCGCTGCGCCGAAGGTGAGATCGTCTCCCCGGACACATCGCCCGGCGACCTGCGCGCGGTCGCGCGCGCTTTCGACGCCGCCGGAATCGAGATCGTCGCCGTCTGCTCCTACACCCGCGTGGCGCGGCCGGATGGCGATCCCGTGGCCGAGGTGCTGCGCCATGTTGAGGTCGCCGAGGCGCTCGGCTCGCCGTACGTGCGGGTCTTCGGCGGGGTCGAGGGGCAGGACGACCCGGCCACCACCGCGACTCGGAGGCTCGCGGAGGTGGCGGACCGGCTGCCGGACAACGGCGTCGACGTGCTGCTGGAGACCCATGACGTCTTCCTCACCGGCGAGGCGATCGCCGGGGTCCTCGCCGGTGTCGGCTCGCCACGGGTCGGCGCGCTGTGGGACGTGGTCAACCCGTGGCGCGCGGGGGAGATGGCCGCCGACACGGCGGACGCGCTGGCGCCCTACCTGCGGCACGTGCAGATCAAGGACGCGGCGGCGCCCACCGAGCTCGCGCCGGTGCTGCCGGGACAGGGCGCGGTCGGGGTGCCCGGCGTGCTCGCCGAGCTCGACCGCATCGGATACTCCGGATACCTCGCGCTGGAGTGGGAGCGCATGTGGTATCCCGACGCGCCCCCGATAGGCGAGGCCCTCACGGCCTTCCGCCAGGTGATCGGGCGATGATCCCGCAGGTGGCCTCGTCGACCCCGGGACAGGGGCTGTTCCCGCTGGACCGGGGCGCGTGGGTGCGCGGTCCGCACGCCGACACGGCGCGGGAGCTGCTCGGCCTGGCCGCGGACGGCGAGGGTCCCGGGGAGATCACCCTCCGCCTCGTGGACGACGCGTCCCTGGGGGAGGAGGGGTACACCCTGACCGTCGCCCCGGAAGGGGTCCAGATCGGCGCGGCGGGCGTCGCGGGCCTGCGCTGGGGCGTCCAGACGCTGCGCCAGCTCGGTGGGCCCGGCGGCGTGCCGTGCGGCACCGTCCGCGACGTGCCCAGGTACGCCTGGCGCGGCGTCATGATCGACGTGGCCCGATGGTGGCGCCCGGTCTCGTTCCTGCGCGCGTACGTGGATCTGCTGGCGCTGCACAAGTTCAACGTCCTGCACCTGCACCTCACCGACGACCAGGGCTGGCGGTTCGAGGTGCGCGGGCACCCGCGGCTCACCGAGGTCGGGGCCCACCGCGCCGAGTCCCCTGCCGGCCACGCACGGGAGGGCAGGTTCGACGGCACCCCGCACGGGGGTTTCTACACCCAGCGGGAGCTGCGCGACCTGGTGGATTACGCGGCCGCCCGCGGTGTGACCGTGGTCCCCGAGATCGAGTTCCCCGGACACTCCCAGGCCGCGATCGCGGCCTGCCCCTGGCTCGGCCACTCGCCGGCCGAACCCGTCGAGGTGCGGACCTCGTGGGGCATCTCGTCGCACGTGCTCAACGTGAGCGACCGCGCCGCTGGTTTCGCCCGCGACGTGCTCGACGAGCTGTGCGACGTGTTCCCGTCCCGATTCGTCCATATCGGTGGTGACGAGGTCCGCAGCGACGAATGGGCCGCCAGTCCCGACGCCGCGCGGCGGGTGACGAGCGCCGGGCTCGCCGGGCCGGCCGCGCTGCACGGCTGGTGGGGACGGCTCCTCGCCGATCACCTGCGTGGGCTCGGCCGCCGCGCGGTGGCCTGGGACGACATGCTCGACCACGGCCCGCCCGAGGACATGGTGATCATGGCGTGGCGGGGCGTGGACCGGATCGACGCGGCTCTGCGGGCGGGCCACGAGGTGGTCGCCGCCCCGCACACGCACACCTACCTCGACTACGCCGAATCGGACGCTCCCGGAGAGCCGGTCAGCATCGCGGGGCCGCTTCCGTTGGAAACCGTCTACGGATTCGACGCGGGGGAGGGGGTCCTCGGCATGCAGGCCCAGCTCTGGGGCGAGTACCTCCCCACGCGGGAACGCTTCGACTACAACGCCTTTCCCCGCCTCTGCGCCGTCGCCGAGGCCGCCTGGTCCTCCGGCCGGGACCTCGGCGACTTCACCCGGCGGCTGACCGCCCACCTGCCGCTCCTCGACCGCCTGGGCGTGGGCTACCGGCGGCCACACGACGAAGGAGCGCGACATGTTCACCTCTGAGCGGGAACTTGAGGACCGGCTGGCCACTCCTTCGGCCGCGCTGGTCACCGACGTCGGCGAGCTGGACGGCGACCTCGTCGTGCTCGGTGCCGGCGGCAAGATGGGGCCGAGCCTGGTCCGGCTGGCCCGGCGCGCGCTGGACACCGCGGGACGGAAGTCCGCCCGCGTGTACGCCGTGTCGCGCTGGTCGGACGACGCCGCCGCCAAGGCGCTGGCGGACCAGGGCGTCGACGTGGTGCGCCACGACCTGATGGGCGGCGACGACCTGGCCGGGCTGCCCGACGCGGCGAACGTCGTTTTCATGGTCGGCGCCAAGTTCGGCACGTCGGCCGCGCCGTACCAGGCGTGGGCGGTCAACGCGGCGCTGCCCGCCGCCGTCGCCCGCCGCTACCGCGACTCGGCGATCACGGCGTTCTCCACCGGCAACGTGTACCCGCTGGTGGACGTGGCCTCCGGAGGTAGCGCGGAGGGCGACCAGCCGGGACCGGTGGGGGAGTACGCGATGAGCTGCCTCGGCCGCGAGCGGATCTTCGAACACGCCGCCGCCACGTACGGCACCCGGGTCGCGATCCTGCGCCTCAACTACGCGGTGGACCTGCGCTACGGCGTGATCGCGGACATCGCCGCCAATGTGGTGGCGGGCGAGCCGGTCGACGTCACGACCGGGCACGTCAACGTCGTGTGGCAGGGGTATGCGAACGAGGTCGCGCTGCGTTCGTTGCTGCACGCGCGGGCTCCGGAGGCGTTCACGCTCAACCTGACCGGTCCCGAGACCGCCTCGGTACGGCGCACGGCCACCCGGCTCGCCGCCGCGCTCGGCGTCGAAGCGACCTTCCACGGCCAGGAGAGTGGTACGGCGCTGTTGAACGACGCCTCCCGCTGCCACGGCCTGTTCGGCTATCCGGACGTGCCGTTGGACACGCTGATCGCGTGGCAGGCCGCCTGGCTGGCGCGTGGGCTGCCCCTTTCGGGAAAGCCGACCAAGTTCGCGGTGCGCGACGGGGGGTTCTGAGATGTCGATCGACCTGCTCAGGGAGGGGACGGTCATCCCCGCCCACCCGCTGGCGCTGACCGAACAGCGCACGCTCGACGAACGTCGCCAGCGCGCGCTCACCCGCTACTACCTCGCCTCGGGGGCGGGCGGGGTGGCCGTCGCGGTGCATACGACGCAGTTCGAGATCCGCCAGGCAGGGCTGCTCCGGCCGGTGCTGGAGATCTCCGCCGACGTGGTCGCGAAGGAGCCCGACCGGCCCTTCGTCATGGTAGCCGGAGCGTGCGGCGACACGCCCCAGGCCGTCGCCGAGGCGGAGCTCGCGGCCTCACTGGGCTACGACGCCGTGCTGCTGTCCCCGCAGGTGCCGGGCGCCGACGAGCCGGAGCTGCTGGACCGGGCCAGGGCCGTGGGCGAGGTGCTGCCCGTCATCGGCTTCTACCTGCAGGAGGCGGTGGGCGGTCGGAGGCTGAGCCCGCCGTTCTGGCGCTCGCTGGCCGAGCAGGATTCCGTGGTGGCGATCAAGATGGCGCCCTTCGACCGTTACCGTACGGTCGAGGTGGTCAGGGCCGTCGCCGAGTCGGGGCGCGGCGACGACATCGCGCTCTACACCGGCAACGACGACAACATCCTGGCCGACCTGCTCACGCCGGTCGCGGGCCGCCGCCTCGTCGGCGGCCTGCTCGGCCAGTGGGCGGTGTGGACCCGCGCGGCGGTGCTCATGTTCGAGGAGGTACGGCGGGCGTGGGCCGGGGACGACCGGGTCTTGCGCTCCCTGCTGGCCCGCGCCGCCGACCTCACCGACGCCAACGGCGCCGTTTTCGACGTGGCGGGCGGCTTCCGCGGCTGCATCGCCGGAGTCCACGAGGTGCTGCGCGGACAGGGCCTCATGGCCGGCACGTGGTGCCTCGATCCGGCCGAAGGGCTGTCCCCGGGACAGGCCGAGGAGATCGCCCGGGTCGGCGCCGCCTATCCCTGGCTGGTCGACGACGACTTCGTCGCCGCCCACCTGGACGACTGGCTGCGCTGACCACAGGTGAACCCCGGCCTTGGGCGCCGAGGCGGGAGACCGAGGCCGCGGGGCCTGGGGTGCTGAGGCCGGGGCTGGGGAGTGCATCCCCGGCCCCGGGCCGCGCAGGCGATTCGGTGAGCCGCCGCTCTCGTCAGGGAGCGGCGGCTTCACCTTGTCAGACTCGTCAGACGCTCCAGTGCGCCGTGGAGAGGGCGCGGACCGCGTCCTCGTCCACCTCGACGCCGAGTCCCGGCCCCGTGGGCACCAGAGCCGTGCCGTCCACGACCTCCACCGTGCTCCCCCCGACGTAGGCCGAGTGGACGAACTGCCGTCCGTTGAGGTCGACAGGGGTGTCCACGCCGAACGCGGCGAACAGGTGCAGCGAGGCGGCGAACCCGAGATCGGTGTCGGTCAGCCCCGATCCCATGATGCGCAGCCCCGCGTCCTCGGCGAGCTGGCACAGCCGGCGGGACAGCGTGAGACCGCCTGAACGCTGGACCTTGGCGATGGCGATGTCGACCGCGTCGAGCTTCACGAACGTGGCCAGGTCGGAGGGATGGCGCAGGCTCTCGTCCAGCGCCACGGGCAGGGGGCTCCGGTCCCGCAGCCTGCGCAGCCCGGTGACGTCGTTGGCGGGCAGCGGCTGCTCGAACGCCGACACGTCCAGGTCGGCGAGCCTGCGCGCCATGCGCAACGCGCCGTCCACGGTGTAGGCCTGATTCGCGTCCACCCAGATGGGCGCGTCCGGGGCCGCCTCTCTGACCGCCGCCACGACAGAGACGTCCGTCGCCTCGTCGTGCAGGCCTACCTTGACCTTGTACGCGTGATAGCCCTGCGCCCGGCCCTCCTCGACCGCCTGCCGTACCTCGGCCGGGGTCTGGCCGGCCACGATCCAGCCGAGCGTGATGCGGTCGACGCGGCGCTGGCCCCAGAGCAGGCCGATGGAGACTCCGAGCGCCCGGCCGAGCAGGTCGTGCAGCGCGATGTCGAGTGCGGACTTGGCGATGGGCGAGCCGATCGTCAGCCCCCGGTTGATCACCCTCTCGTAGGCCGCGCAGGCGCCGTCGAGATCCCACGCCGGCCGTCCGATCAGCGCGGGAGCGAGGTAGCGGTCGATCGTCGTCGAGATCGACTCCACGGTCTCGTAGGTCCAGGCGGGCGTCGGCGTCGCCTCCCCCCAGCCGGTCTGCCCTCCGGCCGTCACCTTGACGAGAACCCGTTCGGCGGGCCTTCCCGCCGTGGTGACACTCCCTCCGGAAATGCTGAACGACCGGATGGTCGGCAATTCCACGACGAATGTCTCCACCCGCTCGATGACCAGCGAATCCATGATTCTCCCAATGGAATGAATTCATGCTTATTTCTTTTATGGCAATGCCCTAAACCTAGCATGCCGGAAATGGCTCACGAATTAATGGAATGAATTCATTGCCCCTGTTGTCGAGTTCCGGCGTGGACTGAATCCCGCCCTGCCTGGCTCGCGTACGCCCGCGTCGTCGCCGGCGCCCCGGCGAGACGCCCTCCGCGGCGGTCCCGGGCCCGGATGCGCCCGTCCTTGCCGTGAGTCAATGGGGCCGCAGGCCGGCTGCGGTCGGGAAGGTGGGCGTGTCCCTCCGGCCGGAGAGGGCGGGCCCTGCGCCCCGTAGGCGTGAAAGCATGTTATGGACATCTGCCGCCCTCCGCGGAGGACCGAAGATGATCGGCAGGCGCTGGAATGTCACCATCGTCATCACCGAACACGGTGATGACACTCATGCCCGTGCCGCACTGACCGTTCCGGCCGTGGTCAGCGTTTCGGGCGCGGGACATGCCCGCCGAGTTTGGACCCCAGTGGACAACACCCGGAGAAGCTGATCAGTTCAACAAGGATCGACTCACCCACCTCGGCGGTCCGAGGCAGAGCCTTTCTCGAATATCAGCAAGTCAATGAGAAAGGTCCGTGAGGTCCCAGATTCGGATGCTGCCGTCGTTGCCGCCGGAGACGGCGATTGGTTTGCCTTTGAGCATGGTCACCGCGACCCCGCTGACGGCACCGTGGTGGCCGGAGAAGGGAGGCAGGAGCGGTTTCATCGTCTGCGGGTCCCACACGATCACCGTGCCGTCGTCCTGCCCGGTCACCAGCACCGTCCGGGATCCGACGCGCGTGACGGCCATGGCGGTGGACCGGATGCTCAGGGCCTTGCCATACGGCTCGCCCGTCGTGGCGTCCCACAAGCGGATGCCGCCCCATCCGGGGGCGTACTTACGCCGGAAGAAGACGATGGTCTTACCGTCGACCTGCCCGATCGCCAGGGATTCAGCCTGGCCGCCGCTAGTGATCGGCTTGCCGATCGGTTGGCCGGTGGCCTGGTCCCATAGCTTTATCTGATGGCCGGAGGCGGTGGCGATGATCCGGCTGCCAACCGCGACGGCATCAACTCCCGTCGCGGTGACCTGGCGGAGAAGGTTTCCCGTCGACAAATCCCAGAGTTCGGCTTCGCCGTCCTGCGTCGCGCTGGCCACGACGGAGCCATCCGCCGAGAGCGGGGCAGGTCCGTTGTCGGATGCGACGAAGATCCCTGTTTTGTCCACCCGTTTGCCCGTCGCCGCATCGCGGGCCACCAGCCCATGCTCAATATCCGCGTAGATGATGACTGGCTTGCCGTCCCGCGTGGCCGTGGTCATGGGCGCGTACTCGATACACGCGCAGGAGATGGGGGCACGGAATGGCTTATGGGTGGCCAGATCCCACATGCGGATCGTGAAGTCGCTGCCTGTAGTCACGGCTATGGCCTTGCCCCGGACCTTGGTCACCGCGAGTGTTTCGACGCCCCCGCCGTAGCCGAAGAACGGCTTGCCGAGTTGTCTGCCCGTGCGCAGGTCCCAGATCGTCAGCGTCCCGTCGGGATCGCCGATGACCAGGATCGGCGTGGTGCCGTACCTGCCCACCGCCGCCACGTGATCCAAGAGATCGTCGCTGTCCCAGCCGTGGCCGATGACTTTGCCGGTGGCCAGGTCGGCCACCCGCAGGGTGCCGGCCCCGCCCAAGATCGTGACCGTTCTCCCGTCGAGCTCGCTCAACTCGACGGGGGAGAACTCACCCTTGTGCTTCACCTCGGTGACAGCGCCAGTGGCCAGGTCCCAGTGTTCCATGCGACCGTAGGAATCGCCGTCGGTACCGGTGACGACTGCGACGCCACCCTGGATGGCGATGCTGCTGATGTAGTCCATCGATGTCACCTTGGCGATGGCCAGAGCCTTGCCCGTCTTCAGGTCCCACGAACGGAGAACCTCATCCGCGTCCCCGGTGACGGCTACGGTGGTCCCGCCCAGTTGCCCGATCGCCCCGGCCCTGGGTTCGGCCTCATGCCCCTTCAGCGTGGCGCCGACCGTGGAGCCGGTGGTCAGGTTCCAGAGCTGGAGCTCGTCGTACTCGCCTTCGGTCAGCGCGACATGCTGACCGTCGTGTGAGCCAACGGCCAGCAGATTGGTATCAAGGGTTTGGGTCATGATCGGTGGGGTCAACGGACGGCGCGTGCCGAGGTCCCACGCGCGCAAGGCACCACCGCTCACGACCGCGATGTCCTTGCCGTCCCAGTGGTGCAGCTCGACGTGGTCCACGCCGCCCTGACCCGCGGGGATGGGCTCGCCAATGAGCTTGCGCGTGGCGAGATCCCAGACGCGAAGCAGGTCGTCCCAGCCACCTGTGACGATCACCGGCTTGCCGTTCACCGAACCAACCGCCGGGGAGACAGTCCGGTTGCTGTGCCCGTACATGGCGGGCCCAAGCTGACGGCCGGGCATGGGCGCCGCATGCGCGGTGATCTCCGGGATCGCAGGGGACGATGGGGTGGGTGCGGTGCGAGGATCCGCGCTGCAAGCGCCGGCAAGGGTAAGCAACCCAAGCGCAATCGTAAGTGCCTTGAACGATGCCACCCGAACCCTCCCCGCGATGGCATATCAACGCCTATGGCCATCTATCGGCCCATCTTCCTATGTAGCGACTAGATGATCAATGGAGGGGAAGGGCAGGTCTAGTGCCGATTCGGGCACATATCTGGTCGTAGACGCTGTCACAGCCGACGGGTTTGCTGTGCACGGCAGGTCTTGATCACGGGCGTTGCGTTTCGAAGAATGGTATCCAGGATCGCGATCTTGCTAACAGGTTTGCTAACACCCTGCCGGGATGCCGGTAGACATCCGAAGAAGTCGATCAATTCAACTAGGCCCCCGAGCAGGCAGTTCTAACATCTGTAGACGTCCGTGGATCATGATTGTTCCGCTTTTAATCCGTAGGGTTCGAAGCACCTTCCGAGGAGTCGATGCCGTACGGTGACGCAGTCATGGTTGCGGTGCGCCCGCTCCACTGAGGAGGATCCCGTCACCGAGCCTGAGCTGGAGCGGCATGGTGAGTCTCGCCGTGTTCTGGGCCACCGGAAAGCCCTCCACGCTCCACGTTATGCTCGCCGTGCAGTCGCCCGCGCGCAGGCTCATCAGGCGACCGTTGCGAATGCTCGCCTGGAGCAGGCCGACGCCGAACTCCAGGTCGATGCCGAAGCCGACGCGGGCCACGTACTGACCCTCGATGTACACGTCGACGTAGGGGGCGTGCTTTGACGTGATCGTGTGTCCGGCCAGGCGCACTATTTCGGTGCTTCCGGGTTGTTCGACGCTCCTGCGTGCGGCGAGCCCCAGCTCCCGGTACTGCAGCCAGCCGCCGAGCAGGACCGTGCCCAGCTCGATGCCGCGCAGCAGTTCGCCGCCCGCGTCGGCGACCCTGCCGTTGAGCGCGTCGCGGAAGGCCGAGCCCGCTCGCTGGGGGCCGTCCCCGGCCCGCTCGAGCGTGCGGCGCGCGTCGAGGGCCCGCGACAGCTCCGCCGCCGCGTTCCTCGGGTCCGCGAAGAGCAGAAGATCGGCGGTGCCCGGCTCGGTTTCGATGTGGACTGTCACGATACGACCTCTCTCAGTTCCTGGCGGCCGGGGTCCGCGAACAGTTCCACCCGAATGTCCGGCACCGGGGCGGACGGGGCCGCGCCAGGCGGCGGAGAGCCGGTCAGGTGGATCTCCAGGCGCGGGGCGGGATCGGGGTGCGGATCGCAGTGGATCGACGGCACCTGCTGGGGCTGGGTTTGAGATGGGAGCTGGGGATACGGCAGGGTTTGGGCCGGGGCCGGGGCCGGGGCTGGAGACGGGGACGGGGACGGGGCCTGGTGCGGGTTGCTCCCTCGCACGGTACGGCGGGCCCGCAGGGTCCGGGCGACGAGGACGAGGACGAGGGCGATTGCCAGTCCCGGGAGCACGATCCCTACGAGCGCTACGGGGATCAGCGGTGAGGAGGAGCCATTGTCGGTCCCGGGGATCTCCCCAGGGCCCGTTTTGTTTCCGTCGTCGTTCGGGTTTGGCGTCTCCGTCACCGCCTCCCGCAGCGACACCGTCACGGTCGCGCCCTCGGAGACCTGGCTGCCGGCCACGGGATCCTGGCTGCGGATCTCCCCCGTCTTGGGCGAATCGGGATCCACGCGGAGCACCAGGCCGACCTCCGAGAGCTGCAGCCTGGCCGCTGCCGGGTCGAGTCCGATCAGCGGCGGCACGGTCACCTGCCGCCCCGGCTTCACGGGCGGTGGTGCAGGAGTGGTGACCTCGGGCGGGGGCGGATTCGGGGAGACCAGGTCTATTCGCACGGTCGTGCCGAAGCTCACCAGTTGGCCCGCGGGCGGATCCTGGCCGGTGACCTTCCAGTCGGCGCTCGCGCTCGCCGGCTGCGGGTCCTTGCCCAGGCCGGCGGCGTCGAGGACGGTTTCGGCGTCGGTGCGGGAGAGATTTTGCACATCTGGGACCTTCGGGCCGACCTCGAGGATGACCGTGTAGGCGACGTCGCCCCGGGCGACGATGCCACGGTCCGCCGAGCAGTTTTCCACCACGTAGTCGATGACGTAGGACGTCGAGGTCGGCAGGAGGGTCTGGGGAATCACCTGAATGTCGATGTCCGCGTCCGGCACGTTCAGAAGCGTGTCTCTCGCCACCTGGAGCTCCTGACGCCGTACGTCGGGTGGCTCACAGACGTAGGGCACGGTCGGCGTGGGGGACGGTGGCACCGGGCTTATGAACACGGCCAATGACACGGCGAGCATCGAGAGGTGGCGAAGCATCGGCTACTCCGCAGGGGATGCGGTCATGACGCCCGGGACACGGCTGGTGCTTGACATTTAATTCACTCCCCTTGAACGAGGTCACTTACCCAGGGCGATGATGAGGAAGAAGAGCACGATCAGCACGGCCCCCGCCACGACCGCCCACTTCGCTTTTCCTCCCGAACCTGCCGAGGTGGCCGGCCCCGGAGGCGTGGCAGTGATCGGGGCCGGTGTCACGGCCGACTCGCCCGTCGGCCAGGGCTTCTTGATGAAGCCGTCCACGTTGACGTAGAGCCGCTCCCCGATGACCATCCTCGGCCACACCGCGGCCGCCTCTCGGAGCCGCTCCCGCACACCGGGCGGTGGCAGGGTACGGCTGCACTCGATGAGCGTGTCGGCGAGGGCCGACGGCATGACCCTCCGGAGGACCACCGGATCCGGCTGCCAGGTTTCGACCGTCTCCTGGACGCAGCGCACCACCGCCCAGGCGAACTTGTAGTGGTCCGAGGTCACGTCGAAGGCCACCCCGCGCTGCTCCACCGGAAGCTTCCACTGCTCCGGGTCGACAGGAGGCATCGCGCCCTCACCCAAGAGCGGCACGCAGGAGTCGCAGTCGAGGAGGTACACCTTGGGGCGCGGATCGATCGTGAAGACGGCGTTGCGCAATTGCAGATCCCCCACCGCGTACCCGTGCTGGTGCAGCCAGGTGACGGTGTCCAGCAGCTCACCGAGCACGGCCAGCTTGTATGGCGGCTCGTAGTACGCCTTCTTCACCTCGTACCGTTGCGCGATCCGCCTCGCACGGTCCGGGCTCCGGGTGAGCTCGTCGAGGTGACGCGGGGTCTCGGTCGCCTCGCCCGAGCCGGAGGTCCGTTGTTCGAACATCGACCTTTCGGCGAGCCTGATCAGGATGCCCTCGGCCCTGGCGGGCGTGCCGACGACGGCGATCGGCCAGGCGCACCTCTCGTCCAGCACCGCACGCTCCTCGTCCGGGAGCTCCCTGCGCCAGCGGATCATGGAATGCAGCGCGGGGACGCGCACCTCGTCGGCGGTCTCGGACTTGTACCTCTTGAACAGGTAGGTGCGCTGGTCGGGGGCGATACAGAGCCGCAGTCCGTCCGTCTGCCCTCCGTCGCGGAGCACCGGCCCCTCCCCGGTGAATGTCAGCTCGCCGACGCGGACGATCATCGGAAGATCCGTCACGGCACGGCCGTATCGTGGCGTCCGGCCCAGATCGCGACCACCGTCCGGTCGTCGTCGAAGGTGGAGAGGCGGAAGTCGACCTCCCGGACGAAGTCGACCAGGCTCGGCGGCGTGCGCCAGGTCTGGGACAGCCGCTGGGCCAGCGGGGTCCGGCCGCCCGCGACGCCCGCGGCGAAGCCGTCGCTGCTGAGCACCAGCAGGTCACCCGCGCGCCACGAGAACATCTGGACCTGGATGTCGGCGAGGTCGCCCGGGATCGCCGCCGTCACGTTGTCGCCGCCGCCTCCTCCCGCCAACGCCTGCCACTGGCCGCCGGTGACGAGGATGGCCGGGGAGTCGCCGACGGCGGCGCACACGGCTTGCCCCTCTCCCTCCGAAGGGAGGACGGCCACGGTCAGAGTGGTCCCGGGCCGTGCGGAAGGGGCGCGTTCGGTATTGGTGCCCGGCCGCGGCGAGCCCAGGGACTCGGTGGTCCGCCGGACCGTGTCGGACACGTAGGCGAGCACAGATTTCCAGTCCCAGCTCTGCGGGTGTTCACCGGACCGCAACGCGGAGTCGATCCCGTCCAGCGCGGCCCTGACGGCGACCGTGGACGCGATCTCCGCGTGGCGCGCGCTGCCCAGGCCGTCGGCCACGACCGCGATGACCCAGCGCTCGTCGCTGCTGAGCCGCACGCCGTACGCGTCCTGCCGGGTCTCGCCGCGGAAGCTGTGCGTGCGGCCCCGTACCGTGGCGGCGCGCACTGTCGTGCCCTTGACCAGGCCTCCGTCGAGTGCAAGCCCGGCATCGGCCGAGGTGGTGCTCCAGGGCAGGTGCACGGCGATCCGCCTGGGCTCGGGGCCGACGACCACGCGGGTGTCCTGCGTGGCAGCGAACTGCGGCGCATTGGGTGTCGCCACATCCGGCTGCCTCCCCCCACGCACGGCGGTCGTCGCGGGACGCCAGCCGAGGAGGTAGAGCGCGGTGAAAGCCGCCGCCCCGCCCAGCAACAGGGCCAGGATCATCTGTGCCAGAGGGAACCCGGACGACGTCGGCACGTTGTCGCCCGCCCAGTCCCTCGCCACGTCGGCCGGCCTCTTCCCGTCGTTCTTCACCTCGGTGAGCAGACGGTCGACGACCTGCGGGGTGAGCGCGTCCGTCACCTCCTGGAGCACCCGCTCGGCCTCCGGATCCCCCTTGGCGACCTGGTCGCTGGCGAACACGCTCAGCGTCCGGGGGGGCAGGATATTGTCCGGGTCTTCGAGCGGGACGAGGTTCCCCTTCTTCGAGCCGGCCGGGACGATCGCGCCTCCCGTGAAACCGGACTGTGTCAGGGCGGCGTCGAAGTCGGCCTGACTGCTGACGGCGAGTCCCCGGTCGGTCAGCGCCCGGTTGAACACGCTGAACTCTGGCGGGACCAGGACAGTGACGCGGGCCGTGTCGTTCTGGTACTTCTGCGCGAATTCGGCAATCGTCCGGACGTCCCGCTGCAGCGAGGGGGACACGGCGAGCACCGCGCGGCTCTGGATCGCCGTCCTGCTCACGAGTGTGTGCCCGGGGAGGGCTGTGGGGAGTCGCTGGTCGTCCGGCGTCGACGGGGCCGGCGACGCGGCCACGAGCACGTCGAGGTCGTAGTCGACGGCGACCCGTGCGTCGTCCGGCTGCTTCGCGTAGTCCGCGACCTCGGCCACCTTCTTGGCGACGCCGTCGATGTCGGCCCGGTCGAGCGCGGCGGCGTAGATCTCGGCGACGAGCTGCTCACGCTCTCCCGCCCGCGCGTTGACGATGATCTGCCGCCCCGAGTCGCCGGACCCGCTGCAGCCCGCGACGGCGAACCCGATGACGAGGGTGGCGACCGCGCTGGTACGGACCCGGCCCGGCGGGCCCATCAGGAGCCTTCGCACGGGAGCCGGCGCATGCCGGCCGGGATCGGGATCACGAAGTCGGAATTCCTGATCGAGCTGCCGATGCTGTCCTGGACCGCCTGGGCTATCGCCGCCACCACCTTGACCGCCTGGATCGACTCGTCCGCGACGTACGCCAACGGGTTGTTCCGGAAGGATGTCGCCACCTGGCAGAGGGTCTGCTCGGTGACCTGGCCGAAGCCCATCGCCGTGATGTGCGGGCGGTGCGGGAACGCGGGGTCGGTCAGCCTGGCACGGGCGGGCAGCCAGACCTCGGCAGGCTGGCGGCCATTTCCGACGAAGGGCTCGCCGTCGGTGATGAAGAAGACCACCGGGGTCTTGAGCTGGTACTGCCCGGCCAGGCGGGCGCAGTCGGCCTGGATGAGCTGCCGCAGGGCCAGGAACACCTGCTCGTAATTGGTCTGACCACCCTTCGGCAGCGCGGGGATGTTGCTCGCGTCACAGGGCCGGGTGAGCGGGAGCACCACGTCGGCCCTGTCATGGAAGGCCACGATGGACACGTGCGCGGCCTCGCTCACCCCCGGATCACCGGCCTCGAGCTGAAAGAGCAGCTCCCCGACACAGTTGGAAAGGATGTCGAACGGAGTCTGCCTGCCGTCCTCGCGGGGGGCGTGCATCGAGTGGGACACGTCGCACGTGATGTAGAAGGGAAATGCCCTCGGAAGGGCATAATTGTAGGTAGGCTCCGGAGAATGCGACACGGCGACTACTCTCCTCAAGATCGCTAACGCGGACGGCCCGAGGTACGCGATACGGGCCCCCTCACCCCATTAGATACGCCGCGAAGGCCCCAGCATTACTCATTTTCGGGAATTAATAGCTGCGGCACGGTGACAGACTCTGACAACGCCGGTCTGTAGGGCCGGGAGCCGGCGCGGTTCGTCGTTTTTCATCGATGATCCACTCCAGGTTGAGCGCCGGGCCAGGGCGCACACCAGGACCGAACCGGAGCAGAAACGAGCAGAACTCCCGAGGCGGAGGCGCGCCGATCACTTCTTCAAGCGCGCTGACCTCGGCTGCCGGTAGAGGCGTAATCGTCGAGGAATCGGCGATCTGGGCGAGTTCTTCACCCAGCGCATCCAAGCTGATCTTTGATCGCATGATATTTCCTCGGTACTCCCACGCCGGGTCAGAATGGCGATCTATAACGCGAAGGGATTCGCCAGTCCACTGGCCAGACCCTTTGAAAGCAGGGATGGCCCTTTGCTATCCGCGCAGCATGTTGTCCTGTGATCGCTTGTTGCTCCCGGTTTTCGGCGGCGTCGGAAGCAGCGAGTGCGGGCAACTGCTCCTATCGCGGGTGCGAGGTGGGTAGCGTCTGTCTCCGTTGCCGCAGATGATCTAGGCTGGGCACCTTCATCCACGATGAAGCGGCGGCAATCTTGCTTCCATGCGGACTGGAGTCCGGGGGAGATGGCCTCGATGCGGAACGGCTCCGGAGACGAATACTCCATCGTCTTCTCCGCGGCGGGCGCCCTGCTCCGTGACGAGGGCTACGTGGTAATGATGCCGCAACGAGGATCGTTCGTCGCCGACCGGGAAAACTGGCCGGCCAGGTAAGCGGCACCCCAGATCAGGGGACACGTCCGGATACTGCCCAAGCTTGAAATTGCTCACTCTGAGTAGTCACATGGAGCGTGCAGTAACGGACGGGGCGGTCCGCAGCAGGCGGGACGCCCCTGCTCAAAGGAGAGAACCGCGGATGAACCGCAACACTATCGCCGCCGCACTGATTGCCCTCGGCTCCGTCCTGGCCGCGCCCGTAGCCGCCGGCCCGGCCCACGCAACGCTCCTGGCCGACCCCGTCGGCGAGCTGGTCAACGGGATCGCGGGCTCCAGTGACTCGCCCCCCGATGATTTCGACCCCTTCGACTCCCGCTCCGACAGTGACTCCGACAGCAAGTCCCGCTCGGACAGCAAGTCCGACAGCGACTCCGACAGTGACTCCGACAGCAAGTCCCGCTCGGACAGCAAGTCCGACAGCAAGTCCGACAGCGACTCCCGCTCCGACAGCAAGTCCGACAGCAAGTCCCGCTCCGACAGCAAGTCCCGCTCGGACAGTAAGTCCCGCTCCGACAGCAAATCCGACAGCGACTCCGACTCCGACAGCGACTCCGACAGCGACTCCGACAGCGACAGCGACTCCGACAGCGGCTCCCGCTCCGGCAGCTAGACCCGTTCTTCGCACATCACCCTGTTTGACCTGTGGTGATTACTCACGGCGATAGAGGTTGTACCACTTTGACGGTAGCGATACGGCATGTGCGAAGAATGCGAAGAACAGGGGTAGCGGGCCGTGGAAGGCAGGGAGGGCGGCGAAGGACTTCACGACCGATGCCTGCGGCGCCCCGGTTCACGTCCTGCCCGACGATGATCGGCCCCGCCCAGCGCTCTCGCAGGCAACCCGCCATCCCTGTCGCCCAGGGCGGTTTTCAGGGGTTGTGGCGGCACCCGTCCAGGGTTGTCTAAAGCGCCTGGGTTGCAGGTCAGGAGGGGTCTGGAAAGACTAGGCGGAGGATCTGGAAACCAGACCCCTCCCACCTGGATCTAGACCCTTCCTGGACCGGTCCTAGACGGTGATCTAGGCCCTCTCCAGCTCTCGGAGGCCGGCGGAGCTGCGCGCCCCCGCAGAGCGGGCGAATGCGCAGTTGAAGAGGCGGCGGGTACTGCGGAAGCTCCGCCGCTGCCCCCTTCGCGCAGGTCGGTTCGTCAAAGCGATCCTCATCCCTCAGACCCGCGAAGCAGGATGAAAACGCTCGTCCCCCAAAGTCGGAGTGCTTCGCCGCTGCTCTACGGTTTGCTCTTCCCGGCGGTCAATCCGGGTGGCCGGTTGGCTCCAACATGGGCACGAGGAACTGCCGGGCCACCGCGGCCAGTTGCTCGTCGTCGTCGAGGTCGATGATCTGACTGGGGATCGCCAGGAAGGAGGCGGAGATCCGGACCATCAGTTCGGCCACGAGGTCGGTGTCCAAGCCGCTCGACACGTTGCCCGCGCGTTGCTCGTGGCGGAGCTGGCCTGCGACGAACTGCCGCACGGTGGCGAGGGTTCGGCCCCCGTCGCTGATCATGGAGGGTACGACCAGATCCGGTTCCGCGGTGATCAGACCGCCGATCAACGGGTTACGCCGGATGGCGCGCAATGAGCTCACAAAGCCAAGAACCGCCCGATCAGCGGCGGTATGAGCTTGTTCGATGTCGATGAGGAACTGGTCGAAATATCGGCGGAATTCTCGACGTACCACATGTTCGACCAGCGCGTCCTTCGTGGCGAACCGCCGGTAGACCGTGATCCGCGAAACCCCGGCCCGGCGGGCCACGTCCTCCATGGTCGACCGCCGGATACCCATGCGGCAGAACTGCTCATACGCCGCATCGAGTATGCGTGCACGGGTCTCGTCCGTGTCGTCAACCTGTTCGACGGCATCAATGTACGCGCGCTCCAACAGCGACTCCGAGTCCGACGGCGCCATGAGCCCGGACAGTGCAGATTCCACGATCACCTCCTGTGATTGATTCTGCCTCAATCCCTGACAGTCGCTGTCACGGTCTTGTGATGTCCGACACTGTGTGCTGTATTGGTGATACTCAGATTCATCTTATGTTTCATCGTATCAGCAATGCTCTCGGCCTCACGAGGAGAAGGGACGAAGGCATGGACAAACTCAGCAGGCGCGACATGCTCCGGGCCGGCGGGACGTTGGGCGCATTCGGTGCGCTGACCGTCGCGACCCCCGCGCAGGCGCGCGTGTGGACGTGGTCGCCCAGTGGCTCGGTGGTGGGTACGGGGGCAGGCCTCGACCCGCGGTGGGTCTGGGACCCGGAGGCCGACACACTGGTCGCCTCGCTGATCGACCGGGGCGAGGTGCCCAGGGTCAACACTCTGCTGCGGACCTGGACCAAGAACGGTCAGCCGTTGCCGGCCGGACTGCCGGCGGACCTGAAGGCCTTCATGGAGAAGGCCCGTCAGCTGCCGGCCTGGGCCGACAGAGGCAAGATCGCCGCCGCGGCCGACTTCAACAACAGGCGGGGGCTCTACACCGGCGTGCTGTACGGCTTCGCCAGCGGCATGATGAGCACGGTCATCCCCAAGGAGGCGCGGGCGGTCTACTACTCGCAGGGTGGTGCGGACATGAAGGACCGCATCTCCAAGACCGCCAAGCTCGGGTATGACATCGGGACTCGGAACGCCTACGACGCCGACGGCGAAATGATCGTGACCTGTGTCAAGACCCGGCTGGCGCATGCGGCCGTGCGCCATCTGCTGCCGAAGTCCCCGCACTGGCAGAGGGCCGCCGACGAGGAGATTCCGATCAGCCAGGCGGACATGATGGTCACCTGGCACAGCCTGCCCACGACCGTCATGAAGAATCTGGTCGCGTGGAAGGTGCCGATGCCCGCCGCCGACTCCGCGGCCTTCCTGCACACGTGGCAGCTGGCCGCGTACATGCTCGGTATCAAGGAGGAGTACATCCCCGCCTCGTGGGCCGAGGCCAATTCCCAGGCCAAGCAGGTCCTGGACCCGGTGCTGGCCCCGACGCCCGAGGGTGTCAAGCTGGCCAACATTCTCCTGGAGCTCGGCGCCACGATCGATGCCGGCCTCCTCACCAAGCGCGTACTCGGCTCGTTGACGCGCTTCATGCTCGGCGACGAGATCGCCGGATGGCTGAGTATCCCCAGGTATCCGCTCTGGGATGGGCTTCTCAACACGTTCTGGGGGCCCTTCATCGCCGTCCGCGAAGGCGTGCTCAAGGTGTTCCCGGGGGCGGACAGCACCTACTGGCTCTTCGATGAGCTCCTTCGCAAGGTACTCCTGGCCTACCTGTCCGGAGCGCAGCAGATCAGCATCGAGATTCCGCTGACCAACAACCCGAACTACCCGAACTCCTGAGCCGGACCCTCGGCCCAGAAGCGGAGGAAAGCCCCCGGCCTGGCTTGCTTTCCGTAGGCCAGGACACCGTTACGAATTCTCGGGCCCGGAATCCAGCGGAGTCCGGGCCCAGGCCGTCCGCCCCGCCCGTTCGAATCCCCTGTATGGGTGGCCATGGTTTCCCGTATTGACCGTTTCCTGGGTGTGCCGACGCCCCAGTCATATCTGTTCACGAATACCCGAAACAGGTTCTAACACGCCTGAACACTCATGACCGGTGACTGATATCAACGGAGCGCTACGAGCAGTTGCCGCCGGGTTGAGAAACGGGCTCTTGGTTATCGATCCGGGGAGTCGGTCGGTTCCGGCATGGGCGCCAGGAAATATCGGGTCACCCTGGTCGGCTGCTTGTCGGCATGGAGCGTGACAAGCTCGAAAATCATCCAGAACCATCCGGTCAGCGCAGGTGCGGGCTTGTTCGATATCGATGAGAAACCGGCCGGAGTGCCGAGGTTCGGCCGGAATCCGCGAAGCGATCAGCTGTCTCTTCAAATGTTTCCTGATCGGCTTGCACCCTTGTTGAGATACAAATAAACCTGATATGTATCATCGTATCATCGGCGTGCGGAACTCAGGAGGAGTCCGGCATGGCAGAGCTGAGCAGGCGCAAGATGCTGATCTCAGGTGGAGCCCTGGGGGCGCTCGGAGCGCTGGGGATGGCGTTCCCGGCTCGGGCGACGCCCTGGACCTGGGCATCGAGCGGTTCGATCGCGGGTGCCGGCGCCGGCACCGATCCGCGGTGGGTGTGGGACGAGGAGGCCGACCCGCTGGTCGCCTCGCTGATCGATCGAGGCGCCGTCCCCGAGGTCAACCGCCTGCTGTGGAATTGGACCCGTAACGACCAGCCCCTGCCCGCGGGGCTGCCGGCGGACCTGCGGGACTTCATGGAGAGAGCACGCCAACTGCCGTCGTGGGCAAACCACGGCAAGCTGAACACCGCAGCCGAGTTCAACAAGTCCAGAGGGCTGTACCTCAATCTGCTCAACGGCGTGGGTGGCGGCATGCTGAGCACCGCCATTCCCAAGGAGGCCCTCTCGGTCTACTACTCCAAGGGCGGCGCGGACATGGAGGACCGCGTCGCCAAGACAAGCATCCTGGGATTCGCCGTCGGATCTCTGAACGCGTATCGGCCCGATGGCTCCTGCGTGGTCGAGGCGGTGAAGACCCGGCTGGTGCACGCGGCGGTACGACACCTACTGCAGCAGTCCCCCCACTGGACCGGCGACATCCCGATCAGCCAGGAGGACATGCTGGTTACCTGGCACACCTTGCCGACCTTCGCCATGCGCAAGATGCTCGAATGGAAGGTCCCGATCAGTGCCGCCCACTCCGAGGCGTACCTGCATGTGTGGCAGGTGACCGCGCACATGCTCGGTATCAAGGACGAATACATTCCCGCCACCTGGGCCGCGGCCAACGCTCAGTCGGACCAGATCCTGCCCCGGAACATGGGGCCGACGCCCGAGGGTGTGGAGCTGACCGACATCCTGCTGGGCCAGCTCGCCGAGCAGACCAGCCCCGCCGGCATCAGCCGGCCGCTGTGCAACGCGCTCGCCCGGTACCTGGTCGGCGACCAGGTGGCCGACTGGGACGGCATCAAACGCGAGCCGGTGTGGGACCTGCTGATCCCCACCCTCTGGCCGAAACTGGTGAGATTCCGCGAAGGTCTCATTCCGCTGCCACTGGTACCCGAGACCGCCTGGGTCCTCGACGAAGCCGTGCGGAAGTACATCCTGTTCTATCTCACCAAGGCCCAGGAAACCAAGATCGAGATCCCCACGACCAACCGTCCGGGTTTGAGCTGAATGATGATGGGATCGAATGGTGGCGGGCCGGACGAGGGCATCGGGCGGCGCCGGTTCCTCGGGTACGTGGTGGCGGCTCCGACCCTGGTGGTCGCCACCGAACTCAATCTGACGCCGACGTCCGACGTCCGGCTGCCCTCACCGGAACTCACGAAACTGCTCGACCTCAACGACATGATGACCGCGGCGGCGCTACCGACCTCGGGCCTGATCTCGGTCGAGGTCAACCGGGACGGCACGGTGTCGTTCGCGTTGCCGCGGGCCGAAGTGGGGCAGGGCATCACCACCTCGACGGCCATGCTGATCGCCGAGGAAATGGCCGTGCCGCTGGAACGGGTGCGTGTCACACTGGCCGATGCCCGGCCGGAGCTGGTGTTCAACCAGCTCACCGGCGGGTCGAACACCACCATCGCCACCTATACCCCGATCCGGGTCGCCGCCGCCATCGCCCGGCTCCGGTTGCTGGCGGCCGCGGCGACCGAACTCGGCTTGTCGGTCACCGACCTGACGATGAAGGCCGGGGTGATCACCGATCGCTCCGGTCGCAGCGTCGACATCGGTGCGCTCGCCGAGAGGGCCGCGAGCACGCGCACCCAGCAGGTGTCGGTGGAGCTCACCTCACGCGAGAACTTCACCGTCATCGGCAGACCGCACAACCGGATCGACGCGCTGGACGCGGTGACCGGGCGCAAGAAGTTCGCGATGGACCTCGACGTCCCGGACGCGAAGCCGACGATGGTGTGCCGTCCGCCGACCATCAACGGCAAAGTCGGCTCGGTGGCCAATCTCGCCGAGGTCCGCGCCATGCCAGGTGTCACCGATGTCGTGACGATCTCCACCGGGGTGGCGGTGCGCGCCAGAACCTTCGGCCAGTGCATCGACGCCATACGCGCCCTGCGGGTCTCCTGGAAACCCGGTACCGCGGAAGGAAAATCCGACGAGACCGTGCTCCGGGAACTGGAGGCCGCGGAGCTGCCGCTCGGGCTCAAGCCGCTGACTCCGACCGTCGAAGGCAGGTTCACCTTCTACTTCCGCAGCAACAGCGCGCTGGAACCCAACTGTGCGATCGCCGACGTGCGGGCCGGCCGCGCCGAGATCTGGTCGGCGTTGAAATCGCCGCTCGTCGCCAAGCAGGCCATCGCCGCCAAGCTGGGGCTGCCGGTCGGCAGCGTTACCGTACACGTCACCGAAGGCGGTGGTTCCTTCGGGCGCAAGCTGTTCTTCGACGCCGCACTGGAAGCCGCCGAGGTGTCCCAGCGGATCGGCAAACCCGTCAAGCTCATGTGGCACCGTGCCGACGACTCCCGCCAGGGCCGTACCCACCCGATGGCCACCTCGCGGGTACGCGCCGCCTATCTCGGCAACACTGTGCTGAGCTACAAGCAGCGGCACACCAGCGTTTCCACGGACCTCGGCCACGGACTCGGTGAGATCATCACCGCCATGGCCGCGAGGCTTCCGGTGGGCGACATCGGCTTCTCCCAAACGTTCTTCCATCTCAGTCAGGCGATGTCCTACAACTTCGGCGCCGGCAGCCAGTTGCTCAACGAAACCGACAAGAGCTTCAACACCGGCAGCATGCGCAACGTCTACTCACCCGACGTCACCTGTGCCCGGGAGCTCATCGTCGACCAGCTCGCCGCGAAGATGGGCAAGGACCCCTACCGGTTCCGGCACGACTTTCTCCGCGATGACCGCTCCCGGGCGGTGCTGGCGAAGGTGGCCGAGGTCGGCGCCTGGGGGCGGCCGATGCAGGCCGGCACCGCGCAGGGCATCGCGTTCCACGCCGAGTACAAGGCCGTCAGCGCCGTGCTGGTGGAGATCGACTGTCGGCCCGAAACCGTCAACCGCCCCATCCGGGATGGCGTGGCCGGACCGCGCGTCACCAAGGTGGTGATCGCGGTGGACGTCGGTCTTGCCGTCAACCCGCGAGGTCTGGAAGCGCAGATGATGGGCTGCGCCATGGACGGCATCGCGCTGGCCCTGACCTCCAGCCTGCACCTGCGCGACGGGTACTTCCTCGAAGCGAGCTGGGACAACTACTTCTACACCCGGCAGTGGAACACCCCACCCGAACTCCGGATCATCGTCATGCCCAGCACCTCCGAGGAGCCCGGCGGCGCCGGGGAGCTGGGCGTCGCCGCGTCGATGGCCGCGGTCGCCTGTGCGTACGGTCGCGCGACCGGAACGATGCCCACCAGCTTCCCGATCAACCACGGCACGCTCTCCTTCACCCCCAAACCGACCGTCCCCCCCATTCCCCCATCCCCGACCGACGGCCTGAACCACGCCCGCTGAAACAAGGAGATCTGAGTGCCTCAGCACACTTTCCGCGTCAACGGTGAGCAGGTCACCGTTGACGTCGACGGCGATGTGCGCCTGCTGTGGGTGCTGCGCGACATTCTCGGCATTACCGGGCCGAAGTACGGCTGCGGTATCAATGTCTGCAAGGCGTGTACCAGCCACATCAACGGCAAAGCGGTCAACCCCTGCGCGATCCCCGTCGCAGACCTCCAGCCGACCGACGAGGTCACGACCATCGAAGGGCTTCCGGCCACGGTCGGCAAGGACCTGCACCCCATGCAGCAGGCGTGGCTCGACCGCGACGTCGCCCAGTGCGGCTACTGCCAGCCCGGCCAGATCATGGCCGCCGTGGCGCTGGTCCGCCGCGCAGCCGCCGAAGGCCGCGGAATCACCGACGCCGACCTCGATGGCCTCCGCAACATCTGCCGCTGCGGCACCTACTCGCGTATCCGCGAAGCCGTCAAAGCCGGCGCCGAGAACATGTGAGGCACAACGGCAACTGGCTGTTCGGCCCGCTCCCCACCCGCGAAGCCAAAGGAGATCGGTACGGCGGTCGGTGACGTGGAGGCGCGCGAGGCCAATGTCCGGGCCGGGTACGTGATCTCCGATGTTGGCGCGTTCGGCGGGGACATCGTCAAGATCGACATGACCCAACTCCCGGAGCCGGAGGACCGGGTCCGGGAGTTGGGCGACGCCTCGGTGCCGTTCGAGTTCGACACCCATGCGCTGGTCTTCGGTGACGACCCGGCCGGGCTGGAGGGGGCAGTCCCCTGAATCAGACCTGGCGGATCCGGGACCGCTGACCAGGACTGCGCAAGCCCTGCCGCCCGGTTGAAAGGAGGGCGGCAGGGCTTGGCTTCCGTTCGGGACCTCTGCCCGCTGAGGCCGTCGAACGGCCTTTCAAGGTGCGGCGGACGAGAGAATCACCCGCGGGTCCAGCGTTGGTTGGGGCCGCTGGTGCATGTCCAGATCTGGAGTCTGGCGTTGTTGGTCGTGGCGTTGTTGGCGACGTCCAGGCACTTGTTCGCGCCGACGGCGGTGATGGTGCCGTCGGTGTTGAAGCGCCACTTCTGGTTGTTCTGGCCGTTGCAGTCCCAGATGAGGACGCCGGTTCCGTCGGCGGTGCCGTTGTTGCTGACGTCCAGGCACTTGTTGCCGTAGACCCGCAGCTCACCGGCGGATGTGGAGGTCCACTTCTGGTTGTTCTGGCCGTTGCAGTCCCAGATCACCACCTGGGTGCCGTTGGCCTGGGAGGCGCCGGTCACGTCCAGGCACCGGCCCGACCCCACGCCCTGGATGCGAGACGTGGACGGGGAAGGCGAGGGCGTGGGATTGGGTGTGCCGCCACTGACCCGGAACACGACGGTGCCATGGGACGGGACGCTCGCCGAGACGGTGCCGGTGGTCGTGGTGACGGCGTTCGTCCAGGCGTCGCGCAAGTTGAAGGAGTTGCCGGACAGGCCGATGGCGGAGGCGGTGGTGCTGATCGTGGTGGTGCTGCCGCCCTGGTTGAACAGGGCGACCGCGACGTCGCCGTTGCTCAGCCGTTTGGCCAGGATGCGGCGCGTGCCGTCGTTGCTGATCTGGGTGGCCTGAAGGCCGAGCGTGTCCTGGTTGATGGCGATCAGGTGTTGGTTCTTCATGATCGTGGTGGTCGCGTTGTCCATGTTGCGCACGTCGTTACCGGCGATGAGGGGCGCGGCCATGATGGCCCAGAGGGCGAAGTGGCTGCGCATCTCGGTGTCGTTCATGCCGCCCCGGCCGACCACCATCATGTCGGGGTCGTTGAACTGGCCCGGCCCGGCGTAGCCGGTGAGCGGCGCGTTGACGTTGACGATGTTCTGGATGCCCATCGGGTAGCCGTTGGTCTGGCCCGTGTCCCAGGCGTTGGTGATGTCCTCGGTGGTGCGCCAGATGTTGGCGACGTCTCCCCAGTTGCGCTGCGGCCCGGTCTTGGAATGGATGCTGTTGGGGTTGATGCTGTAGAGGATCGGTCGTCCGGTCGCCGCCAGAGCGTCCCGCATCTTGGCGAAGGTGCGCACCTGGTCGTCGATGGTGCCGGTGGGGGAGCACCAGTCGTACTTGAGATAGTCCACGCCCCAGGCCGCGAACTGCCGGGCGTCCTGGACCTCGTGGTTGAGGCTGCCGGTCGCGCCCGGGTAGGAGTTGAAGTACTGCGCGCAGGTCTTGTCCAGGGGCGCCTGGTAGAGGCTGAACTTCAGGCCCCTGGCGTGCAGGTAGTCGCCGAGCGCCTTCATCCCGCTCGGGAACCGCGACAGGTTGGCCTGGAGGTTCCCGGCGGAGTCGCGGTTGGGGTCGAACCAGCAGTCGTCGACGACGACGTACTGGTATCCCAGGTCGCGCATGCCGTTGCTGACCAGGGCGTCGGCCGTCTGCCGGATCAGCGTCTCGTTGATGTTGCAGCCGAACGTGTTCCAGGTGTTCCACCCCATCGGCGGGGTACGGCCCACGCCGTTGTTCAACGCCTGCGCCGGGGCGGCCGAAGTGACCGCCGTCAGGGTCAGCATCACGGTGATGGCGGAGGTCAGCAACGCGCGTATTCGTTTCCTTCTCATTGACAGCGCTCCTCGGTGCATAGGGGATCGATGATCGGGCCCCTGGCGTGGGCTGACGCCCCGCGCCAGGGGCCCGATCGCTACTCGGTCGAAACGCGCGCCGCGGTCACGGGCCGGTGCAGGTGGCCGCCGGGGTGGCCGGTGTGCCGTTGCTGAGGAAGCCGAAGGTCGTGCTCGCGTTGGCGCCGAGCGAGCCGTTCCACGTCTCGTTGCGTACCGTCACGTTCGAGCCGGAGCCGGAGCGGACGCCTCCCCAGATCTGGGTGATGGTCTGCGAGCCGGGCCAGATCCAGTTGACGGTCCAGCCGTTGATCGCGGAGTTGCCCGCGCGCACGGTGACCTCACCCTGGAAGCCGCCCTGCCACGAATTGGTCACCTGGATGGTCGCGGCGCACGCCCCCGTGACCGGTCCCGACGGTGTCGGAGTGGGGGTGGACTGGAACTGGCTGAAGAACTGCCACGTCTCTCCTGGCAGCCATGTTCTGGAACCGCTGTCGCCGGGCGCCCCGTCCTGCGGGGCGGCGATGTGCCCTTCGTCGAAAGCGGCCCAGACGACCGGACGGCCGCCCGCGCAGCCCGAGTACGTGGTGCTCCGGTGTGTCAGGCTGCCCTGGCCGGGCTCGGGCGGGTTCTGGGCGGTGCAGCCGTTGTTCCGGACGAACGTGTCTCGCATCGACCGCCCGCCGGAGATGTTCAGCACGCTGTCCCGCAGGCCGTGCGCCGCGAAGTAGGCGATCGGCTGGGTGCCGCCGCTGCATCCGCTGAGCCGTCCGCCGGAGTAGACCGCGACGGCGCGGAAGACGTCGGCCCTCGCGCAGGCGAGCGCGTAGCTCATGGCGCCGCCGTAGCTGAAGCCGAGGGCGAAACGCTGCGTTGTCTCGACGCAGAGGTCGGCCTCGATCCGCCGGATCATGTCGTCGACGAAGGTCACGTCTTCGCCGCCGCTGTTGGCCCAGCCGTTGTTGAAGCCCTGCGGCGCGACGAAGATCGTGCTTTCGCCGGCCAGCCGCTGGAGCCCGTAGTAGGACCAGACGTCGCGCTGCACGGTCTGGCCGGTGGCGACGTCGATGGCGGTGCCGCCCAGCCAGTGGAAGCCGAAGACCAGCCGGTACGGTCGCTGATTGTCGTAGTTGCCGGGGATTCTCAGGATGTAGCTGCGGTTCTTGCCGCTGCTCTGGATCGTGTTGGTGCCGTTCTGGAGGGTCGGCGTCCTGCCGCACCCGGCGGTCGCCGCGAGGGCGTTGCTCGACGTGCTCGCGCTCGCACTGTGACTTATCGCCACGGCACCCATGGAGAGGACGAGAAGCGCCGCGGCCGTGATGACGGTGAGCAGGGATCCGCGTCTGGACATGGGGTGACTCCTTTCTGTCCGGTCATTGGAAGGAGGCGTCGTCGATGTAGAGCCCGTCGGTTCCGGCGGCCGTCTCGACGTAGAAGGAGGCGTTGGTCAGCAGGTTCCCGCCGCCGCTGCCGCCGCTCGGGGTGAACTGCCACCAGTTGAGGTTGAGCAGGTAGCCACTACCGCCGGTGAAGCGGAGATACAGGTCGCGGGTTCCGGTGGCTCCGCTCACCGGGCAGGTGACGGTGGTCCAGTTCTGCCACCCGCCGGTCCCCGGGACGGCACAGGTACCGACCAGGGTGCCGGTGGCGCTGCCCAGGCGGAGTTCGATGGTGCCGCCGCTCGACCCCGAGGCCACCCGGGCGGTGAAGGACGACGCTCCGGTGCCGAAGCCGACGCCCTTGACCTTGATGTTGTCGCCGTTCTCGATCCAGCCGACGTTCATGCCACCTTCGCTGGACGGCTCGGTCTCGATGCCGGTTGCCCAGGCGACGGTCTCGGCCTCCTGGCGCACGAACGGGTTCAGCGTCCCCACCTGCGGAGGGCCGGCGGTGGTCATATTGATGATCGGGATGGTGCCGTCGGCGTTGTAGGTGAACTTCTCCACGGCCACTGACCTGGTGTAACCGCCTCCGCCGGGGAGGGCGCCGTTGTGGTAGAAGAAGTACGAGCTCCCGGCGAAGTCGATGATCCCGGGGTGGTTGGTGAAGCTCGACCCCTGCTTCGGCATGACCGTTCCACGGTAGGTCCACGGCCCGGTGGCACTGGGGGCCGTGGAGTAGCCGATGAACTCCGAGCAGCATTCGGCGGCGAACACGTTGTAGTAGAGGCCGTTGCGTTTGAAGACCCAGGGTCCCTCCTCGTAGAGGGTGGGACGGCTGGCGTTGCCGTTTCGCGTGCCGAACCCCGTCGTGGTGAGCGGAATCTGGGTCGGGCTGCCGGAGTAGGAGATCATGTCGGTGTTCAGCCGGACGTACCACAGGCGGGGGTTTCCCCAGTAGAGGTAGGCCTGGCCGTTGTCGTCGATGAGGACGTTGGGGTCGATCTCACCGTTCTCGACCAGCGGGCGGCCCAGCGCGTCACGGAAGGGCCCGGTGGGGCTGTCACCGACCGCGACACCGATGGCCATTCCGCCGGTCGCCCGGTTCCGCACCGGGACGTACCAGTAGAACTTCCCGTTGCGGTAGGCGACGTGGCCGGCCCAGGCGTTGGCGTCGGCCCAGGCGAAGGTGGCCAGGCTCATCGGTGAGCCGTGGTCGGTCCAGTTGGCCATGTCCGTGGTGGAGTACACCCGCCAGTCACGCATGGTGAAGTACGTCGAGCCGTCCTCGTCGTGGCCGGTGTAGAGGTAGAGGCGGCCGTTGTGGACGAGCGGCGCCGGGTCGGCGGTGTAGATGGTCTGCACGATCGGGTTGTCGGCCCTGGCCAGGGACGGCAACAACGTGGTCAGCAAGAACAGGCTCACGGTCCAGAGAACCAGGTGGCGAGATCTCCTCCTGGCCGCGCGAAGTACGGGTCTCACCTGTCGTCTCCCTCAGGCGGATGTTTGACGGGGGTGCCGGTGACCTCGGACGTGGCGGGTCGGAGTGTTCGCCACGTCCGAGGCGGTTCAGAGGGTGATCAGCAGGGGGAGTTGGTCTGGGTCGACAAGCCCATGCGCCAGGGCAGGCGGCGTGATGGTGCAGATCTCATGGTGATCCTTTCGGGGGTGGACCTCAGGTTGGGGAGCGTGTGCCCGACTCCGCATTCCGTCGCTAGGTGAGCGCTGACGTTTCTGCGTGACCCGGGCGGGCTCGGTCCTGCACCGAGCCCGCCGCTCTGGCTCCCCCCGGTCCTGATCGCGTGCCGTGATTGCGCTCACCCGATGGGGTGTACGCCTTTGCGGTGAACGTCAGGAACGTTCGAGCCGGACCTGTGTCACGCCGTCAGCGCTGTAGTGTCAGCAGGCCCGGCCGGTAGGGCAGGAGGCCGTAGTCGCCGCCGGAGCTGGGGTTGCGTCCCTGGTAGAGCAGCTGCAGATTGCAGGGGTCGACGGTCATGGTCTGATCGGCGTTGGTGCGGATCAGTTCGCCGTGGCTGATGTCGTTGGTCCAGGTGGCGCCGCTGTTGGCCTTGCCTGCGAAGGGGTTGCTCTCGGTCGCGGCCTGCGGTGTCCATGTACCGTTCAGACTGGTGGCCGTGAACGAGCGGAAGTAGCGGCCCTGCGAGCCGATCGCCTCGACGATCATGAGGTAGCGGTTCTGGCCCTGGAGCTTGTAGACCTGAACAGCTTCGAACAGGTTGTTCGTCGTGTCGCTCATGATCACCGTTGATGTCGTGCCGAAGCTGCCCGGGAAGTTCCCGATGGGCATGCCGGCCCGGTAGATCTTGCCGTTGTCGCCGGCGAAGAACAGGTACATGTTCGTGCTGTCACCGATGAGCGTCTGGTCGATGGGTCCTGTTCCGGAGCCGGTGATGCTTCCGGAGAAGAGCACCTGCTGCGATGACCAGCCGTTCGGATTGGTGGGGTCGCTGGAGGTCCGGTAGGAGAAGGCGGTCCCGCCCCACTGGTAGGCGAGTACCCAGATGTTCCTCGGGGCGAAGTAGAAGAGCGTGGGCGCGACAGTGGAGGAAGACATCGTGTTCTGGCTGGCCGAGGCCATGTCGGACCAGTTGGTGAAGAGGCCGAAGTTCATCGAACCCCAATTTGTGCCCGTGTCGTGCGTCGTCGCGTAGACGAGGTGCCTGCCGTTGTAGGGGGCGGTGGTGAAGTCCTTGAGCGAGACCCACCCCGACTTCGGGGTCGCCAGCGGGCCCGTCGATGTCCAGCGGTACGTCGACGGAAGATCGCACATACCGGTCGGGGTCGGCGTCGGGGTCGGGTTGGGCCCGCTGCCGACCTGGACGAGTTGCCACTGCTGGTTGTTGCCGCCCCAGTCGTCGTACTGGACGATGTTGGCGCCGTCGGCGGTGGAGGCGCCCTGTACCTCCAGGGCCTTGTTGCTGTTGCGGTTGATCAGGCGGATGTAGCCGCCGGTGGAGTCGGCCAGGCGCCACTGCTGGTTGGTGCCGTTGAGGTCGGCCCACTGGACGATGGCGCCGCCGTTGGCGGTGGAGAAGTTGTAGACGTCCAGGACCTTGCCGGAGAGCCTCGACTTGAGGCGGTAGTAGCCGCCGCCGGAGTCGACGAACTGCCACTGCTGCTGGTTGCCGTTGTTGCGGGTCCACTGGGTGATGCGGGCGCCGTCGTTGGTGGCCAGGTTGTAGACGTCCAGGGCTTTGCCGCTGTTGCGGTTGACCAGGACGTACCAGGCGTTGGTGTCGACCGTCGCCGCGTTCGCGGATTGGACGGCCACGAAGAGGCTTATCAGCAACGTGGCCGCCGTCACGATGATGGCCAGGGGTCTGATTTTCATGATGTGCTCCGATTTCATCCGACGCGGACGAGTTGCCACTGCTGGTTGTTGCCGCCCCAGTCGTCGTACTGGACGATGTTGGCGCCGTCGGCGGTGGAGGCGCCCTGTACCTCCAGGGCCTTGTTGCTGTGGCGGCTGATGAAGCGGACGTAGCCGCCGGTGGAGTCGGCCAGGCGCCACTGCTGGTTGGTGCCGTTGCCGTCGGCCCACTGGACGATCGAGCCGCCGTTGGCGGTCGACCAGTTGTAGACGTCGAGGACCTTGCCGGAATGGCGGGACTTGACCCGGTACCAGCCGCCGCCGGAGTCGACGAACTGCCACTGCTGCTGGTTGCCGTTGTTGCGGGTCCACTGGGTGATGCGGGCGCCGTCGTTGGTGGCCAGGTTGTAGACGTCCAGGGCTTTGCCGCTGTTGCGGTTGACCAGGACGTACCAGGCGTTGGTGTCGATCGGCCCCGAGGTCGGCGTGGGCGTCGGGTTGGTGCTGCCGCCGTTGAGTGCGTTCAGTACCGAGGTGTAGGCGGCCTTCTTGTTGCCGGCGGCGTCGAAGAGCAGGGGGTTCTCCCCGGTGCGCCAGGAGTCGCTGTCGCGGATGCCCCAGACGGTGATGCCGGTGCAGCGGGCGACCGCGAGGCAGGCGCGGGTGACGGTGGCGTAGTTGCCGGCCTGGTTGGAGCCGGCGATGTCGAGTTCGGTGATCTGGACGTCGACGCCGAGGTCGGCGAAGCGCTGGAGGTTGGCCTGGTAGTCGCCGGGGACGGAGTTGCCGAGATGGGACTGGAAGCCGACGCAGTCGATGGGGACGCCGCGTGATTTGAAGTCGCGGACCATGTTGTGGATCGCGGTGCTCTTGGCGTTGATGCCGTCGGTGTTGTAGTCGTTGTAGCAGAGCTTGGCGCCGGGGTCGGCGGCGCGGGCCGCGCGGAAGGCGGCTTCGATCCAGTCGTTGCCGGTTCGCTGGAGGCTGGAGTCACGCCGGGCGCCGGAGGTGCCGTCGGCGAAGGCCTCGTTGACGACGTCCCAGGAGTGGATCTTGCCGCGGTAGTAGGTGGCGACCTGGGTGACGTGGTTGATGGCGGCGCTGCGCAGTGTCGAGCCGGACAGGCTCTGCGCCCAGCCGGGCATCTGCGAGTGCCAGAGCAGGGCGTGTCCGCGTACCTTCATGCCCCGGCTGATCGCGTGATTCGCGATCCGGTCGCCGTTGGTGTAGTTGAAGGAGCCGCGCGACGGTTCGGTGGCGTCCCATTTCATCTCGTTCTCGGCGGTGACCGAGTTGAACTCGCGGTTCAGGATGTTCACGTAGGTGGAGTCGCCGAGCTTGCCGGCGGCGACGGCCGCGCCGAAGTAGCGACCGCCTCTCTCCGCCGCCGACGCGCCCAGTGTGGAGGCGGCGCTCGCCGGAGCGGAGATCGCCACCGACATGCCGATGGCGACCACGCAGGCGCTCAGCAGGGACAGGAGTTTCCACAGCCGGGTGTGCCCGGAAGACCGGGCCGATCGGTTTGGGGGGTGCATCATGGGGTGCCTTTCCGTTTCACGGTGTGGTGAGGTCGAAGCGGCGTACGGTCACCGCGCCGCCGAGGGACTGGGTGGCGTAGTTGAAGATCCCGAAGCGGTAGCCCATGAAGAACTGCCAGGCGTTGTTCAAGGTGAAGGCCGGTCCGAACGAGGTGAAGTTGGTTCCGTCGGTGCTGTAGGAGAACCGCGCCTGGCGGCCCGAGCCGGGCTGGATGTCGGCATTGACGCGCAGCCAGATCCGGCCGCCGGAGATGTTGGCACTCGCGGCCTCGGTGCCGGTTCCGGTGGTCTGCCAACTGCTGTTCATGGTCAGGCCGTTGGTCATCACGACGCGGGTCGTCCCGCTGTCGCGCTTGAGGCCGATCCAGGCCGACTGGTCGCGGAGCATGGCCAGCCCGGCGCGATCGCCGTTGGCCATCTGCGAGTGGTCGAGCTCGATCGTCGCCGTCGACGACGGGCCCTGGATGCGGTGGGTCAGGGTGTTGCGGGCGTTGTACAGGTCGCCTGTGACGGTCGCGGTCTGCAGCCGCAGCCCGTTGCCCGCCGACCACTTGGTGTTGTCGGGGTTGTGGTTCCACTCCCACCGGTGGCCGAGTGTGCTCGACGCGAACGTGTCCGAGCCGATCATCGACCGCACGGTCTTCGAGGTCTGGATGTTCGGCCGCGGGTACGTGTTGCTCCAGCCGCCGTTGACCGTCTGGACGGTCGGCCAGCCGTCGCCGGTCCAGGTGATCGGCGCCAGCGCCGGTACCCGGCCGCCGGGATAGGCGTCGACGAACGACATGTAGTACCAGGCGCCGTTCTGGGTCTGCACGAGGCCGCCCTGGTGGGGCACGCCGCCGCCGGAGATCGGGCCCGGCATGTTCAGCAGGACCTGGCGCATCTCGTACGGGCCGAACGGGCTGGTGGAGCGCAGGACGTACTGGCCGTTCGCGGGCCGGGTCAGCCAGATGTAGTAGTAGCCGTTCCGCTTGTAGAAGCGGGCGCCCTCCAGGGTGCCGACGCTGGAGGGGGTCTGGAACACCTGCTGGGCGCGCACCTGGCTGAGCCCGTCGGCCGAGAGCTGGGCGACGCTGATCGTGCCGTTGCCGTAGGCGACGTACATCGTGTCGTTGTCGTCGACGAGCAGGCCGGCGTCGTAGTAGCAGTTGTTGATCTGGGAGCGCTTGGTCCAGGTGCCGTCCACCGCCGAGGCGGTGTAGACGTAGGTGCGGTTGAACTCGACGCAGCCCATCCAGTAGTACGTGCTGTTGCTCGGCCGGTAGTTGAGGGTCGATGCCCAGATGCCCTTCACGTACGCCCGGCCGCCGTTGAGGTCGTAGGCGTTCGAGTTGAAGTCGAGCCGGGGGACCGAGTGGCCGGCGTACTCCCAGTCGACCAGGTCGTAGGAGCGCAGGATCGGCGCGCCCGGAGAGTAGTGCATCGTCGAGGCCGAGTAGTAGTAGGCGTCGCCGACCCGGATGATGTCGCCGTCGGCGAAGTCCTGCCACACGACCGGATTGGTGTAGTTGCCCCCCGTGGTCGGCGTTGGCGTGGGGGTCGGGTTCGGTTCGCTGCCGACCTGGACGAGTTGCCACTGCTGGTTGTTGCCGCCCCAGTCGTCGTACTGGACGATGTTGGCGCCGTCGGCGGTGGAGGCGCCTTGTACCTCCAGGGCCTTGTTGCTGTTGCGGTTGATCAGGCGGATGTAGCCGCCGGTGGAGTCGGCCGGCCGCCACTGCTGGTTGGTGCCGTTGAGGTCGGCCCACTGGACGATGGCGCCGCCGTTGGCGGTGGAGAAGTTGTAGACGTCCAGGACCTTGCCGGAGAGCCTCGACTTGAGGCGGTAGTAGCCGCCGCCGGAGTCGACGAACTGCCACTGCTGCTGGTTGCCGTTGTTGCGGGTCCACTGGGTGATGCGGGCGCCGTCGTTGGTGGCCAGGTTGTAGACGTCCAGGGCCTTGCCGCTGTTGCGGTTGACCAGGACGTACCAGGCGTTGGTGTCGACCGTCGCCGCGTTCGCGACGGGCGTGGCGAGCGTGAGCAGGGTGCCGACGAGTATGGCCGAGGTGATGGCGGCAAGCAGTATGCGCAGATGATTTCGCCTGGTAAAAGGCATACATCCCTCTTTGGAGATTTTTGTTAGCGTTAACATTTCGATCATGACGTCACCCTGACCAGTCGTCGGTACAGCGGAGGGCGAGCGAAAAGTCCGCCTTGGACACGCGTTCGAGATGAGGGGGGCATCCAACGCTCCTTGGCCACGTCTGAGAGGTAGCGGCCACTAAAACCTGTTATCGCTAACATTCGAGACTCCAGATCTCCATGGCCTGCTCCCGTGGACGTGTTGTCGCGGAGTACATCCGACTGTCCGATCCAGGTCAACGAGTCACAGCCCTCGCTGATCTGGGCATTGCCACTGACATGTTTCCCGGCCTGGGCATTCGTCCGGTGGGAGATCATGTCGCGCTGCCCGCGCATGTGAAAGTTTCACAGAAGTTACCAGTTGGCAACCGTAGAATTCTGGCCGAATCCGGCTAACTTCCTCGACGGACCCTGATGGATGACTCGGGACGCCCGAGCCGACCGATGGAAATTTTCCGGCTGACTTCCGATACCTGCCGGATCAACGATCGTTCCAAGCGTCTGGCGAAGCGGGCTGGAAAGGGGGAGGAACAGCGGAAACGGCCATAACGAGAGACCGAAAACCGCCCGGATACACTCCCGATATGACCTCGACCGAGGAATCCCCCCACGCCGACTCGGCCCCCTCCGAACCACTGACCCTCTCTCAGCTCGCCGAGCTGGCCGGAGTCTCCATGGCCACCGTCTCAAAGGTCGTCAACGGCCGCTCGGAGGTCGGCACGGAGACCCGCGCCCTGGTCGAGGGCCTCATCCGAGAGCACGGTTACCGCAGACAACGCCGCCGCATCAAACCGGCGGGCCTCATCGAGGTCGTCTTTCACGAGCTGGCGGGCGACTATCCGATAGAGATCGTCAAGGGTGTCCAGCAGGTCGCCCGGCGGCATGGCCTGAGCGTGGTGATCTCCGAGCTCGGCGGTCGGCATACTCCGGGGCATCGGTGGATCGAGGACGTGCTCAGCCGCCGCCCCACCGGTGTCATCACGGTGTTTTCGGGTCCCACGGATGACCAGCGCGTGCGGCTGGCCACTCGCGAGGTTCCCTTGGTCGTGCTGGATCCCGCCGGGGATCCTGGCCGCGGCGTACCTTCGGTGGGGGCCACCAACTGGAGCGGTGGCCTGGAGGCCACCCGTCACCTTCTCGAACTCGGTCACCGCCGAATCGCGATGATCACGGGACCTGAGTACGCGCTTTCCGGCCGGGCACGCCTGGACGGTTACCGTGCCGCCCTTGATGCCGCCGGCGTGCCGGTCGACCCCGACCTGATCTGCCAGGGGGCGTTTCAGATCGAGGACGGCCTGGCCCACACCCGCCGACTGATGAAGTTGCCTGAGCCACCTACTGCGATCTTCGCGTCCAACGACGGCCAGGCCATCGGCGTCTACCATGCTGCCCACGAGCTGCGGCTACGCATCCCGGACGACCTCAGTGTGATCGGCTTCGACGACATGCCCCCCTGTCGCTGGGCCATCCCGCCGCTCACCACGATCCGCCAGCCCCTGATCGAGATGGGCGCCACGGCCGCCACCATGCTGATCAGCCTGGCTGAGGGGGAGTCGCTTCAGCAGAGGCGAGTGGAGCTGGGCACCGAGCTCGTGATCCGCGAGAGCACGGCTGCCTTTCAGGGGAAGCCGAAAATGCCTGTGGATCTTACGTAAGTTTCTGTGGCATGAACGATTGACGAGGCCGTAACGTAACCCGGCGTTGCCGGCAGAGTTGTCAACGCAAACGCCCATCTCTCGCTGATCGTTGCTGTTCGCCGGTGCCTGAGGAACCGGCGACCCGGCTCGGCGCCCGAGCATGAAAGGCCGGTGTCGCGGCGGTCGTTGCCCCACACCAACACGAGCGACGCGCCGCCGAGCCGGGCGGCCTCGTCAGGGGGAAACGGCTGTGGGGAACATCGGTACAGCCGTTGGCGCTGAGAACGATCATGGTCCGGCTGTAGCCGGAAGGGCGTTGACACGGTTCTCGTATTCGCGGCGGGCCTTGCGCTGTGCCGGGATCGCCGGGGTGCCCTGGGTGCCGCGCACGAGGCGGAACATCTCGGAGATATGCACGATGTCGCCGGGCCGCGCGTACGCCGGCAGCTCGCCGCGTCGCGGGTCTGGCGGGAGCCGGTGCTGCCGGAGCTGGGTCTGCCGATCCGCGAAGCCGATGCAGGAGCTCCGGCTGAGCCCGACCGCACGGTGCCAGCTCCGGTAAATACGTTGCGGGGGCCGAAACGGGCGGGGCATGCTGGGTCGATCGAGTGGCGGAGAGCGCTGCCTGGACTAAGGAGGGCTGACGGATGGCCATCACTGCGCTGCGGCATGTCCGCATCAGTCCCACCTCTTTGTTCAGGAGCACACCCGTTGTCTTCCGAGTACGAACTCTCTGATACCTACTCCGACCTCGACTCCCGCCGATCCGAATTCACCGGTGACGAGTCCCAACCAGATCCGGCCGCAGCCTTCGTCTTCAAGTTCCATTCGGTCGACGAGGAGCTGGGCCCGGATCAGCGGTGGTCCACCTGGCTGGAGGTCGAGCGCGGTTCTCGCGGCCCGGAACCACGCCCTTCGTGGGTTGTGACGGAACAGGCTGCGATCGACACCGAGCTTGGCGTCCTCAAAACCGGCAAGGAAGCCGACGTCTTCCTGCTCGAACGGGCCGTCGAAGCCATCGGCGACAACCCGGCGAAGTCCTCGCTGCTGGCCGCGAAACGGTACCGCACCGAGGAGCACCGGTCCTTCCACCGCAGTACGTCGTACGTCGAAGGCCGCCGTACCCGCAACAGCCGCGACAGCCGGGCGATGGCGAAGAAGACCTCGCACGGCCGCAGTGTCGCGGCCGGTCAGTGGGCATACGCCGAATGGGACGCCCTCAACCTGTTGTGGAAGGCCGGCGTCCCGGTGCCGTATCCCGTGCAGGTGGACGGCACCGAGCTGCTGATGGAGTTCATCGACGACGGCGAGGGCGGTGCCGCGCCCCGGCTCGCCCAGGTCCGGCCGTCGAAGGAACTGCTCGGTGTGTACTTCGAGCAGCTCCGCAACGGCATGCGTGAACTGGCCCGCACGGGGCTCGCGCACGGCGACCTTTCGCCGTACAACGTCCTCGCGCAGGCCGAGCGGATCGTGATGATCGACCTGCCCCAGGTCGTCGACATCGTCGGCAACCCGAAGGGCATGGACTTCCTGATGCGCGACTGCCACAACATGGCCACGTGGTTCACGAACCGCGGGCTCGAGATCGACGAACAGGAGCTGTTCGCCGACCTGCTCACGATGGTGTTCTGATCGCCTTCTGCACGACAACACACTCGGACACCGACAGGTCTATCCGGAACCTACAGCGGTGCGGCGAAGTCGGTGACGACCAGTGGCTGACCGAGACCGTGGGCGAGGGGCTGGTGGCACAGTTCAGCCTGTACCTGGACCGCGGCGCCTGGATCACCCTGCTCCCGGCGAACTGATCAGTGCCCTGAAGGCCGCCGACTCTCATTCCTCCTCGTCCTCGTCGAGGCCACCCGCACTTGGGTCGCGCAGCGGGCGCAGGGCGTCGGCAGCCGGGTTGGAGGCGGTGAAGCTGTAGCGGCCGAGCACGTTGAGCCGTGAGGCACTCAGCCCGTACCTTGCGGCGACCGACTCGACCACCAGCGCCCAGGCCGGGCCGGGGTTGGCGGCCGGCAGGTCGGGCTCCACCCTTCGGTTCGAAGGCCGGCAACGCGCCGATCAGGTCGGCGTCGTCGGAGGCCAGGATCTGGAGCACCTCATCAGGGAAGGTTCGGATGAGATCCGTGCGCGAACTGCACGGTGATGGACAAACCCCCTTGGGGGCGTGCGCTGGCGGTGAGGGTGGCGTGGTGAGCCTGCGTGACGGCATTGACGATGGCAAGGCCGATGCCGTAGCCGTCGTGGCGGCCGTGACGATCAGGCGCCAGTTTCTGGAAGGCTTTAAAGAGCCGCTGGATCTGGTTGTCGGGGATGACCGGCCCGCTGTTGGTGACGGTAAGGGCCGTCTGCGTGCCGGAGCTCTGTGTGGTGACCTTTACCTGCCCGTCTTCGTGATTGTGGCGGATGGCGTTGTCGATGAGGTTGGCGACGAGGCTTTCGATCAGTCTCGGGTCCCCGGCCGTCACTGCGGGCGTCAGGTGTTCGGTTAGGTCGATGCGTCTCTCCATTGCCTGGTCGCGGCGGGAGGCGATCACTCCTTCGACGACGTGGGCGAGGTCGAGGGTGTCCCAGTGGGTGACGCCGCGCTCGCTGGTGGCCAGAGCGAGCAGTGCTCGGACGAGCCGCTCCTGGTGTTCGCCAAGAGCGAGGGCGTCCTGGCAGGCCGAACGCAGGGTGTCGGTGTCGGCATCGGGGTCGGCGAGAGCGACTTCAAGAAGGGTGCGCAGGCCGGCGAGAGGGGTGCGCAGCTCGTGGGAGGCGTTGGCGACGAAGTGGCGTTGGGCGTCGAAGGAGGCTTGCAGGCGGGCGAACAGGTCGTCGAGGGTGTGGCCGAGTTCGGTCAGCTCGTCCGTGGGCTCGCCGAGGTCAAGGCGCTGGTGGAGGTTTCCGGCGGAGATGATTTTGGCGGTGGCGGTGATGGCGCGCAGCGGGTGCAGGAACCGGCCGGCGACGTACCAGCCGAGAGCCAGGGCGATGGGAATCAGAAGGACCAGGGCGACGGCGGATCCCGTGAGGAGTTGGGGCAGGCTGATCCCGGGCCCGGTTTCGGTGATCGCACTCGATGAGGGGTGGTCTTTGGGGGTGGCCGCGTGGACGCTGGCAAGCGGGACGGCGACGAATACGACCACGAAGACCCCGGCGGCGTAGATGCCCGCCGCGTAGGCGAGCGCGAGCCGCGTCTGCAGGGACCTGCCGGCGAGCGTCTGGGAGGTCATGACGGTCCGATGCGGTAGCCGCCCTCGCGGATGGTCTCGATCACGGGCGGGTCACCGAGCTTGGCTCGTAACCGGTGCATGGTGTGCTTGACGGCGCTGCTGAAGGGGTCGGCGGCCTCGTCCCAGACGCGTTCGAGCAGTTCCTCGGCGGAGATGACCAGGCCGGGTACGGCGAGCAGGCATTCGAGCAGGGCGAACTCCCTGGGGCTCAGGTCAAGACGCCGACCGGCCCGGAACGCGATACGGCGGGCCGGATCAAGGGTGATGTCCCCGCATGCCAGGGTGGGCGGTAGCGGCGGGGTGGCGCGGCGGGCCAGGGCACGGACGCGGGCGACCAGTTCGGCGAACGCGAACGGCTTGGGCAGGTAGTCGTCGGCGCCGAGGCTGAGCCCGTCGACGCGGTCCTCGATCGTGCCGGAGGCGGTGAGCATCAGTACGCGGGTCTGACAGCGGCCGTGGGCGAGTCGCCGGCAGATCTCGTCCCCGTGGACGCCGGGCAGGTCGCGGTCGAGGATCACCACGTCGTAGCGGGTGGCGGCCAGGCGGTCGAGGGCGGCGGTTCCGTCCAGGACGACGTCGACGGCCATGCCCTCGCGGCGCAGCCCGGTTCCGATGGAGCGGGCGAGGACCTCGAAGTCCTCGACGACGAGGACCCTCACCACCACTCACCGCCGGTCGTCGTGCGGGCGGGGCGGCCGAACCGGCCGCCGGGTCGAGGTGCCATGGGTCAACGATGTCAGATCCCAGGTTCCAGCCGGGTCGCAGCGGCTGCGACCCGGCTGGAACCGGGTGCCGCGTACAACCGTCGGCATGAGTTCATTCACGCCTTACCGATCCAGCCGGCGGGCCGGGCAGGACCGTTTCCCTCAGTTGCTGCGCGCGGAGTGGACCAAGTTCCGCTCCGGGTGGGGCTGGGTGCTCACCATGGCGGCCTCCGTGCTGGTCACCGTGTCGCTCGGCCTGCTGATCGCCGGGGGCGCCCGCAGCACCTGCGTGACCTGGAAGGGCGAGGGCCCCTGCCCCGCGCCTTTGGTGGGACCCGATGGCACGGCGGTGAAGGACAAGTACTACTTCGTGCACCAGCCGCTCAAGGGGAACGGCAGCATCACCGCCCGCGTGTTGGACATGACCGGGCAGATGCGGCTGCCGGACGTCGTACCCGGGGTGCGCAACGTCAAGGAGGGGGTGGTGCCCTGGGCGAAGGCCGGGCTCCTGGTCAGGCAGAGCCTCACGCAGGGCACGCCGTACGCCGCCGTCATGATCACCGGCAGCCACGGCGTGAGGATGCAGCACAACTTCACCCACGACGTGGCCGGCGGTCCTGTGCGGGGGCCACGGTGGCTGCGGCTGACCAGGTCGGGCGACACTCTCACCGGCTACGAGTCAGGCGACGGAAAGACGTGGACCGAGGTCGGCACGGTCAAGCTGACCGGGCTGCCGGAGACGGTCGAGATCGGGCTGTTCGCCACCTCGCCAGGCGCCCTGTGGGAGATGGCGAAAGCCTTCGCCCAGGCCACCGCCACCTTCGACCAGATCAAGCTGCAGGGCGCGAACGGTTCGTGGCGGCGTGACGACGTCGGCGTCTCCCTGGGGCCCGACGGCAAGACCCTGCATCACCCGGGCGGGGTCGTCGAGTCCGGTGACAAGCTCCTTGTGACCGGGGGCGGTGACATCGGGCCCGCCACGGTGGAGGGCGGTCTGCGCGCTGACCTCATGCTGATCGGCGGGGCCGTGGGGCTGATCCTGGTGCTCGTGGTGGCGGTCTCGTTCTTCACGGCGGAACATCGGCGGGGGCTGATCGGGACCGGCCTGCCGGCCGAGCCGCATCCAGCGTGGCTGCTGGCGGCCAAGGCCATGGTGGTCGGCGCGGTCGGGTTCGTGACGGGGCTGGTGACCTCGGGGATCGTGGTCCCTGTCGGCCTGGCGATGTTGCGTGCCAATCAGAACCCGATTCAGCCGATCACCCTGGGTACCGGGCTGCGGGTGATCGTCGGCTACGCGGCGCTGACCGCGGCCGCCGCCGTGCTGGCTCTGGGCCTGGCCGCGCTGGTCAAGCGGGGCATCGTCGCCGTCGGGCTGGCCATCGCGCTGGTCGTCGTGCCCTACCTGCTGGCGACCGCGGGTCTGGTGCCGTGGCTGCTGATGATCACCCCTGCCGCCGGGTTCGCGATCACGCAGAGCGTCCCCACGTTCGCGCACGTGGACGTGGACCAGTCACTGCTCGGGGGCTATTACCCGCTCCCGCCATCGGGAGGTTTGGCCGTGACCTGCGGATATGCCGCCCTCGCCCTCGGGGTGGCGATAGCCGTACACCGCAGGAAAGCGCCACGTTAGGTTCCGCTCCCGCAAAGGTGCAGAACCCGCTCGGCGCGTTCGGCGGTAGCAGCCCGGGATACGGCTCAGACAATGCCGGAAACATGCCCGAACCTCGAGGTCCGCCGAACCACCTTCAAGGGCTACCAAGGCGCCGGCGGTACGATCCGGACACCGTTCAAGCGGCATCGCCACTGGCCCTGGCTGTCCCGCGGGCAGCGTGACGTCAACCGCGCTCACGCCCGCATCCGCGCCATCGGCGAACGCGCCGTTGCGACCTTGAAGAGCTGTAAGGTGCTGACCAAGCAGCGCTGCTGCCCGCGTCGAGCGACCGCACTCGTGCAGGCCATCCTCGTCCTGCAGCTCATCGAAGAGGGCCGCTACTCAGGATGAAATGGGCTCCTTGGGTCCCGGTTATTCTCTTAAAATCGATACTCATTTCTGGTATCGACAGGCGACGCTAATCGACGTAATATCCGGCGATTGGTTCAGGAAATCTATATTTTTCTGCAGTCGCAGCTTATCGCTTACACGCGGGTAGTTGAACGGCGATGCTGAGGCCCCCCGCGGGGCGCGCGACGATAGTGAGTGTTCCGTCGTGCGCGTGGGTGATGCTCTTGACGATTGCCAGGCCGAGTCCGACGCCTGCGTGGTCGTTGCGTATTCTTCCCGTGCCGCGCTGAAACGGTTCTGTAAGTGCAGGGACCACCTCTGGGGACAGCTTCTCGCCGGTGTTCTCGACGGTGAGCGCCTCGGGGCCGACGCCGGTCTTGATCCACACGGTTCCCTGTACGGGCAGGTTGTGCACGATCGCGTTGTGCACCAGGTTCGTCGCCAGTTGCAGCAGGAGCGCCTGCGACCCCTCAACCGGGGTGATCTCACCTGAAGTCTCGATGGTGACACCGCGTTTCTTTGCGAGCGAGAGCAGTGTCTCGACGGCCTCTTCCACGACCAGGGACAGGTCGATGCGTTCCCGTGCGAAGGATCTCTGGTCGGCGCGGCTGAGCATGAGGAGCGCCTCGGTGAGGTCGATCGCCCGGGTGTTGACGGCGTGAAGGCGTTCGACGAGTTCGCCGATGTCACGGTCGGGATCGCGGCGGGCCACGTCGAGAAGCGCCCGTGAGATCGCCAGCGGGGTGCGGAGTTCGTGTGAGGCGTTGGCCGCGAATCGCTGTTGCTCGGCGACGTGTGCTTCGAGCCGCACGAGCATGGCGTCGAAGGCGTCAGCGAGTTCGCGGAACTCGTCCGCGCGGCCAGGCAACCGGATCCGGTGGGAGAGCGATCCGTTCGCGGCCATGCGCGTGGCGTCGGTGATGCGGGTCAGGGGGGCGAGCATGCGTCCGGCGAGAATCCATCCTCCCAGCAGGCCGAACACCAGCAGGAACGCCATCACCGCGGCCGCCGCAGGGGCGAAGGCGCCCAGGAGGAGGATGCGGTTGGGCGCCACGTAGAGAAGGGCGGGCCAGCCGTCGGGTACGTACCGCAGGAGGAACACCCACACGGCGGCGAGCAGCAACGCGCCCGCGAGCATGAGGAATCCGGCGTAGCTGAGGGTGAGCTTGAGCCGGACGCTCATCCCGCGCGCCCTATCCACCCTCGCCTCCTGCGTCGATGCGGTAGCCGACGCCGGGCACGGTGGCGATGAGCCACGGTTCGCCGAGCCGTTTGCGCAGCGCCGAGACCGTGATGCGGACGGCGTTGGTGAAGGGGTCGGCGTTCTCGTCCCACGCCCGCTGCAGAAGTTCTTCCGCGCTGACGACACCGCCTTCGGCGGCGACGAGGACTTCGAGCACGGCGAACTGTTTGCGGGTGAGCGCGACGTAGCGGCCGTCGCGGTAGACCTCGCGGCGGAACGGGTCCAGGCGCAGGCCGGCGATCTCGCGTACGGGCGGCCTGTTGTGCGCGCGCCTGCGGTCGAGTGCCCGGAGGCGGAGCACGAGTTCCTGGAGATCGAAGGGCTTGGTGAGGTAGTCGTCGGCCCCGAGCCCGAACCCGGAGGCCTTGTCGTCGAGCCGGTCGGCGGCGGTGAGCATGAGGATGGGCATGCCGCTGCCGGAGGCGATGACGCGTTTGGCGATCTCGTCGCCCGAGGGGCCGGGGATGTCGCGGTCGAGGACGGCGATGTCGTAGGCGTTGACGCTCAGCAGCTCCAGAGCGGTGTCGCCGTCACCTGCGATGTCGGCGGCGATCGCCGCCAGGCGCAGCCCGTCGCGCATGGCCTCTGCCAGGTAGGGCTCGTCCTCGACGATCAACACACGCATGCACTCGATGCTAGGAGCCCGGGCGTATCGTCGGCGTATCGAAAATTCCATACGTGCTGACAACACCGCGCCGCCTTGACTGCGGGCATGGCCTACAGCGAAGCGAGGACCCAGCAGTGACCGGCTCACGGCATGACCCGGCCCCGCGGCTTCCCCGGACGGCCGCGAGCCCCGACGCCGTGGCCGCCCGCGCGCGGAACCTGACCAAGACCTACGGCCGGGGCGAAACCCAGGTCCATGCACTGCGCGGCATCGACCTCGACCTCCCGCGAGGCGGGTTCACCGCGATCATGGGCCCGAGCGGATCGGGTAAATCCACGCTGATGCACTGCCTGGCCGGACTCGACCAGGCCAGCGGCGGCACCGTCACCGTGGCAGGCACCGACCTCGGGTTGCTCGACGACGACGCGCTCACGATCTTCCGCCGCGAGCACGTCGGCTTCGTGTTCCAGTCGTTCAACCTGCTGCCGATGCTCACCGCGGGCGAGAACATCGTGCTCCCGCTCGAACTGGGCGGCCGCCGGATCGACGATGCGGCACGCGAGCGCGCGTACCTGCTCGCCGATGTCCTCGGCGTGGCCGACAGGCTCGGCCACCGGCCCGCGGAGCTGTCCGGCGGCCAGCAGCAGCGGGTCGCGATCGCCCGAGCCCTGGTCACCCAGCCGGACCTGCTGTTCGCCGACGAGCCCACCGGAAACCTGGACAGCACCACGTCGGCGGAGGTGCTGGACCACCTGCGCCGGTCGGCGCGCGAGCTCGGCCAGACCATCGTTATGGTCACCCACGAGCGGGACGCGGCGGCGTACGCCGACGACGTGGTCACCATGCAGGACGGGCGGATCGCCTGATGCGTGCCGTCTTCCTCGCGTCGCTGCGCACGTACATCCGCAGGTACGTCGCGGCGGCGGTCGCGGTCACCGTCGCCGTCGCCTTCGTCGTCGTGGTCGGCATGCTCACCTCCGGCGCGCAAAGCGGGCTCATGGACGGCCTGGGGGCGCCGTACCGCAATGCCGAGCACGTGGTCTCGGCGGCGGGGTGGCCATCGTTCGAGCTGGACCCGAAGGCCGCGATCGCATTCACCGAGCGACACGGTGAGAACGCGGCCGCGACCGGCCGGGCAACGCTGTCGGCGCGCGTGAACGGCCGGCGGCTCTCCGAAACGACCGTGGGGCCGATCGCCATCTTGGAGGAGTGGCGCTGGCAGGAGCTCAGCTCGGGGCGCTTCCCAGCGAGCACGGGCGAGGCGGTGGTGGACGTGTATTTCGCCCTGGCCGAGAATATCGCGGTCGGCAACCGGGTTCGGATCGGCGAGGGCGCCGCCGCACGCGACGTACGAGTGGTCGGTCTCGTGGAGTCGCCCTCGCCCCCGGCCCAGGCCTCGATGTACGTCACCTGGCCGCAGTTGCTGCAGTGGCGCGACCACCTTCATCTGAACGCGGTGGCGGTGCGCGGGGAGGTAGGTCAGCTCCCGGAAGGCGCGAAGGCGCAGTCCCCGGAGGGGTTCGCCGCGGAGCGGCTGACCTATGTCCAGAACAGGGTGAACAGCTTGTCGGTGATGCTGCTGTTGTTCGCCGGCATCGCGCTCTTCGTCTCGATCCTCGTCATCGCGAACACCTTCTCCATCCTGTTCGCGCAACGACTCCGCGACTTCGCGCTACTGCGCTGCATCGGCGCGACCCGGCGGCAGGTGGTGCGTTCTGTACGCCGCGAGGCGGCCGTCGTCGGCGTGCTCGCGTCGCTGACCGGGACACTGGTCGGCGTCGGTTTCGGCTACGGGCTGATCGCCCTGATCGACGCCCTCGCGTCCGCCGTGCCGATGGGCGCCGCCGAGCTGCCCGTGCCCTGGCTGCTGGGCGGGTTCGCCGTCGGCCTGGCGGTCACCATGGTCGCGTCCTGGTTGCCGACCCGGCGCGTGGTCCTGGTGAGCCCGCTGGCGGCGCTGCGCCCGGATGCCGCGGTCGACATACCCATGGCCACCGGCCTGGTGCGGCTGGCGCTCGCTGCGCTCCTCCTGGTCATCGGGCCGGCCCTGCTCGGGGTGGCGATGGTCCAGGGCAGTACGGCGTTCATGCTGGCCGGCGGAGGATCGGTGTTCGGCGGCGTACTCCTCTTCGGGCCGGTGCTCGTTCCCCGCCTGGTTGGGATCACCGGCGCGCTGCTCGGCCCCGCCGGGCGGCTGGCGACCAAGAACGCTGTGCGCAATCCGCGGCGGACCGCCACCACCACTGCCTCCCTGCTGGTCGGCGTCACCCTGACGATCGCCGTACTCACCGGGATGGCCACATGGCGTACGTCCTTGAATGAGCAGATCGGTAGGGACCACCCCATCGATGTCGCGCTCACCTCGCCCAAGGAGCCGGTCACCACTGACCTCCTCAACCGGGTACGTCACATTCCCGGTGTGGAGCAGGCCGTTCCAGTGGACGGCGCCGTGGCCCGAGTGGCCGGGCTCGACGAACCGATCCCGGTTGTCACCGCACCGGTCGCGGCGCAAGTGGCCCGCGACGGCGGGGCGTTCGCTCGGGTGGAGCCGGGGAAGATCAGACTCGATTCCGAGGCCTTTGGCAAGAGCCTGAGTCTCCGGCCCGGCGACCAGGTCACGGTGCGCGTCGGCGACCGGCGAGCCCAGCTGCAGGTGGCCGTCGGCACCGGCTGGGGCCCGGCGGGCGTGGTCGCGCCCGAGACGCTGGCGACGCTCACCGACGCCCCCGAGCCGCGTGCCGTCTGGATCCGCGCCTCCACCGGCGCCGACCCGGCTCGGCTCGGCGCCGACCTGGACGAGCTGGCCGATCCCGTCGGCGCGACGATCGAGAACGGTTTGCGCACCTGGGAGTCGCTGGACCAGCAGCTGCAGATCTACACCTGGTCAGCGCTCGGCCTGCTCGGCATCGCCATCGTGATCGCCCTGATCGGGATCGCGAACACCCTCGGGCTTTCCGTACTCGAACGTGCCCGCGAACACGCGATGCTGCGCGCGCTCGGGCTCACCCGCGGGCAGCTCCGGCGGATGCTGGCGGCCGAGGCCGTCCTGCTGTCGCTGGTGGCCACCGTGCTCGGCACCGTGCTCGGCGTCGGTTTCGCCTGGGCCGCCTGCGAGACGATCGTGAAACGGGCCCTCCGCGACGCCACCATGCACGTCCCTTGGCTGTCGCTCGGCGTCGTCGTCCTCATCGCCGCCCTGGCCGGACTCCTCGCCGCCGTTCTCCCCGCACGCCGGGCCGCCCGGGTGAGTCCGGTCGCAGGACTGTCACTCGACTGAGGGTCTGCGGATCATGGGACGGTGCGCATCGCCTTGCGCAGGGCGAGCCGGAGCGAGGCGATGGTCTCGTCAGATTCCTGTTGTTGTTCGGTGAGGCGTGTAGCTTGGGCACGTGCCTCGGCGAGGTCTCGGGTCAGGGCCTGGGTGCGGCCTTCCAGGTCCTGCACTCTCTGAACGCGTTCGGGTTGGGCCGCGTTGTCGATTTCCGCGCCCAGAGCAAGCTGGAGGCGGCGTTTCAAGGCATCGCGCTCTCGTTTCAGTTCTTGGATTTCTTCGCGGGCCATCGCAAGGTCGGTGTACAGGCTGGCGGGGGTGGCTCGCTCGGGTCGGGGGACCGCGGCTGCTTGCACACCGTGCTGGGCCTGCTCACTCATCGCCTGCCGGATTGTGTCTCTGATGGCGGGGGTGTTGTAGACGAACCAGGTCGATACGTCGGCTTTTCGTGCCACTCCGGCGAAGGAGATGCGTTGCCCGGCGTTGAGGAGATCGCGGATGGCTCCTTTGGTGCGAGCCGTCTTGGCTGCGCTGTCCGTCTGGCGGGCCTGGCGGAGGCGGGCGACGCGGGCGTCGCGGGAGGAGTCAGCTCTGTTCACGTGCACTCCGGATCGTCAGCCTGTCCACCGGAATAAGACAGTGACTCATTTGGCGAGTCGGCGGTAGCAAATGAGGGCCGCAGCGAGGGCAACGAAGGACGCGAAGTGGTCGGCCCGGCGCTCGTAGCGCCGGTGTAAACGGCGGCAGCCGGCCAGCCAGGAGACGGTGCGCTCCACCACCCAGCGGTGACGTCCCAGGCGCTGGCTGGACTCGATCCCCCGGCGGGCGATACGCGGGACGATACCGCGTCCACGCAGGAAGGCTCGCAGGTGGGGATAGTCGTAGCCCTTGTCCCCATGGAGCTTGCCGGGACGCCGTCGTCGTGGCCCGCGGCGGGAACGGATCGGCGGGATTGACCGTACCAGCGGCTCCAACGCCAGGCTGTCGTGGGTGTTGGCGGCGCTGATCGCGACAGAAATGGGCACTCCGGCCCGTTCGGTGATGAGATGGATCTTCGACCCGTTCTTGCCGCGATCGACAGGATTCGGACCTGTCAGCTCCCCCCTTTCATGGCGCGCACGCTGACCGAGTCGATTGCGCACCGCGACCAGTCCAGCTCGCCTCGCGCGCCGAGCTCATCGAGCAGGATCCGGGTGCGTCATCCGGTACATCGAGATCGGATGTGGGTTTTGGGCGCATGTGGGCTAGACCCCTTTGATGCGTTTCATGGTGATGTGGGAGTCGACCCGGGAGACCGCGGGCAGCGGCAGGATCTGCCGGCTGAGGAACTCCTCGTAGGCGATCGGGTCGGCGACCGCCACCCTGATGTAGTAGTCCGGGCGGCCGAACATGCGCCGGAACTCCATGACCTCCTCCAGTGCCGCGACCCGGGATTCGAAGTCCTCCACGGTCTGCAGGTCGTTGACCGCGATCTCCACCGAGATGACCACTTCCAGGGAACGGCCCAGGGCCGCTGGGGAGATCTGCGCCCGGTATCCGGCGATCACGCCGGCGTCCTCCAGGCGCTTGACCCGGCGCAGGCACGGCGGGGGAGTCAGCCCCACCCGGCCGGCCAGCTCCACGTTCGACAGCCGGCCGTCCCGAGCAAGGTGAAATAATATTTCACGATCAATGTGATCAAGGCTAATAATATTGCTCATATACTTTACTCCTGATGGTTTTTGAAACCATATTATGCGCTATACGCACTAAAATTGCTTTCATGAGTGCAATGCGAGCGAGGGGCGGGTCGCGGGACTTCGCGGCGGCAGCGGCCGACACCGCCTCGGTGGGGCTCAGCCTGTTCCCTCTCGGGATCAGCTTCGGCGTCCTGGTGGTGCACACCGGGCTGAGCTGGTGGTGGGCCACGGTGTTCACCGCCGTGGTCTACGCCGGGTCGCTGGAGTTCCTGCTGCTGGGCCTGGTCGCCTCGGTGACACCGCTGGGGCAGATCGCGGTGACTGCGCTGCTGGTGAACCTCCGGCACGTCTTCTACGCCCTGTCCTTCCCGCTGTCGCAGGTCCGGCCGCTAGGCCGCATCTACGCCACCTTCGCGCTCACCGACGAGGCCTACGCCATGACCACCGGCGATCGCGCCCGCTCCTGGAGCAGCGCCCGCATTCTGTGGATGCAGGTGCTGTGCCAGGGCTACTGGGTCGGTGGGGCCACCCTCGGCGCGCTCGCCGGATCCCTGATCCCGCTCACCCTGCACGGCCTGGACTTCGCCCTGACCGCCCTGTTCGTGGTCTTGACGATCGACGCCTGGCGCACCCAGCGGGATCTGCCCGCTCCCCTGCTGGCCGCGGCCGGCTTCGCCGTCGCCGCGCTCTTGACTCCTGGGCAGGTGCTGCCGGTCGCGATGGCCCTGTTCACCGCAGGCCTGCTGATCCGCTACGCCGTGGACCGCCACACCGCCTCCCGTGCGCCCGACGATCACACCCGCCCCGTGCCCGCCGCGGCCGTCTCAGCCGGGGAAAGGTGAAAACCCGTGCCCAGCCCGCACTACCTGGCCGCCGCCGTGGCCGTCAGCGCCGCCGTCACCTGGGGTCTGCGCGCCCTGCCGTTCGCCGTCCTGACTCCGCTGCGCCGCTCGGCCGTCCTGGGCTACCTCGCCCTGCAGATGCCCACCGGCATCATGTTGATCCTCGCCCTGTACACCCTGCGCGAGGTCCGCCCCACCTGGTCGGCCGTCGTGCCCACCGCGGTGGCCCTGGCCACCGCGATCGGGCTGCACCTGAAAACCCGCAACGCCGTGATCAGCGTCCTGGGCGCGACCGCCTTGCACGTGGTGCTGTCGACCCTCTGGCAGACCTGACGACCCATCGCGTGCATACCCGGCGCATCTGCTCATCCGGGAGGCTGATCGCTGATGTACGTGACAATGAATTGGCATCACGTACATCAGCCGGCCAGGGCGCGCGGCTCCAGGTTCAGTCGGGTAGCAGGCACCTGATCGATCTGGCCTGGTATCTGGGAGTCGTGTGGCTGGTGGGGGCGGCGCGACGGTTCTTCAGTCGGCCGCGGGTCCGGCATCGGCTGGAGCAGGTATCCGGGCTTGTGCTGGTTGTCCTGGGCGTTCGTTTGGCGGCCGAGTTTCGCTAGCGGCCCGTCACGCAACCTTGGTTGGGTAACCGGTCCGGCTGCGGATGGGTGAGCCGGCGGCGAAGTTCGTCTTCACCGGCATCACCGGCATCACTGAGGGAACCCGCTGGGCCCGCGATGGTTTCGGCAACCCGTTGATCGCTCTCGGTCTCACGATTTGAGAACGTCGTCAGCCCTGGGATCTATCTCGAAAGGCTCCGCATTGCTGTTGCGCTAGATCGATATAGAGGTGGCATTCCGGTATGTCTTTTTCTCTTGCATGAAATTTTAGCAGGAGGATAGCCAATATGGCCGACGTACGTGCCGAGGATCCAGGGAGGATTGGCGCTCACCGTCGAGAGCGATGCCTGTGTTTATCGATCCCGGGTGCGGGGATACTTCTCGTCGTAATCGCTCATTCCGGGCGAATCAACGAATCCGGGAGGCTGACATGAATGGATACCTACCGTATCGTGATTCCACTCCGACTACCCGCATTGGGGGCGTACGCGGCTGGCAGGCGGACATTCTTCGCGGTCAGTCGTAGCTGAATGAGCCGAGGTACTGCGGTGTGTCAAAACCGCAGTGCCTCGACCTAATTGCGGGCAGGGCGATGCATCGGGGGGCGTTTGTGGCGCGATTGTCTTACCCTGCCGTTTGGCGCAGCGATGTGGTGGAGGATCTGTTCGGATTCCCGGTTTCCGATCCCTACCGATGGTTGGAAGACGGCAATGACGCGCGCGTGCGGGACTGGGCCGCGGCCCAGGATCGTCTCTTCCGCGCGTATCGCGCCGGATGGCGTGAGAAGCAATCGTGGGCGTCCTTGGTGGACCAGATGTCATCCTTCGGCGTGTCCGAGCCTCCGATGGTGCGCGGTCCGGTCATGTTCCTTGCCGAGCAACTCCGTGGGGATGAGCAACGGCGCCTGCTCGTCGTTGACGCTGAGGGGAACAGGCGGGTGCTGGTCGATCCGGCAGAGATCGATCCGTCCGGCCGTACCGGGCTGTATGCCTGGTGGCCATCGCGCGAGGGCGAACGTGTGGCTGTCCAAATGGAGGTCGCCGAGCAGCCCGGCAGCGACATCATGGTGCTGGACGTGCGTACCGGGGAGACGGTGGACGGGCCGTTGCCACGCGCCCGTAACACCTCGCTCGCCTGGCTGCCGGGAGGGGATGCGTTCTACTACGTCAGCCGTGTTCCCGATGAGGAACTGGCACCCGGCGACATGCGTTTGCAGCGGCGGGTGAGGCTGCATCGGATCGGGTCGTCCTGGCGGGCCGACACGGTGGTGTTCGGCGGTGACGATGCCCCAGAGCACTATTACGGGCTCACGGTCAGCGCCGACGGCCGTCATCTGGCGATCACTGCGATGGTCGGGCCCGCCTCGCACAACGATGTGTACGTGGCCGAGCTCACCGATCCGGAAGCCCCGCATTTCATCAGGATCGTGGATGGACGCACCATACGCGCCCGTGTTCTCCCACGCTTCCTCGCGGACAACGATCTGCTGCTGGTCACCGACTACCAGGCTCCGTGTGGCCGCATCTGTACGGCGCGCCGGCACGATACCGACCCGGCCGCATGGCGCGCGCTGGTAGCCGAAGATCCCCAAGCCCCCTTGGACGAGTGTCTGGTCCTGGACGGCCCGGCACTTCCGCAGCCCCTCCTGCTGGTGGCGCGCGCCCGCCACGGCACCTCCACCCTGACACTGCACGACCTGGCCAGTGGCCGGCTGCTCACCGATCTGCCCCTTCCCGGCGCGGGCGTCGTGTCATCCCTGCGCACGAACATCCCACACGGACATCACGCGTGGTTCAGCTACTGCGACGCGACCACACCCCCCACCATCTATCGCCACGACGCAGCCAGCGGGAAGACGGAACAAGAGACCGGCGCCGCAATAGCCGGACACACTCCAGGAATCCGCAGCCACAGCGTGCGTTATCACGCCGGCGACGGCACCGAGATCACGCTGCTCCTGTTCACCCCGGCCGAGGAGCATCAGGGCCCCCGCCCCACCCTCCTTTACGGCTACGGCAGCTTCGGCATGCCGATGCGCTCATGGTTCTTCCCCATGGCGGCCGCATGGGTCAGCGTCGGCGGCACCTACGCGGTCGCCTGTGTACGCGGAGGCGGCGAAGAAGGCCAACGCTGGCACGACGCCGGCCGTGGACCACACAAACACCGCGCGATCAGCGACTTCAACGACGCCGCGACCTGGCTCATCGACACCGGTCGGACCACCCGCGACCAACTGGCGATCTTTGGCCAATCCGCCGGTGGGCTACTGGTCACCGCCGCCGCCACCCAGCGACCGGACCTGTACGCCGCGGTCATCGCCGAAGGCCCGCTATGTGACATGGTGCGCTACGAACACTTCGGCCTGGGATGCACATGGACCGACGAATTCGGTACCGCCTCCCAACCCGAACAACTCCAATGGCTACTCACATACTCCCCGTACCACAACATCACGCCCGGAGCCCCCTATCCCGCATTCCTCCTCACCGGCGCGGTAACCGACCTGCAGACCGGAGAGGCCCACGTCACCAAAATGTGTGCGGCCCTCCAACACGCCACCAGCAGTGACCGGCCGATCCTCATGCGTCGAGAACCCGACACCGCCCACGCCGCCTCTCCCGCGAGCAAAGAACGCGCCCTGACCGCGGACATCCTGGCCTTCGCCGGAAAACACACCGGTCTGTCACCGAAAGAAACAACCACGCGTCCTCACGAGACTGCCACAGAAGCACACTGAGAACGGGGCCTGACCATGACCACGGGAATCAGCCTCGATCTTTCGTGATCTTCGTGCGGTCGGCTGAGGGTTGTCTTCGCTTCCTGGTCAGCGTGGGGCCCGGCTGTCGCGCCGGTCCCCGCTGACGAACGCCGGGCATCGGCGAACGGCTACACCCAACGGCCAATGGCGTCGATCGTCGTTTCCGGTGAGGTGTTGAAGCAGAACCGGATCCCGGGTGCCGTCGCCACCAGCACGTTGATCAGCCGTTCGAACAGGAGGGTGTGCTCGGGTGCCATCCGCACACCACCTCCGATCATGGCCAGGTCGAAGGTGCCCTCGGACAACCGTTCACGGATGGTCCTCTCCGCCGCGTCCGGGTCGGTACCGATCAGGCACGACACCGCGTCGAAACCCGCCGCCCGCAGAGCCGCGTCGCCCCGCTCGATCCGTGCGGTGAGCGTCGCCTCATCGAGGCCTGGATGCCGGGTGTAGTCGATCGCGTTCGGATGTAGCCCGATCGTCAGAATCGTTGCCATCTTCGTTCCTACCAGGGGACGGGGCCGTTACGGTCGAAGAAGCCTCCGCTGGGCCCGTCAGGGTCCAAAGTGGCCAACCTGATGATCGCATCGGCCCCCTCGGCGACGGTGTGGACACCCGTGTGATGGTTCATGTCGGTGGCGGGGTTGCCCGGATCAGCGGCGTTGACCTTGAACCCGGGCAGCGCTCGGGCGTACTGGGACACGATCATGTTGAGCGCCGCCTTCGACGAGGCGTAGTCCAGGGCCAGGAAGCCGGACTCGGGGCGGGTGGGGTCGCCGGCGTGTGTCAGCGAGGCGAGACCGCTGGACACCATGACGATGCGGGGCTGTTCCGACTTCCGAAGCAACGGCAGGAACGCGTGTGTGACCCGTACCTGACCGAACACGTTGACCTCGTACAGCTCCCGTAGCGCGTCGGCGCCCATGTCGGCCGGATCCAGCAACGGGCCACCGACTCCGGCGTTGTTGACCAGCACATCCAGGTGATCCACGCGGCCGGAGACGGCCTTCACGGCCGCCGCCACGGACTCGTCCGAGGTCACGTCGAGCTCGACGAACTCGACATCGAGCCCTTCACCCGCCAGCGTGTCCGCGGCGTGCATGCCGCGTTCCCGGTCCCGGGCGGCCAGCAGGACCAGCCACTCTCTCCCGGCCAGGCGGCGTACGGTCTCCCGGCCCAGTCCCTTGTTCGCTCCGGTGACCAGCGCCACCGTCTTCACGTCCGTCATGGGGTCGATCGTCGGTGCGCGCGTCCGGGCACGCCAGGACCGCTGAGGCATGGGACCCGCGGTACCACCCGGCCGCGCGGTCCGTGCGGCATCATCGAGGAGTGGACCGAGCCGAACTCGCCGAAGTACTCCGCACGGCCCGGGCCCGGGTGCGACCGCAGGACGTCGGGCTGCCGTCGGGCACTCGCCGCCAGGTGCCGGGCCTGCGCCGGGAGGAAGTGGCCATGCTCGCGAGTCTGAGCGTCGACTACGTGGTCCGGCTTGAACAGGGGCGCGGGCCGCGGCCTTCGAGCCAGGTCATCGCCGCGTTGGCCCAGGCGCTGCGGCTCGACGACGATGACCGCGACCTGGTGTTCCGGCTCGCCGGTCACGAGCCGCCTCAGGCCGGACGCATCGCGACGGTCATACGGCCGAGCGTGCTCCGGCTGCTGGACCGCATGGCGGATCTGCCCGTGCTGGTGCTGTCGGCCAAGGGCGACGTACTGGCCTGGAATCCCCTTGCGGCGGCGCTTCAGGGCGACATGTCCGCGTGGCCGCAGCGGCAGCGGAACCTCATCTGGCAACGTTTTCTCGGTAGTAGTCGCTGCCAGGTCGGCGAGGATGACGCGGCCGCTCGCGCCTCGGTCGGCACGCTCCGTGCCGCCCAGGCCCGTTACCCCAACGACCCCGAACTGGCGCGAATGATCACAGGACTGCGTCGTGGCAGCCCGCGGTTCGACGAGCTGTGGCGGGAGGGACGGTCCTCCCCATGGCGTACCGCGACCAAGAGCATCGCCCATCCCGAGCTGGGTACGATCACGCTCGACTGCGACACCCTCCTGCTTCCGGACAGCGACCAGACCGTGCTCGTGTACTCGGCCGAGCCGGGAACCCCCGAGGCCACGGCGCTCGACATGCTACGGGTGACCGGGCTGCAGCATTTCTGAGGCGCCGCGGACGCGTTCACGAAAGACCGAGGCTAGTGCAGCTTGTCGCGCGCGTAGGCGGCGGCCTCCGTGCGATTGCGGACGCCGATCTTGGCGAAGGCGTTGTTGATGTGTGTCTTGACGGTCGTTTCCGCGATGAAGAGGGCCGAGCCGATCTCCGCGTTGCTCAGACCCCCGGCGACGAGCCGCAGCACCTCGACCTCCCGCACGGTCAGCCCGTCGGGGCAGGCCGTGACCGGCGGTGGTGCGGCGCGAGACAGCGCGTCGACCAGCCGACGGGACACCGCGGCCGAGAACGTCGACTGCCCGGCGGCGGCGGAGCGCAGGGCGGCGGCGATCTCGGCGCGTCCGGCGTCCTTGGTGAGGTAGCCACAGGCCCCGGCCAGCAGGGCGGAGTCCACGGACCGGTCGTCGTCGTAGGTGGTCAGCACCACGACGACCACCTCCGGGTAATGGCGGGCGATCCGCCGCGTGGCCTCGACGCCGTCCATCACGGGCATGCGCAGGTCCATGAGCACGACGTCGGGACGCAGCTCGGCCACCAGGCTCAGGGCCTCTTCGCCGTTCCCGGCGTCGCCCACCACCTCCACGTCGTCGACCAGGTCCAGCAGCGCCACCAGGCCCTCGCGCATGAGCTGCTGGTCGTCCACGACCAGAACCCTCACTCCGGCACCTCCGCCCGTACCTCCCACAGACCACCCGCCGGTCCGGCGTTCAGAGCCCCGCCCGCGAGCGCCAGCCGCTCACCCATGCCCTGCAGGCCGTGCCCGGATGACGCCGCCGCCTGTCCGGCCGCGCACGGGTTGCGCACCACCAGCCGGATGGTGCCCTCGCCGTAGCCGAGCTCGACCCTGACCGGCTCGCCCGGGGCATGCTTGGCGGCGTTGGTCAGCGCCTCGCGTGCCGTACGCAGCAGGCAGACCTCCGCCGCCGGGGTGATCGGCCGCCGCGTGCCCGTCGTGCGCAGTTCGGCGGGCACGTCGTGGTCCCTGCGATGCTCGGCGACCAGCAGGCTCAGCGCGTCGGGCAGCGGCGGCACGTCCTCGCGCAGGGCCGCCACCGCCGAGCGCGCCTGGACCAGCCCCTCCCTGGCCAGAGCTCGCGACCTGCGGATGCGCGTCACCGCTCCCTCCACGTCGCCTCGCTCGGTGAGTACGGCCTCGGCGACCTCCAACTGCACCCCCAGGGCGCCGAGGGAGTGCGCGAGCACGTCGTGGAGCTCTCTGGCGATGCGAGCCCGCTCGTCGAGCGCCATGGCCCTGGCCCGGTCCTGCTGGGCCCGGCGGTAGTGGCGCCGGTGCAACGCGAAGAGCACGGTGCACATCATGACCGCCCCGCGGACCACGATCGCCGGTCGAGGCTGCTCCCACCACAGCATGCTGCCGACCATGAGCGTCAGGTCGGCCACGGTGACCGCGACGATCGCTCCCATGCTCGGCGTCATGTGCGCCGCGAACAGCAGCAGTGTCGCGAACAGCAACACCGTGGGCGCCGCCTCGGCCGATCCTGACACCGACGCGGCGATCGCCGAACCGGCCGCGAGCAGGGCCACGGCCACGCGCGGAAAGCGGCCGTCGAGCAGGACGAAGGCCAGCCAGCACGCCATGGACGCGCCGAGCGCCGACCACACCAGCGCGGGGGCGCGATCGGGCGAGGCGGTCGCGAGCGACCAGGCGAAGACCAGGCTCATCAACAGCCTGACCAGGCGGCCGGTTTCGGGGTCATCGGCCGCCAGCAGCCGCACGACCCGACCCCACACCTCCCGCATCGCTTAGCGCGAGTCCTTCAGGGTCAAAATCATGTCCACCAGGATAAGCCGGAAGGCCACGAAGCCGACGACCACCAGCAGCGCCACGACCACGATCGCGAGCAGGAGCTTGCCGTTCATCTTTCCCCCATTGGCGTCCAGGAGCCGGTGCAGCAGGTCGAGCCAGAGGCCCGACCGTCCAGAGCGTTTGTCCATGCCTGGGAAGGTAGGGATCGGGTGGGGTGGAGCGGCACCCTCGAAGGGTGGAGAGCGGGGTGGAGCTCGACGTAGCCGGTAGCCGTGTCGCCCACCTGGCGACTACCCGGGCGCGCACGTGGTCGTCGCTCGGCTTGTCAGAAGGCCACCTCGGCTACGCCAAGGGAAACGCCCCGCATGCCGCCCACCGCGCCGGTTTCGGGCGCCGAGCCGGTCGACTCGGGTGGCTCATGGGCCACACGGCGGCATACGGCGCCCCCTGCCGGTACTGCTCGACACCGGCGAGGGGTACATGGGTCTTTTCCCGAAACGGGCGACTTACCCGCACACTCCAGGCAGGTCACACACCTTCTTCGTCATCTTCTTCGCCTGGTTGACGATTTTCTTGCCCGCTCCCAGGCCGTTGCCGATGTCGGTGTAGAAGAACAGCGCGGCGCCCCGGCGGGCGACGATCCCCAGCTCGGCGGGCTCACGCTCACGCTTCCCCTGCTTGTACAAGTGACCTGAGACAGACAGGGCCTCGTCTCCGACTCGCAACGGCTTGCCGACGTAGCCGAACCCGGAGCCGGTGTCACCCTTCGCCGTTGCCCGCCTCGGGCACCTGGCCAGGTCCGCCCGAAGCTTACGGAACGCGGCCTGGGCGGACCTGGTGCTCCTGTACAGCACGAGCTGTTCGCTGCTCCCGGAGGGAGCGCTGTTCGAGTATGTGATGGTACGCATCGCGGCCCGGCCGTCGCGGGGTTTCCCCTTCGTGCCACAGGGATTGAGTTCGAACTGCCGGGACAGACTGTTGCTGATCTTCCACCACTCCTCGTCCTCCACGATCGGTCCCGCGGTCGCTGCGGGCTCGGTCAGCAGGAACCCCTTGGGGATCTCGGCGGCGCCCGCGCGGGCCACGCCGGTTCCGCCCAGCAGCGATCCGATCACCAGTACTGTTGCCATCGCTTGGTTGATCACAACTGTTGAGACGTGGGGCTTTCTCGACGGGTTCCCCGCTTCCTCACTGCGTCGTGGCAGCCCGCGGTTCGACGAGCTGTGGCGGGAGGGACGGTCCTCCCCATGGCGTACCGCGACCAAGAGCATCGCCCATCCCGAGCTGAGGACCATCACGTTCGACTGTGACACCCTCCTGCTTCCGGACAGCGACCAGACCGTGCTCGTGTACTCGGCCAAGCCGGGAACCCCCGAGGCCACGGCGCTCGACATGCTACGGGTGACCGGACTGCAGCATTTCTGAGGCGCCGCGGACGCGTCCGTGAAAGGTCGGGGCAGGACGGTGCGGAACAGCGGCAGAGGACGGCAGCGTTCTCACAGGTCAGGGAACAGATCGCTGAGCGAGGCGCAGATCTGGGAGCACGGAATAAGAACCCGGCCCACAGGCCGACTCGTCCGCCCCTGACCTGCGATGAAACCCCTGTCCGGCAAGCTCGAACAGCAGCCTGAACGGCGAGTACGCGCAGATCAAGAACATGACCAAGAAGGCCGTCAGCCTCAAGGGCTGGACCCTCCGCGACAAGACGAAACGGCCGGATCACGTCCACACATTCGGCACGTTTACCCTCGGAGCCGGGAAGACGGTCACCGTGCGGACCGGCAAGAGTAAGAACACCGCCACCACCCTCTACTGGGGCAGGAGCGGGGGAACCTTCGCCTACATCTGGAACCAGGACAAGGACACCGCGTACCTGCGGAACGCGTCCGGCACGCTGGTGGACTCCTGCTCGTACAGCTCGACGCGGCACGGCTACAAGATCTGCTGACCTCGGCCGGACCTCCAAACGGCCCCCGGCAGACGCCGCCGGGGGCGCAGGAAGGGTTGGTGGCGGGACCCATGGTCGACGACTGAACCCGAAAGCTCGACGTTACTTGTGATCACTCCTCCTTCTGCTGGCTGAAGAGATGCGGAGCGCCCGGCTCGCCCCTGTTTTCTCCAGAGATAACCTCGTCTTCGTTGTAGACGAGGTTCGATGCCCGCGCTAACATCGTCTCTATCTGAGACGATGTTTTTCGCGTCCTGTCGACGCAGGAACCCCATCTCGGGCGTGGTAGTAATGAGACCCACGGAGGAGGCCGGACAGACAAGTTGGTGCACCATGACCGAGCACTTCCTTGGTGTCCTCGGCATCGGCGAGGCGCTGGGGGTGAGTCGGCACGCGGTGCACAAGTGGCGCTCCCGCTATCCGAACGATTCGAGTCACCCGTTTCCCGAGCCCGATGTCGAGGTCGACGGAGCTCCCGGCTGGCGCGCTGAGCGGCTGGAAGAAATAGTGCGGTGGCGCGAAGGCCTACCGGGTCGCGGTGCAGGTGGAGGCCGTCCTTCCGCCGCGCGGCAGGAGTACCTCAGGGCGGCGGCGGTGCGCGGCCTGGACCGAGACGAGGCGATGCGCGCACTCGTCACGTTCACCGAAGAGTTTCCCGAGATGACCGAGCCGGAGATCTGCGCCTGGCTCATCGAGAAATGGCGCGGCTAGCACTTCCCGGCAACAGACCCCGCACGGAAGTTGATGACGCATGCCCGAAATCGGCGGGGAGACCGCACCGGGATTCGAAGAGGTACGTGAGGCGTTCGCGGCCAATCTGGCCGGCGACCAGGAAGTGGGCGCCGCGGTCGGCGTCTACCTGCACGGTCGGAAGGTCGTCGACCTGTGGGGCGGAATCGCCGACCCCGAGACCGGCCGCCGCTGGGAGCGCGACACCCTGCAGGTCGTGTATTCCACCACCAAGGCCGTCACCGCCGCCTGCGCGCACCTGCTGTCCCAGCGCGGCGAACTGGACCTCGACGCACCCGTCGCCGAGTACTGGCCGGAGTTCGCGGCGAACGGGAAAGGCCGCATCCCGGTCCGCTGGCTGCTCACCCACCAGGCCGGACTGCCGGTGATCGACCACCCGATCACCCCGGCGGAGGCGATCGCCTGGGACCCGATGGTGACCGCACTGGCCGCCCAGCGCCCCTCCTGGGAACCGGGCACCGAGCACGGCTACCACGGGCTCACCTACGGCTGGCTGGTCGGGGAGGTCGTCCGCCGGGTGACCGGCCGCAGCCTCGGGGCGTTCCTCACCGAAGAGATCGCCGCACCGCTCGGCCTGGACCTGTGGATCGGGCTGCCGGAAGCCGAGCGGCATCGGGTCAGCCGGATCATCGCCGCCGTGCCCGACGTCGAGGCACTGGCCGGGATCGACCTGGACGCCCTTCCCGAACCCGCGCGCGAGATGATGGCGGCCTATGCTGATCCGACGTCGCTGACCGTGCGGTCGATGACCGTCGTCACGCCGCCACTGGACCACAACGACCCCGACGAACAGTCCGCTGAGATGCCCTCGACCAACGGCATCTGCACGGCTCGCGCACTGGCCCGCTTCTACGCCGCGCTCATCGGCGAAGTCGACGGGCATCGCATTCTCGCTCCCGGCACCTTGGCCACGGCGACCGCGGAACAGGTCAGTGGTATCGACCGCATCCTGCGGGTACCCGTCCGGATCGGCACCGGTTTCGGCCTGCCGACACCCGACGCGTTCTGGTACAGCCCGACCGCCTTCGGGTTTCCCGGCCTGGGCGGATCGCTCGGCTTCGCCGACCCGGCGACCGGCCTGGCGTTCGGCTATGTCATGAACCACCTTCAGGAAGGAGTGCCGGACCACAGAGCCGCCAACCTCCTTGACGCGGTGCGGGGCGCGATGAAGGCTCAGGCTCGGTAAGAACCTTCGACGTATCGGCAGCGGACGGGCACGGCTGTCAGCGGGGCTGGTACGCCCTGGGGTCATGATGACTTTCCAGCGTCCCAGCGGGTTCTCCTGGCGTGCCTTGGTGAGACCGGTCGTGATGACGCTCCTGCTGGGCGTCACATTGAGCTACATGTGTCGTACAAGCGTGACGGCGCGAGTTCCGACTGCCTCGACGTCCTCCAACGGGTGGACTTCAGCCGACAAACGATTAAACACTTCTTGTGCTTCCTCGTAGGCAATACTCTGCTCTTCGGTCTCTGGCGAAGCTATGACAACCTGCCCACCTGGCGGCCCACCCGGCTCAACGCCCGCTACCAGAACGCGCTGCGGCTGGCCGAACTCGTGCTGCGCGGTGCCTCCGTCGAGCACCGGCCCGGCGATGTCACCGTGAACGGCTTCCTCTTCGACATGGCCCGGGTCTTCGAGGACTTTGTCACCGTCGCGCTCCGCGAGGCCCTCGCCGACATCGGCGGCCACTGCGCACTTCAGGCCACCCATCACCTCGACGAACGTCAGGCGATCCGGATGGTCCCCGACCTCGTCTGGTACGCCGACGATGGCACCCCACTCGCCGTGGCCGACGCCAAATACAAGGCGGAGAAACCCGAGGGCTTCCCGGACGCCGACCTCTACCAGATGCTCGCTTACTGCACGGCGCTCGGCTTGTCAGAAGGCCACCTCATCTACGCCAAGGGAAATGCCCCACACACCGCCCACCGCGTCCGGCACGCCCGCATCACCATCCACCAACACGCCCTCGAACTCAACCAGCCACCGGCCGGGTTGCTCACCAAGGTGAAAACTCTGGCCCGGCGGCTGGTCACGGTCATGCCCGTATAGCCGGTGCCCGTCAGCCGAACTCGCCGTTCCTGACACCGCTGACGAACGCGGACCACTCGCCCGGGGTGAACTTCAGGACGGGTCCGTCGGGGTCTTTGGAGTCCCGTACGGCCTGGCCCCCACCGGGGAGTGCCGCGACCTCGACACAGTTGTCACCCGAACCGGAAAATGAGCTCTTTCGCCAGGTCAGGGGGTAGGGCTGGGGAGTGTTCATGATCGCCTCTCAGTTCAGTCGATCGATCAAGTCGGTCAGACGCGCCACAGATGATTCTGGACTGAGCGCAGATGACCGTATGAGGTCGAAGATGAGCTTATAACGCTCAATCTCTTCAGGAGACTCCAGGTAAAGGTCACTTGTTGCAGTTTCGATGTAGACGATGCTCGGATCACCCTGGTCCCTGAAATTTAAGATGGTGAATGCACCGTCCATTGCAGCGTGGGCCCCGGCAGAGTCGGGAAGGATTTGCACGTAGATATTTGGTTTGGCGCTTATTTCGATGATGTGCCGCAATTGTTGCCGCATCACTGATGGGCCGCCTACGGTTTTGGTCAGCGCGGCTTCGTCGATCACTGCCCACAAGGTAGGACGTGTTCTGTCGCGCAGGATGGTTTGTCTTGCCAGCCGTGCCTCCACACGGCGACTAATTTGCGGACTTTCCATCACTTGGCCACCTTTGAACATTGCTGTGGCGTAGTCCTCGGTCTGGAGCAGTCCCGGAACGCGAAGATCCTCATACGTGTTGATCAGGGATGCTTCTGCTTCGAACCCTGCCAGGGAACCACGCCAGATGTCCTGGTAGTTGGCCCACCAGCCCTTCTCTCTCGACTGGCGGGCCAGTGTCAGGATGGCCTCACGTTGCGATCGATCCGTCACTGAGTAGAGATCCAGAAGCGCCCGGATGTTTCCCAGATCAGGCCTGGTCCACTTGTTGGCCTCCATCTTGTTGAGGCGACCACGTGACCACTCCAGCCGGCGCCCCGCTTCTTCGACGCTGAGTCCGGCTTGCTCACGTAGACGAATGAGTTCGGCGGAGAGCCGGCGTCGGCGAACAGTAGGACTCGCCATTATTTCCCCCTTTGTATTGCAAATGGGACATAGTCTCGCATTGAAACTATCGCCTTGAAAATATCTATGTGATCAGTCACGATGAAGATAGCACTCATAACACTGTGTGATGGTGGTCGCTCGTGAATGATCATGCATGGCTCGTAGAGAAGCGTGTCGACCATGTGCATGCGTGGCACGTTGTTCATGGAGATCAAGAAAGTACAGAGACCTCGCTGTACGCCTGATCACGATCCGGGCTGACGGTAGAAGCGCTCACGGCTCTATTTGGCACGTGACCAGGAGTGCTCGCTGTGCCGCTTATCGCAATGCGCTCATTTCGATCACAGTGAGCGAAGGTAATCCCCGGCGTCCTCGGGCCTGGTGACGCAACCACCGGCCCGAGGACTGGATCAAGAAATCGGAGTCCCCTGATCTATGAAGAACCCTAACGCTGTCCCTCCACATCCCATAAGGGCTGACAACAAAACGCGGGAGGCAAGCTGGGAGCTGCCCGCCGATCCCGAAGCGGTCGGTAAGGCGCGCGGCCTCGCGCGTGAGGTCCTCGCCGCCTGGGACATGTCCGCCGTGGCGGAGAACGTGACCATGGTGGTGTCCGAGTTGGTGAGCAACGCGATCCTGCACGGGAAGGCGCCGATCACCCTCGCCCTGTTCCAGTACGGGCGGGTCGTCCGTGGGGAGGTCACCGACCACAGCGCCGGGTGGCCGAACCCGGTCCCGGCCGGTCCGGACGAGGAGCACGGTCGCGGGCTGGCGATCGTCACGGCCTACGCCGATCGCTGGGGTGTCGTACCGGCGTCGGAGGGCAAGCCGGCGGACGGCAAGACCGTCTGGTTCATCTGCGCGGAGTGGAGATCCCGGTGAGCGGTTCGCTGCCCATCCTGGAGTTGCCCGACGGGGTGCGCCTCTGCGCGGGGTGCGGCACCCGCATTGTCACGCTGGCCGCCGCGGTACGCCTGATCTGGGCCGACGTCACCGACGACACGATCTCGGCCGAGACCGTCGAGCAGATCACCGCGCCGGTCGCCGACATCTGGGTCGACGTGCTGTGCAACCCGTCCTGCCCACCGGGCGACCACGAGCGGCACCTCGGCTGACCGCGATCACCGTACCGGGCGGCCCTCCCCGTCCGGTGTCGAGCGGTCATGCTGGGTCATGGCCGCTGTGTGGCGTATCCCTTCCCGTTCTCCCCGTATTGACCTGGGGTGTTTATCGCTTTTCGCCTGCTGGTCGGTATGGCTCGGTGGCGTTTGGTTGGTGAGCCGTGCGAGCAGGGGAAATGAGTTCGGTGGGTCAGGGGGAGGCTGTGGAGGAAGGTTTGTCCGGATGAAAGCACGGCGAGCCCACCGAGAACAAAATTTGCAAGGTGGAGTTCCGGTCGACTGTATCGAGAGCAAGGCGAAAGTCGTCACCGGTCCTGCCGGACAATTGGAGCTTTCCTTGGTCGAACGCGTATGTATTTGTAATTTTATGCCCCGCCTTCTCCCAGTTTGCCTGAATCTTTCGAACTTCCTGGACAAGGCGCTCTTTGGGGATCCCTGTCAGATAGTAGACTCTAATGACGTAGATATCCTCGGTGAGAATGTTCCCGTCATTTGGGATGCATGGGTGATCGGCGAGACTCGTGGGGTCAAGGTCCAGGCCAGGAGTCGGTGTGACTCCGGTGAGGGCCGTGCGGATGAGTTCCTCCACACGGGCGAGGGCCTGAGCCTCAGAAATATTCGGACCGTCATTCACCGTCGACTCCTTCGCGCAGCCGCTGAGCCAGCCGATCATCGCCAATGCGGTAAGCGCCGCGAGTACACGTAATCGCCGTGCCATGAGTTCCTCTCGCAGTTCACGTGGCTGCTCGGCAGCTCACCCGATTTGTGCCTCGCGCGATTTTTCGCGACCTATCCACTTACGGAGATAAATCTGATGATCGAAGAAAGGGGGCGAACATTTTCTCGACTTCGTCGGAATTTCCAGTGACGATGCGGCTGATGTTACGTAGAGAATCCGAACGGTCCATCCAGTAGTCGGAGTGGCCACCCTCGCCGGCGCGGAAGCGGGTGGCGCCGAATTCGAGGGAGCCCGGATCTCCGCCGAAGCGCCCGAGTTTGGCGACGGGGTCATTGTCGCTGGCCCCGACCCACACGTGATCCCTGCCCGCTCCCAGTTCGGCGGCCTGCGATGTGCCGACGCCGGGGCTGCCGACGAACACCAGGTCATCGGCGAACGTGCCGGGAGGACGCAGCGTGGCGGCCTTGCCAGTGGTGAGCGAGCCGTAGCTGTGGCCGACCATGGTCAGACGAGCCGGAACGGCGAGGTCGTGGGTGGCGTGCAGTCCGTCGGTGAAGGAGGCCAGTTCTCGGGCGCCCTTGGCGGCTGCCCCGTCCGTGGCCACCGAACGTGTCCCCAGCCGCCAAGTAGCCTCTAGCCTGCTGCGCTTGCATTCGCTACTTAGATACAGCCTTCTGGTGGTGCTTCGGCTCGCGCTGCGAGGACGTGGCAGCGCGGTGACCGACGGCAGGGCCTCCGCCTGCCCGCAGGCCTGCGGCATCGGGACCTGGCGCCAGGCGGTCACCCCGCAGTACAGGTCAGCGGATCGGGCTTGAAGTCGAGCCGGTCATCGGCGGAGACGGCCTCTCCTTCGGTGACTTCGACTCCGCCGCATACGGGCGGCCGTTCCTAGGCGAGGCTCCAATCGATTTACAAGCTGTTTCCTAGCGCTGTTTTCTAGAGTCATCGTCGGCGCCCGCGTCCCGTGGGCGCCGGTGGAACGGGCTGGAGACCGGTGCACGTCGCGAAAGGACACGCCCGGTTTCAGAACGGTCCGCGTATTCCGCAACCAGCAGGAAGGAACATGGTGAAAAAGGCTCCCCGCACAGAAATCAATGACATCAGCCCTGTCGGCACCGAGCTGGATGAAAGTGCCTTGTTCGGGATCAGTGGCGGCCAGATTCCTGACCGTTTCGTGACGCATGAGGACCCACCTGGCATCTGCAGCAGCGACGCCACCGTCTGATGGTCGATGGTGCGGGGCGCCCCGCACCATCTCCAGGCACGTGGCCTCGCGCACCGAGGCGATCCTGGCCCGACCAGTACGCCCGGCCCGGCCAGGCCGCGGCCTCCACCGAATGGCGGCCCCTGCTGTTCGGGGACGCCGACTTCGAGGACCGGCACGAGTGGATCGACCCGGCCGCCGAGCACTGGGCCGACGTGACGCCGTGGACCGCTCAGGTCCGCCGGCAGCTGTCGGATGCCGTCGCGGGGGTGAACGGCATCCTTGACCGGCTCGACGAGCATCCCTGGCAACGCTGAACTTGCTGCGCCGGCCCGTAAGGCGGTCTTATCTACTAACTTGCGCCGCGAATCCCGGCGGGTTCAGTGTCCCTGAGCCTCTGCTTTCCTCTCCCCACCCGGTCCCCGTCTCGTCCCTTACGGCGTGCCGGGCCGGCGCGCGGCCAACTGTCCAGTCCGGAGCCGACGAGCGCAGCGAGGAGGCGCAGGACTTGACCGGCGGCAAGCGTCGGCCACGCTGCACGCCCGGGGCGAGAGGCCCCTCGGCCGCTTCGTCCGCCGGGGTGCCCGGGGTTTCGTCGCTCGCCGGCGCCCGCCGCGGTGGACGACGAATCGCCGCGCCGCCTCATCCTGAGGCTCCGGCCGCTTCCGCGCGGGCCTCGTGCTCCTGGCGTAGGGGTCTGAGGAACATCGGAGCCGGATCGTGCGCTAATCCCCGTCCGGGCAGGTCAGCGCGAGATGGCTACTCACCAGCTTCTCCTGATGAGAGTTGGCCGCAGATACTTGATGATTATCTGCGGTAATGTCGGTGCCGTCCTGGAGAAACACCTCCGTCCCCGGGCGTCAGGCGCACTGGTTATCTGCGATAGAGCCGGAGGCGGTCATGGGAGTGGTCCACCGGATCGCCGTGCAGCGGCAGGCACCGACACTCGGAGAGGCCAGCGCCGGGTTCCTGGCCGGGATCGGCAACGCCGACACCGCAAAGTCCTACGCCCTCGCGCTGCGCGCCCTGGCCACGCGATCGAGGCCGTCCGCCCCCCATCGGCCAACCTGTTTGCTGCGCTCCAGGTGAATAGGGCGCGGTCGAAGTCGGCGCTGCCGACCTCGACCTGGGTGGTGAATCCCGGCACATAGGTGGTGATGTTGTGTGCCCTGTCGGGGTCGCCGTACGACACCACCGCGCGGCCGTGGGCGTTCACCGCGTCGAAGGAGAGCAGCAGCGCCGGGGGGAAACCGTTCTGGCCTCCCTTGGCGAGGGCCGCTCTCACCTCCTGGACCCTCTTCAGCATGAGGGAAACCCGCTCTCTGGCCACCTCCAACCCCGCGCGCCCCTCTCCGGAGAACACGGCCCACCCGGCCTTCTCCGTGAGACCGGACAGCGGAGATCTCGTCCAGCGCCGTCTGGAACGCCTGCTGAAGTCGTACGCGGTGGGAGAACAGTTCTTTGGTGAAATAGGACGCTCCGCCACCCACCCAGGTGTTGGCCTGCATCACCTGGGACGCCCTGTTCAGCGCGGGTGCGTTGGCCTGCGCAAGCTCGGCCACTCTGCGATATTCCTCGATTGCGTATTTCGCGGTAGAGGTCATATCGGAGGACGTCACCGATGCATCTCATCATGAATACACTTGCTGGTCCATTGTTAATAAGCGAGCACCATTCTCGCTGTGCGCTACCTGCCGGGTATCGGCGAACCGATATCCGGCCCACGGTTCATCCGCTCCTGATCTTGGCGCCAGGATCTGTGGATATCTGAGTTAAGGATGCGGTGCCGGGCGCAGGGCTTCGCCGGTGAGGCCGTCGCGGGCCGGTGCAGCGGCGCGGTTGGGACGGGTGCGGCACACCGCCGATTCCGCCCTGATCGACGAGGCGTACGCGGAATCCCGGCTGCTCCTCGACGAACTGCGCAGCGTGGCGTGGCAGGTCTACCCCACCATCCTCGACACGCTGGGGCTGCGGGCCGCGCTGACGGAGGTGGCGGAGCGCTCCGCCGTACCGGCGACCGTCCGCCACGCGCTCTCCGACCGGCTCGCGCCGGAGATCGAGACGGCCGTCTACTTCGTGGCCAGGGAGGCCATCACCAACGCGGACAAGCATGCCGGAGCCCGTACGATCACAGTCGATCTGCGAGCGGGGGAGGGGGAGGTGATCGTGACGATCTCCAACGACGGCCGTGGCGGCGCCTCTCCTGACGTACGGCGGATGTCCGTTCGCTTCTCGGCTCACTTCTTGGCGAACGTCCAGCGGATCCCCGCGTTGAGGATGGCCAGGGTCAGCGGGTGACGGGGGCCGTGGACGCGGCTGTAGAGCTTCTCGATCCTGTCGTACTCCCGTATGGCTCCCGTCACGTCCCCCGACTGCCCGATGAGCTCGGCCCGCTCCGTGCTCATCTTCCTCGGAATCCCGCTGGCAGCCGGGTACCTCACCCGCCGCCTGGGGGAGAAGACCAAGGGCCGCACCTGGTATGAGACCCGTTTCCTGCCGAAGATCGGCCCGGTGGCGCTGTGGGGCTGCTGTTCACCATCGTGATCCTGTTCGCCCTGCAAGGCGACGCGATCACCTCCAAACCGCTCGACGTCGCGCGGATCGCGCTGCCGCTGCTGGTCTACTTCGCGCTCATGTGGGTCGGCGCCTTCGCCCTGGGCCACCTGGTCGGTCTGGGATATGCGCGCACCGCGACGCTGGCGTTCACCGCGGCGGGCAACAACTTCGAACTCGCCATCGCGGTCGCGATCGCCACCTTCGGCGTCACCTCCGGCCAGGCCCTGGCCGGCCGGGTCGGTCAGCTGCCAGTCCAGGTAGCGTTTGCCGGGGAAGATCGGGCAGGCATCGCCGCAGCCCGGTCATTTCCTGACACCACACCCGAGCCCGTCGGCTCGCACCGAACGCCCCGTACTCACCAGGTGCGCCGGTCAAGCTCCGCCGGGTTCGGCCCGGGGAGTCCGTCCGTGTCGCGCAGCGCGTACAGGTTGCCGTTCGAGCTGCCGACGTAGACGAGGCCGCCGGCCACGACCGGCAGGGTCTGGAACCTGCCACCGGTCTGAAAGTGCCAGCGGGGCGCGCCGGTGGCCGCGTCCAGCGCGTGCAGCGTGCCGCCCTCCTCTTGGGCGAAGACGGTGTCCTCGTGGACCGACATCTGGGCGATGAGCGGCCTGCTCCACCGTTCTTTCCCGGTTTCGGGGTCGAGGGCGTGCAGGCTCCGGCCGGCGACGTAGACCTTCCCTCGTGACGCGGTGACGTTCCACCGGCCGCTGTCGCCCTCGGTGGTGAGCCTCCATCGCTCCTGGCCGGAGGCGGCGTTCAGCGCGTACGTGCGCCCGGCGAGATCGCCGAGGTAGACGGTGCCACCGATCACGACGGGGTCGTACCGGACGGCGGCGCTGACGCGGGCGCGCCACCGTGCCTTCCCGGTGGCGGGGTCGAGCGCGGACGCCTTCGCGCCGGTGATCACGAAGATGGCCTCCCCGGTCGCGGCCAGGTAACCGGCCGGGTTGATATTTCCGGTGCCCACGCGGGAACGCCAGCGAAGCGCGCCCGTCCTGGCGTCGAGGGCGTACAGCATGCCTTCCCGGCTGCTCACGTGGACGGTACCGGCGGCCACGGCCACGCGGCCCAGGGTGCCGGGGACGCGGAAGCGCCACCGCTGCTTGCCGGTGGCGGCCTCCAGCGCCACGACGTGGGTGAGTCCGACGCCCGCGTACACGCCGCCGTCCTGGATGACGAGGTCATGGATGCCGACGTACCGGGTGCCGAAGCGGCGGTTCCACCGCATCCGGCCGGTGGCGGTGTCGATGGCCGCCACCCCGTCGCTCCTCGCGCCGTAGAGCACGCCGTCCACGAGCATGGGCATGGCCGGCCAGGATTTCCACCGTGCCCGGCCGGTGACGGCGTCCAGGGCGTACAGACCGTCGTCGGCGCCGGCGTACACCACACCGCCGTCCACCACCGGGTCGATGTTGACGCTCCCGTCGGCGAGGTGGGTCCACCCGCCCGTCCGCGCCGGAGGCGGGACGTGCTTCCCCGGCCGGTAGCGGGCCATCAGGTTGTCACGCACCCGGAACGCGGCCAGGCGCTGCACCAGTCGCGACGGCGACGTCAGATGGACGATGACCGGGCCCACGTTGACCAGCGCCGCGCCGAAGGTCCCCCCGGGGCCGTGGGCGGTGTAGGAGAAGATGCCCTCGCCCTCGACCGTGGGGTCGTAGTCGAAGCTCTCGTGACGCCTGGTCAGCTCGGCGGCGGCGGCGAAGAGAGCGCCGGCGTCCGGGGACACCCAGCTCACGGAGAGCGAGATGACCCCGCCGTCGTCCTCGGGTGGCACCCAGTCGCAGGTCACGGGCCTGGGCAGGGTGAGGGGGCCCAGGGACTTGTTTCCCGGGACGCGGCGGAAGTCCTGGCCGAGGTCGCGCGAGGTGAGCAGGGAGCAGGCGTCCGGCCAATCGCCCGGCGGGACGCCGCCGAGTGCGACGGGGCCGGTGGGACGTCCGTAGGCGGGGCGCAGGGCGGTGATCCGGGCATCACCGTGGATGAGGGCCATATGGGAGGTCGCCCCCACGAAGACGGTGGTGTGGGTGAGCGGCCTGTCGAGGGGGAGCGGGATGGGAGGGCCGGTGTCCTGCTCTCGCGAGTTGAGGTAACCGGGCAGCGGCCACGCGTTGTTCCAGTCGAACCCGGGGCGGTCCTCCGCGTCGGGATGCCGGCCGACCTCCGGCGCCGGGCTTCCGGCGGTGGCCCGCTCCAGGTGGGAGCGGGGCAGCGGTGTGCCGTCCCGCGTGAAGAGGAACTCGTCGCCGTTCACCGCCGCGATGACGAAGCCCTCCGACGCACTCTTGAACCAGAGCCGGACGCCGACGCCCGGCACGACGCTCCAGGTGGTCACCGGACGTGTCCAGTTCCGCCGTAGCGTGCGCGGATCGAAGGAGTCGAGCCGCACGCGACCCTGCCCGCAGCGGCTCAGCAACAGCAGAGCCCCGGATGTGGAGCCGGTCTCTCCCTCGCAGCCCACCGCCACGGCGGCCCGCGCCCGGACGCCGCCGGTTCGCGCGTCGAGCAAGAGCAGCCCGGACTCCCGGTGGAAGACGACGACGCCGTACTCGGACATCAGGATCCGCGGAAAGTCGTGCGCCCGTGGCCCCGACGGGGACAGCGCGTGCCGCCACAGCGGTCCGCCGGAGGCCAGGTCGTAGCCGTACAGGGTCCGGTCCGACGATCCTTTCCGGCTCCCGGCCACGACGAGGGTGCCGGCCGTGGCCCACGCGTCGCTGAGGGAATGGAGCGGGGTGCGAATGGTGAGCCGGATCGCGCCGGTGCCGGGATCGCGCACGGTCACCGTCCCCTCTTCCGACATCGCCATGATCAGATTCTCGCCGGACAGGAAGGAGAACGAGGCCGTCTCATCGGCGGGGGCCGACCACGCCGCCTTCCACCCCACGAGCTCCAGCGGAGGCCGCCCGTCATCGGCGACCGCGAGCGCGGCGGCCACCGAGAGCGCCGCCAGAACCCGGAGGCAACGGGTGATCAGCATGTCCGGCGTTTCCCGCAGGAGACCGGCCGCCAGCCGCCCTGCGGCGCCTGCCGGTAGTAGGACCGGTACCGGGCGGCCTCGCCGGTCAGCCGGAACGGCCCCCCGTCCGGTCCTTTGACCATGACCTCTTCCGTACGGCCGTCCGCGAGCACCGTGACCCGCAGGTCGAACTCGTAGTACGCCTTCTTGCCGGTGAAGCTCAGGCTGAGCGTGACCGGCTCGTCCCGTTTCAGGTCAATCTGCTTCTTCCGGAAGTATGGGGTGTCCCCGCCGGTCGTGAACCGAGGCGCGGGACGGTCGAGGTCGGCGGCCATCTCGACGGTGCCCGCCTCGCCGCCGCCGGTGATGGCGATCAGGCGGGCGCCCTCCGACACCGGCCTGCGGGCGAGGACCTGCGGCTCGATGTCCACGATGCGCAGGCTGCTGCGGTTCCCGGTCAGCGCGACGGTGACGTTCATGCTGTCGATCAGGGCCATCTGGTGGCGCGCCAGCATCGCCTCACGCTGCTTGCCCGCGTGGGCGGCCAGCATGAGCGCCCGGTCCTCGGGGGCGGTCACCGGTTCGCGCAGGACGGTGTCGCGCTCGGAGTAGTCGACGGCTACGTGGCCGACGGTGATCGGGGCGGCGCCGCGTACCTGCTCGACCGTGTCGGAGCCGTGCGCGTTGTACCACTCGGTGAACACGACGCCGAACGCGGCCAGGATCACGGCGCTGACGATCCCCGCCAGCCACGCCAGCAGCCCTTTCGACCGGGCGGGATCGGACGCCTCGGCACCATCCTGTCGCTGGGCCGCGGCGTCGCGGCCGGTCGATGTGCGCTTGTTCCGGCGAGCTCTGCCCATGGGGACGCATTCCTCCACGACCGATCTTCGAGACCAGGGTAGGCACGAGCTTGAGCGCGAAGGAGCGGTTTCCGGTTATTCACGGCTGTCGGCGAGCATGTCCGGCGTGTCCTGCGGATCCGCTGCCCACTCATGCGGGAGGAGGACCGCTCGTCCGATACTTTCCGTCCAAGGAAGAGGCGCCCTTCGGAGAGTCGGTCGACGCCGGTGAGCGCCTACGTGACGCCCACCCGGCGAAGCGCCTTGGGTCGCCATGCGGCGCGCGCTCGATTCGCTGATCGAACGGTATGAAGCCCATGACGAGCGCACTCGACGTCTCGCTCGCCTGGAGGCCGCCGCGCATGCGCGCGGGTCGGTGAGCGACCTCTTTTGAACGCGTTCAGCGTGCCGCGCTAGGTTGGTCTCACACGTTCTGGGGAGTCCGATGAAAATAGTGATACCTGGAGGAAGCGGCCAGGTGGGCGCGATCCTGGATCGTGCGATGACCGCTGCGGGGCATGACGTCGTGGTGCTGACCAGGCGGCCGGTGCGGGAGCGTGATGTGCGCTGGGACGGGGGGACCCTGGGGCCATGGGCGGAGGAGATCGACGGCAGCGACATCGTGGTCAACCTGGCCGGGCGCAGCGTCAACTGCCGCTACACCGCCGCCAACCTGAGGGCCATGATGGACTCGCGCGTGCACTCCACCCGGGTCGTGGGCGAGGCGATCGCGGCCGCCGCGCGGCCTCCTCGGGTCTGGTTGCAGATGAGCACCGCCACCGTCTACTCTCACCGCTTCGACGCGCCCAATGACGAGGCGACCGGCGTGATCGGCGGCACCGAACCCGGTGTCCCGGCCTACTGGGCCTACAGCGTCGAGATCGCGAAAGCGTGGGAGCGGGAGCAGGAGCGAGCTGAAACCCCGCACACGCGCAAGGTCGCCCTGCGTACCGCCATGGTGATGAGTCCCGATCGCGGTGGTGTCTTCGACGTCCTGCTGCGGATGGTGCGGCTCGGCCTCGGCGGCCCGATCGCGGGCGGCGCGCAGTACATGTCCTGGGTCCACGACCGAGACTTCGTCCGCGCCGTCGAGTTCCTGGCCGACAGGGACGACCTCGCCGGGCCGGTGAACCTCGCCGCTCCCGATCCTCTGCCGCAGCGTACGTTCATGCGCGTGCTGCGCGCGGCATGGGGGATTCGGGTCGGCCTGCCCGCGACGAGGTGGATGGCCGGGCTCGGCGCGTTCGCACTGCGCTCGGACACCGAACTCCTGCTGAAGAGCCGCCGGGTCGTCCCCGGCCGCCTGCTCGAAGCGGGCTTCACCTTCGACCATGCCCGGTGGCCTGAGGCCGCCGACGACCTCGTGGGGCGCGTGCGTGGAGGGGCCCGCGTCCCCGGGTGAGCCTCCCGGGGACGCGGACCACCGGCGGGCGTTCCGCGGCCCGTGACAATCGTCGGGCCGGACGGCGGCTTCGACTGGACGGCACCCGACGAGGAGGTCTTTCGCTCCCACATCGACGAGATACGAGAGGTCGGCGTCTACCTGTTGGGACGACGGCTGTACGAGACGATTCTTTCCCCAGCGCGAGCGCCAGGTGGATCTCGAACTCGTCGAGACCCGCACCTTCAACTAAGGCCCTTGGCGGCCGCCTTGTACAAGGCGGGCAAGGCATGGAGCCGGGCAGCTCGTCTCGGGCGACACGGACCTGATCCCGCTCGAGTTCCCCGGGGTGCGGCTGACGGGCGGTAGCTGGGCGTACGGCATCGTCCTTCCAGTCGCTTCTCGGCTCACTTCTCGGCGAACGTCCAGCGGATCCCCGCTTTGAGGATGGCCAGGGTCAGCGGGTGATGGGGGCCGTGGACGCGGCTGTAGAGCTTCTCGATCCTGTCGTACTCCCGTATGGCTCCCGTCACGTCACCCGATTGCCCGATGAGCTCGGCCCGCTCCGCCTGGGCCTCCAACGTGATGAGGGCGTCCGGACCGGGAAAGGTGTTCAGCCGCTGAATCCGCACGTCGGCGGTGCGCAACCGCTCGATGAAGCCCGGATCCACGTAGGGTCCCACAGCCGTAGGAGTGTCGCCGCCCCTGGAGCCGTCGCCGACCCGGTGTGTGGGAGGGTGGATGAGCCTGGAGATCTGCTCGATCACCTCTTGCGCGTCGCCGGACCGTTCGGCCGGAGACTTGGCGAGCAGGCGGACGGTGAGCCGGTCCAGCACCTCGGGGATGCCGGAGCGGTGCTGGGCCAGGGGGACCGGAGAGGCGTGAAGGTGCTTGTCCCGAAGGCGCGTCCAGTCCGTGTAACGCCACGCGAATCCGAACGGGGGCTGCCCGGCGAGCATCTCGTAGAGCACACACCCAAGCGCGTACAGGTCGCTCAGATGGTCGCCCGGGTGCTCGTGCCATCTCTCGGGAGCCAGGTAGGCGTAGGAGCCGGTGGGGCGGCGGTCCTCGGGAAACGCGGTGAACGTCGAGTCGATGAACCGGGCGATGCCGAAGTCGACGAGCGTGACGTTTCCCGCGGGGGAGACCATGATGTTGGCCGGTTTGACGTCGCGGTGGAAGACACCCTCCCTGTGCGCGTGAGCGAGTCCCTCGCATATCTGCCCGGTCCAGTGCAGGACCCGCTCCAGCCGGGGCAAGGGCTCGCGGCGCAGCACCTCCTGCAATGAGTCGCCCTCGATCCATCCCATGATGAGGTAGGGGCGACCGTCATGGTCGGCGGCGTCGTGGAGGGCGGCGATCCGGTCGCTGGGCGACAGCAGGCGCAGTGCTCGGATCTCCCGCTTGTATCGCTTCGCATCGTCCATGAGGAGCAGCTTGGCCGCGACGTGGTCGCCGGTCTTCCGATCACGCGCCTGCCACAGCAGTCCCTGTCCACCCTCTCCTGCTTGGCGGAGGAGTTCGTACCTGCCACCCAGCACCGTGCCGGCTTCCATGGGTTCCCCTCGTCGTGGCGTAGTCGCTCAGCGGTGCTTGTCCGACCGGAGATCCGCGAGGCATTCCTGGAGTTCGTGGAGCCCGGTGGCGGTGGCGGTGTTCCATCTTTCGAGGAGAACGGTGCTCTCCTCGACCGCTCCGCGCAGACTGTTGCGCGCTCGGCGCTTCTCCTCCCGCGTCTGTTCGCTGATCCGTTTCCGCTCCCTCGGCACGCGGCCGAGTTCCGGCAACGCCCATACGACGCCGAGGAGGCCGAAAAGCAGGAACATCCACGCGGCCACCCCGTCGGCGACGGGGAAGGAGAGCAGTGCGGCCGCCAGGCCGACACCTCCGACACCCAGCCGGACGGTGTCGTACCGGACCCGCTCCGCCGCTCTCTCGATGTGCTTGCACAGGTCGTCGGCCAGCCGATCGGCCTGGTCCTCCTCGGGCGTCTCCGCGTCGATCTCGCGTCGCCAGTTCGGCCACCGTACCTGCGTGACCTGCACGCGCGCCGGCCGGTGCTCGGTCGCCTGCGCTGTGACGGACTGCCCGGCGGCGATGATCCATCCGCCGGCGTAGGCGAGCGCGAGGCGCTGGGCCCGCTCACCGATTCCGCACTTCTCAGGGGCGAACGCGGCACGGGTCAGCAGGGTCGGCAGGTCGATCGTCTCGGAGAGGGGATCGCTCAGCTCGGAGACCGCCTGTGCGGTCCCGCCGTTGCCGCCGCTCTCGACCACGAGCTCCGCCTGGCGTATGGATCTGAGGTATTCCAGTTCATCGGGGCCCGGGTGCTTGATGAGCGCCTCGATCGCATGCCGGATGTGGTCGTACTCGGAGCGGGGCACGCTCTCAACGACGGCGAAGCGGTTGCGGAAATGCGTGGCCACGGTCCCGCACGCCGTGGCTTGTTTCCAGCCGTCTTCGATGCGCTGCCACTGCCCTTCGGCCAGCTGCCGGAGCCGGAGGTAGTCCTGGCCGGGCAGTGGAGCGTGGTAGGTGAGGAGTTGCCGGCGGCATGCGTCACGCTGGGAGCTGTAGGTGGGATTGGTCGCGTCCGTCAATGCATCGATCTCCTCCGCCCATATGCTCAGCCTCTCCTTGGCGTAGATCAGGGCCTTCTCCCCGAGCTCCTCCTCCGCCAGGGCGTTCAGCACGTGGAAGAACTCGCCGCCGAGCGCACGGGGGTTGAGCGATTTCAGGTAGCGGTCCATGCTCCGGGCGGCCGCCTTCTCGTCTCGCTTCTCGTCTCGGCGCAGGGAGTGCACAAGGGCGAGGAACAGCGTGCTACGGCTCTTGTCCGCGGCCGTCGCCAGGCTCCACGCCTGGTTGCGCAGCTCCTCTTCCTCCAGCAGTTCCGCGGCGACGGCGACCACAGCGGGGCCGAGCCAGTACTTCCCGGTGCTGAGCATCTGCGTGCTCACCGCCTGCCGTACCGTCTCCGAAGCCAGCGTGCGATCGCGGATCGCGGCGGCGACGAGCTCGGTGATCAGGCTCCTCGCGAGCCGGCGCGTGTGGTTCCGGGAGGCGAACTCCTCCTTCATCTCGGCCTTCAGCCGGTGCAGCTCGGCCCATGCTTCGGCTCTGCTGGCGTTGAGCTCCACCTGCGCGCGCAGGTCGTTCACCGACCGGGCGACGGCCTTGAGTTCCTTGGCCAGAAGCGCCTGGCCCTCCCGCAACTGCGTGACCTGCTTGCCGAGATCCTCGGTGGACTTCATCATCGACTTCAGCTTGTCCATGACGCCGGTGTTGTGCTCTGTCCAGCTCAGGGTCAGCGGCCTCATGGAGGACTTCACGGTCCGCTCCACCGCCGCCGCGAGGTCATCTCTGTCCGTGGTCACACACTCTCCTGGTTCACCGCTGGGAAAACGACCGCACGTCGTGAGGCTTTTAACAGTCGGAAAACGTGACATGAGACGCCTTATTCATAGCTGGCGCCGTATCCGCCTGCAAGATGGCGATGAGGGAGTGGTTGCCGCTGCCGAGGCTGACCGCCGGCGGGATGCCGTGGTCACCCTGACCTCGGCCGAATGGTCAGAATCAGAAGAATTCGGGGCAAATGTGATCCTAATGTCATAAAGATCCACCATTGTGGAGGGGTGCGAACGTGGCTCAGTGATCAAGCTAGGAAGCGGCTGGGTACGTTTGGCCTGATTGCGCCCTCCATCGCGCAGTGTGCCGTGGGCGCCGCGCTGGCCTGGATCGTCGCCGTTCATCTGCTCGGCCACACCCACCCCCTCTTCGCGCCCATCTCCGTGATGATCTGCGTGGGTGTGGGGCTCGGTCGGCGGCTGCGCAGGGTGGCCGAGCTGGTGGTCGGCGTCAGTCTGGGCGTGGGCATCGGCGACCTGCTGGTGTCCTGGATCGGCTCGGGCCCCTGGCAGATGGCGCTCGTGATCGCGCTGGCGATGAGCATCGCGGGGCTGCTGAACAGCGGTGAGCTGTTCGTGTCGCAGGTCGGGTCGTCCGCGGTGCTGGTCGCCATGCTGGTGCCGGGCGAGGATGTCGGCGGGCTGGACCGGATGGCCGACGCGCTCACCGGCGGCGTCATCGGCATCGCCGCGGTCGCTTTGCTGCCTGCCAACCCGCTCACCATCGCGGGCAAGCATCTGTCCGGCGTGCTCGACGCCTTCTCCACCGTGCTGGAGCAGGCGGCGGAGGCGATCGAGAAGGGCGACATGGACCTGGCCGCCGAGGCACTGGAGGGCGGACGCAGGACCCAGACGGCGGTCGAGGAGTTCGAGGCGGCGCTGGAGAACAGCAAGGAGATCATCATGATCTCGCCGCTGCACTGGCATCACCGGGCCAGACTGACCAGGTACGAGACCGCCGCCCTACCGGTGGATCTGGCGCTGCGCAACGCGCGGGTGCTGGTCCGCCGCACGCTCGCGGCGCTGGGTGAGGCCAGCCCGCCGCCGGCCGCGCTGGCCGAGTTACTGCGCGAGGTCTCGGAGGCGGCGCTGCTACTGCAGCTCGAACTAGGGGCTGGGCGCGAACCGATGCTGGCCAGGCAGGCGTTGCTCGCCGTCGCCGCGCGGGAGCGGCCGAAAAACCTGGGCTTCTCCGCGAACGTCATCATCGCGCAGCTGCGCTCCATCGCCGTCGATTTGCTTGAGGCGACCGGGATGGACCACGACGTGGCCTCGGCCGCGCTGACCCCGCTGAACGAGCGGAGCGACGAGAGCACGCGCGGCTGAGGCCGAACAGCCCGAAGGCTCGCCAGATCCGTGAGACGGTCGATTGTGATGGACCAGCGGGTCAGAGGCGTCAGGCCGGGGCGTGCACCTTACGAGCCAGCCGCTGACGCCGATTCGATGGAGAGCGTGTCACACCACGGCGTACCCGTACGTGGTGACGAACGGTGTGAGATCGGGAACTCCGAAACTTTCGCACAGCGACTTGAAGATCACGACCTTTTCCGCGCCGAAGCGCCGGACCTGAGTGGTGTAGGAGGTGGCGGAGACAAATGTCGGGGGATCGGTTTTGCTGTGAAACTTGTCCGCGTACATCACGAGTTCTTCTTCGGCTGATTCCGCCATGTAGTCGGCAGGTGGCAGCGGGAGGCCTTGCCGCCGTATGTCGTGACGGCTGATTCCCACCCCGGTGTGACAGGAGCAGAAGCGGCAGATCTTCTCCGGGAACCCCTCATCAAGGAGGAGTTGGTAGCCGAGTATCCCGTGACGCACATAGCGTGCGTGATCGAGCTTTCCATCCTGGTCGTACAGCCGGTACACCCCGATGTCATGAAGCAGGCTGCCGGCCCGTACCAGGTCCGCATCGAGGTCGGGGTCGGCACGGGGGAGGAGCTGTTCCGCGATTCCACACACGATTTCGCAGTGGGTGTAGACGAGATCGAACGCTTCCCGGGTGGGCGCGTACTTCGCGTGCAGCGCGCGAATCTCGCTGTCCGTTGGAATCCGCATGCCGGGAGTTAACCACCTGTGACGCCGCTGTTCGGCGTCGCGGATCAGCTCAGTGCTCTTCGTCGGCATCGGATTCGGGCTGGTCGCTCTGGCGTGCGCCGCCGCCCTGATCGTCCACCACTGGAGGACGGCTGCTCACCGGCGAGGCGGCACACGCGCCCGCCGTGGCGCTGTCGCCGCCGAGCCGGCCTGACGCGTAACCGCGCTCCAGGGTTATCCACCCGGGCCGCGTCGCCGGCCCTGGCGGATGCGCGATGCGTGAGGTTCCGGCTGACGACGGCTGTGCCGCGTCGCTCAAGGATGACGCTGTCGTCGTATGCCGATGACATGAGTCAATACAGCTTCGGGGGATTCCCTTTGGTCTCCACTACTTTTCGGGTCTGGCTCTCCCATTTCCAGATGAGGTCACGCCACTCGGGGGAGTCGAAGTAGTCGTTCACGGGTGTGGAGGTGTCGAACTCCGGCATGTAGCTGCCCAGGACGCCTTTTTCCAGTATGCCGTCAGCGATTACACCGCGCTCCCGCAGGATCAGAGAGGGAAGCCCCAGTTGGAAGGCCATGGCCGGCTCGATGTGCGACCAAGGGCTCGTCAGCCATTGGTCGCTGATGATGTAGGGGGAACGGCCCGGTAAGTCGGCCAGATGGTTTCCAACGGCCCGCTCGACGTATGTCCGGCGGAAGGCGATCGTGATCAAGGCGTTTGACTCAAGCATCAGACGGCGGATCGCTTTCAAGGGGGCGTCCATGTCATAGTCCGTCACGCCCAGGGTCCGGGGTGCGAAACCGCGGTCGTCGAGATAGCCGCAGAGTGCTTCGACGAACGCCTCCTGCCGGGAGTTACATGGTTTCGGATAACTCAGAAAAATGGATATTTTAAATCTGGACCGGGGGGACGGGGCGGCGGCGCTCACGTCGGCAGCCTACAACAGGCCGAAGTGGCGCTATGTTCAAAATAGCGAGAGAGGATGAAAAGGACAGAATCAAAGCTTAACCATTGGCGCGGGACATCATCACCGGTCACGCGGACCCAGGGCAAATGGTCTACCGGGATCTCCGGGCACACCGAGGGGAGGTGCGGGTGATCAGGGGGTTTCCTTGATCTGGGTGATTCCGCACACCACCGGCGTGCGGAATCACCCAGATCAAGGAACTGGCCTGTTTTTCGTGGCGATAAGACCGATTTATCCCCGCATCTGGTCAGGGGCGATCCATGACCGGTTCCCGACGCGGCATCTCGCACCGGATTCATGGACACGACCTCCCGTCGTTTGTGGCTCATACCTACAGGGAAGAGCGCTTCCATGCAGGTCAGATGCTGTTTTCAGATGCGGGGCGGGTGGCCGGACGCGCATGGGGAGACCGGCCACCGTGTCACGCACGCTGAAGTGTCCGTGCCGTGACGGGGATCAGCGCGCTGGCCGGGGCGGCGAGCGCGATGGATCTGCTGGCGGCACGGCTGCAGATGGCGGTGTCGCTGGGCTGGCACATCGTGCTGTCGTGCATGGGGGTCGGCATGCCGGTCCTGCTGGTGTTCACCGAGTGGCGGGCGATCCGCACCGGTGACGACAACTACATGCGGCTGGCCCGCAAGTGGGCCAGGGCCGTGGGAGTGCTGTTCGCGGTCGGGGCGGTCTCCGGAACGATCCTCAGTTTCGAGTTGGGCCTGCTCTGGCCGGGTCTCATGGGCGTCTACGGCCAGGTGATGGGGTTCCCCTTCGCGCTGGAGGGGATCGCCTTCTTCATCGAGGCCATCTTCATCGGTGTCTACCTCTATTCCTGGGACCGGCTACCGCCCAGGATCCACCTGCTGACCGGGATTCCCGTCATGATCGCGGGGACGGCGTCGGCGTTCTTCGTGGTCTCGGCCAACGCGTGGATGAACCAGCCGGTCGGGTTCGAGGCGAAGGACGGGAAGATCACCAGCGTGGACCCGTGGGGCGCGATGCTCAACCCGGCCACGCCGCTGCAGACGACGCACATGATCGTGGCGGCCTTCATGGTCGCCGGATTCCTCGTCGCGGGGGTGTACGCGGTGGCCCTGCTGCGCGGACGGCGGGATCGCTACCACCGGCTGGGATTCCTGATTCCCTTCACGCTCGGCTCGATATTCGCCCCGATCCAGATCGTGGTGGGCGACTTCATCGCCAGATTCCTGGCCACCAACCAGCCGGTCAAACTCGCCGCCGCGGAGGCTCTCTTCCAGACCCGCGCCGGTGCGCCGTTGAGCATCGGCGGCTTCGTGGTGAACGACGAGCTGCGCTACGCGCTGGAGATTCCCTACGGCCTCTCCCTGCTGGTGGGCTTTCACCCCGACACCGTGGTCCAGGGGCTGAACGTCGTGTCCGCGGCCGACCGCCCGCCGGTCAACCCCGTGCACCTGGCCTTCGACATGATGGTGGGGATCGGTTTCTTCCTGCTCCTGATGGCGGCCTGGTTCGCCCTGACCTGGTGGCGGCGGCGTGACCTGCCGCGCTCCCCGTGGTTCCTGAGGCTCGCGGCCGTCTGCGGCGTCGCCGCCGTCGTCGCGGTGGAGACGGGCTGGATCGTGACAGAGGTCGGCAGGCAGCCCTGGGTCGTGTACGGCAGGCTGCGCACGGCCGACGGAGTCAACCCCGCCCCCGGGCTGTGGCTGGGGTTCCTCGCCCTCCTGCTGGTCTATCTGTTCCTCACCGTCGCCATCGGCTACGTCCTGCGGCGGCTGGCACGTGAACCCAAGGAGGTCCCGGCGGAGGAGATCCCCGGCGAAGTGCTCCTGCACGCCCCTCAGGAACGGGACTGATCCGATGGACCCGGCGCAGATCGTGTTGCTCGTGCTCTGGGTGGGGGTGACCGGCTACGCGTTGCTGGGCGGAGCCGACTTCGGCGGCGGCATCTGGGATCTGCTGGCCGGGCGCAGCAGAGCGGGCATGCCGGAGCGCAACCTCATCGAGCACTCCATCGGGCCGGTCTGGGAGGCCAACCACGTGTGGTTGATCTTCGTGCTCGTCATGTTGTGGACCGGGTTCCCGCCGGTCTTCGCCTCCGTCATGTCGACCCTCTACATCCCGCTGACGCTGGTGGCGTTCGGCATCATCGCCCGAGGATCCGCCTTCGCCTTCCGTAAGGCCGCCACGGAGTTGTGGCAGAAACGCCTGTTCGGCGCCGCTTTCGCGATCTCCTCCGTGCTGACCCCCTTCTTCCTGGGCGCCGCGGCCGGAGGGGTCGCCTCGGGACGTGTGCCGGTGGGCCTCGCGGCCGGAAACGTCGTGACCGGCTGGTTGAACCCGACCTCCATGCTGGGCGGGGTCCTCGCGGTCGGCGTCTGCGCCTACCTGGCCGCGATATACCTGTGCGACGACGCGGTACGGGCGGGGATGTCGCACCTGGCGGAGAGTTTCCGGACCAAGGCGCTGATCACGGGATCATGCGTCGGAGTCGTCGCGCTCGCCGGCATCGCGGTGCTCCGGGCGGACGCGCCCCGGTTGTTCGAGGGACTCACCCACCGGGCGTTGCCCCTGGTGATCGCCAGTGCGGTGTTCGGACTGCTCTCCCTGGTCCTGCTGTGGCGGCGGAGCTTCACGCTTGTCCGGATCACCGGTGCGCTGGCCGTCACCGCGGTGCTGTGGGGCTGGCCACTCGCGCAGTATCCCCTGATGCTTCCGCCGTCCCTCACGGTGAACGAGGCCGCGGCGCATCCGGCGGTGCTGACCGCGACGCTGATCTCGCTCGCCGTCGGGGCGCTGCTCCTGGTGCCCTCCCTGGCCCTGCTGTTCCTGCTGCAGAGGCGCTGGTCATACCGTTCTGACGCGTCTGACTGACCGAGCCGGTACGGGACGCCGGGGCGTAGCACCCGTGGCCGGCCGAAATCGCCGGCCGGGTCGCGGGTCATGTCCACCCGCTCCATCACCGCGCGGGTGCGCCCTTCCAGCGCGACCGTGGCCACCGGAGGAACTGGTCTCTTTTTCATTACATGATCCGATATGGCAGCGTGGACCGTTCCCAACTGCCACTCTTGTCGAGCCGCGCCACGACCTTCCCTTTCTTCTCTGGAGTTCTATATGCGTTTCAAGACGCCCTTGGCGATCGCGGCTACCGCGGTCCTCGCGGTCGGCCTGTCCAGCGTCACCACGGCCTCGGCGGCACAGACCTCAGGCGCTGACCTCATCTACGCGTGCAAGGCCAAGAGCACCGGCTACGTGCGGCTCGTCAACGCCACCACGAAGTGCAAGCCCACTGAGGTCAAGGTGTGGTGGACCAAGCAGGCCAGTGAGGGGCAGAGCGGTGTCGCCACCGCCGGCCCGCGGGGGGAGACGGGCCCGCGTGGTCCTCAGGGGCCGCAGGGTGAGCAGGGCCTGACCGGCGCGCAGGGGCCGATTGGGAAGACCGGCCCGCAGGGGCCCGCTGGTAAGCCCGGCGCTGACGGCGAGGACGGTGCCAACGGCAAGGACGGCAAGGACGGCGAGGACGGCAAGGACGGCGAGGACGGCAAGGACGCCACCGCCATCAAGTACCAGGTGTTCGACCTTGCGGCGTTCGACGTTCCCGGCCTGAAGGGCAAGCTCACCTGCACCAACGTGTCCACCAACCCGGCCGTGCTGGAGTGGGGCAACTGCAGGAAGGGCGGTGCCCCGGCCGGCTCCCCGGCGCCGGCCGCAGCGCCCACGACGACCACCACCCCCACCCCCAGGTAGTCGCGCACGCGAACACCCCGCTCGCCTTCTCGGGAGCGGGGTGTTCGGTCTTTTCCGCGCCGGTCCAGAGGGGCGGCCGGACACGCGCCCGCTTCCGAGGGCGCTGTGTCAGATGCCGCGGCGCATCGCCCTGGTGCCCATGGCCAGGCCCACCGCGGCGACGACGCAGGCCCAGAGCGTCCCGTACAGCACCGAGGTGTCCGCGAAACGACCGGAGAACAGTGCCCGCTCCGCCTCGACGATGTGGGTGACCGGGTTCAGCGCGGCGACCGCCTGGAGCCACGCCGGGCCGAAGTCCATCGGCAGCAGCACGCCGGAGAGCAGCATCAGCGGGAACAGCACCAGCTGGGTGACCCCGTAGAACAGGTTGCCGCTCGGTCTGGACGCGATCGCGAGGACGAAGGAGAGCGATCCCAGGCCGATCCCGAACACGACCAGTATCGCCAGCCCGGTCAGCACCCCCGGCAGGTGCGGGCGGAAGCCCAGCGGCACCGCGAGCACGATGATCAGCGCGGCCTGGGCCAGCAGGATCACGAACTCCTTCATCGTCCGGCCGACCAGCATCGCCGTGCGGTTCAGCGGGGTGACCAGCATGCGCTCCATCGAGCCGCCGATCAGCTCCACCAGCAGCGAGTAGCCGGCCATCATCGGCCCGGACAGGCACATCATGATCAGAATGCCGGGCACGAACCACTGCCACGGCGATCCCTGGCCCTCGAAACTCTGCGTTCCGGCGAGCAGCGGACCGAACAGGAAGAGGAAGAGCAGTGGCTGCCCCATGGTGAAGAGGAGGCCGAGGGGCTCACGCAACACGGGGACGAACTCGCGGGAGAACACGGTCGAGGTGTCACGGAGGAAGAGTCGTACGCTCACGGGGGTGACCTTTCTTGCCGGTGGGGGAGGGGCATGTCGCCGATGGCCAGGTGTTGCGCGGGGCGTGGCCGTTCAGTGCGAGGCCGGTCAGTGCGAGGGGGCGGCGCCGACGGTCAGGCGTCGTGCGGGGCGGTCCCGTGGTTCTCGTCGCTCTCGCGCAGGCTGCGGCCGGTCAGCGCGAGGAACACGTCGTCCAGCGTGGGCCGGGAGGTCTCCGCGGTGGCGACCTTCACCCCCGAGACCTCCAGGGAGCGCAGGTACTCCGGCAGTGCCCTGCCCGCGTGGGGCACCCGCAGCCGTACCGTCCTCCCGTCGACGGTGACCGCGTCCGATCCCGCGATCCGCGCGGCGACCTCGGCGGCCCTCGCCGCCCCCGGCTCGTCGTGGACGGTGACCGTGACGCGGTCACCGGCCAGCTCGCCCTTCAACTGCTCGGCGGTTCCGTCGGCGATGATCCGGCCGTGGTCGATGATCACCACCCGTTCGGCCATGGTGTCGGCCTCCTCCAGGTAGTGAGTGGTCAGGAAGAGGGTCGTGCCGTGTTCCTCGCGCAGCCGCAGGATGTGTTCCCAGATGTTGGCGCGGCTCTGCGGGTCGAGGCCGGTCGAGGGCTCGTCCAGGAACAGCAGGCCGGGCCGGTGGATGAGGCCCAGGGCGATGTCGAGACGGCGGCGCTGGCCGCCGGAGAGGGTGCCGGGCCTCCGGGTGGCCAGCGCTTCCAGGTCCAGCAGGCCGAGGACCTCGTCGGCCCGCCGCCGCGCCTCGGCCCGCCGCAGCCCGTAGCAGCGCGCCTGGGTCACCAACTCGTCGCGGACGCGGAAGTTCTCACCCGCGCTGCTCTTCTGGCCGACGTAGCCGATGCGGGCGCGGACCCCGGCCGGATCCGACACGACATCGCGGCCCGCCACGGTCGCGGTTCCCGACGTCGGCGGGAGCAGGGAGGTCAGCATGCGCAGGCTGGTGGACTTCCCCGCGCCGTTCGGACCGAGGAAGGCCACCAACTGACCCGCCTCCACATCGATGTCGAGACCGCGCACGGCGTCGACGCCTCCTTTTCCGACCTTGAATCGCCGGGTCAGCCCTCGGGCATGGATCATCGTCCCCTCCTCGGGGTGGTCGGTTGGTGGCATGCCGAAGAAACCCCTGGTCGGGGGTCCGGCTGGAGATGATTCATCTTTACCCACGCGATCCGGATCAGGCAAACGTGAAACGTACATTCACATTTGCTCTGACCTGCGAAAACTCGCGTTCCCTCGGATCGGTGAAAGGTCCTTTCCGGCACCCGCCCGAACCGGGTTCTCCACGCTGACCTGGGCTTTTCCAAATCCGGCTGGAGCAATGAAGAACAGCGCGAAATTCCCGTTCCGCCGCGGGAGGCCGGGCCTCGGTGACGCCCCCTGAGCCGCCGGAACGTGAGAGAGCCCCAGGCGCCGGATCGGCGCCCAGGGCTCCGGTACGCTCCTGGGAAAAGGTGCTGGTCAGGTTCCCTCGGCGTGCGCGGGGGCGTGGATCTGACGGGGGACGGCCGAGGCGCCGCGGCGGCGCCGGAGCAGGGTGTCGATCGCCCAGGGGCCGGGGCCGAGCACGGCGATGATCAGGAACGACCAGCAGAACAGCGCCGCGAGCTCGCCGCCGTTGCGCAACGGCATGAAGTCCTGCGGCAGGTGCACCACGAAGTACGCGTAGGCCATCGAGCCTGACGCGAGCGTCGCGTTGACACGAGTGAGGAACCCGGCGAGGACGAGCCCGCCGCAGGCCACCTGGATGAGTGCGGCCCACCAGCCTGGCCAGGCGCCGAACGCGAGGGCCTGGCCGGTGCCGCGGTTGCCGCCGAAGACGCCGAACATCGACGCCAGGCCGTGGCACAGGAAGAGAAGACTTGTCACGATGCGGAAGAGCGAGAGCACCGGCCCGTTGAATCGGTTGATCTGCATGGAATCACCCCTGATTTTCATGGCGCCGCGTATCCGTTGTTTCCACACGGCATCGCCGGGCCACATTCCACCCTCGCTCCGTACGGTTCGATGACACGACGGCCCGTGTCCTTGTTTAACCTTTTGTCAAGGTTGAGTGTCATGGTAGATCGTCACAGGTGTGATGTCTGGAGTCGGCGATCAGTACTGATCGGTAAAGAGTGAGTTAAGTACGAAAATCGCAGCTGAACCGAGTGGATCGCCTTTTGGCGACATATGTTCTACTTAACTATTTAATGTACGTTTCAACCACACAGCTGATTGGCGCGTTCCATGCGCGGTCGTGACGTCACCCGTGTACCCGGGACGCGGAGGTTGTGGACGTCGCCCGAACCGTGCCCCTATCGGCAGGCGGATTCCAGTATTCGTCGTACCACGCCGGCCGGATACTAAGGTGCCGCGCAGTGTGCAGGTGGTGGACGACGTGCCGCGTACCCCATGGGCAGGCCCGATCGCGGGTGGCGGCCGGCGCGTCGGCAAGGGACGGACATGAAGCCTGTCATGAATGAGCCGCAGGCTCCGCAGGAGGCGTGATGAGCGTGCAGATGAGGGTCCTGTCGGTGCTGCTGCGCGGGCTGTACAAGCCGCGCATGGCCACCGCCGAGCGGGCCCGCAAGGCGATCAACGCAGTCAAGGCCGATCCGGCTCCCCCGGCCCGGGCGGCCGCACGGCACCGGGTGCACCGGCGCAGCCTGGAGGGGTTCGACTGCTACACCGTGATCCCGCGCTCGGTCCCGGCCCCGGCCAAAGCGGTGATCTACCTGCACGGCGGCGCCTACATCGATGAGATCACCAAAGAGCACTGGAGCTTCGTCTTCGCACTCGCCGATGCCGGGATGCGGGTGGAGGTGCCCATCTACGGACTGGCTCCCCGGCACACCCACCGCGAAGCCTTTCCTTTCCTCACCGCTGTCTACCGCGACCTGCTACAGACCTGCGAGGCGGAGGCTGTCTTCCTCGCCGGAGACTCGGCCGGAGGCGGTCTGGCGCTGGCCCTGGCGCAGGACCTGGCCGCCTCCGCGCTGCCCCGGCCCGGCAGACTGATCCTGCTGTCACCGTGGTTGGACATCACCATGTCCCACCCCGACATCCCCGTCGTCGAACGGCGCGATCCATGGCTCAGCAGCGTCGGCCTGATCGAGGCCGGGCGTGCCTGGGCCGCGGGGGACGATCCGCGCGACCCGCGGCTGAGCCCCGTCCACGGTGATCTGGCCGGCCTGCCGCCGGTCGAGCTCTTCGTGGGCACGCACGACGTGCTCTATCCCGACGCCCTGCTCCTGCGGGAGCGCGCCCCGCACGACGTGCAGGTGAACCTGCACGTCGTGCGGGGCGCCTTTCACGTCTACGTCCTGACCCCGGTCCCCGAGGGCCGCCACGCCATCGCGACGATCGCGCAGATCCTGCAGAAGAGTTGAGGGCGGCTCCGCCGCGATCGAAGCGACGGCCGGCGCCACACGCGCTGACGGCGACCCGCTACGAATCCTGCCACGACAGGGCCAGGGTGGTGTGGTGCTTGCGGAGGAGCAGGCCGCCGCGCGGCGGGTCACCCAGGTAGGCGTCGATACGGAGTCCGGTCGTCATGGGGCGGTCCGCCATGTCCCACGCCTGGACGTGAGCGACCAGCTCGCCCGCGAGCCGCAGCCGGTCCGGCCCGTGGCCGCGAGCGATCAGGGTGCCGTCCGGCGACGGCTCCAGCATGCAGAGGTTGTCGCGCTCGACGATCCCGACGGCCATCCGGAACCCGGTCAGGTCGAGCGGGGGCGAGGCCAGCCAGCCGGGCCGCGCCTCCGACATGGTGCACCAGCGGGGCTCGTGCACCGCCAGCCAGAGGCTCAGCCCGTCGAGGAGCTGGGAGAAGCCGACGCTGATCTCGGTGGAGAGCTCGACCACGGGCCCGTCGAGCGCCGCCAGCACGTCACCGATCTCGCTCGCCTCGGGCAGCGAGATCGTCAGGTCGGACTCGCGGTCCAGTACCAGCGTCGTCTCGGGGCCCGCGAAGGGGCCGCGCATCCGCATGAACCCGCAGGGCAGCACCGAGCGGCTCGTCCAGTGCCCGTCCGCTCGCTCCATCGCCACCGAGCGCTGCACCCCCCGCAGGTCCAGCGGGGCCACGAGGCGCCCGCCGGGCCCGAGTTGGTCAAGCCAGGCCGGTGCCAGGTCCCACACACCGACGGTGGCGATCACCCGGTCGTAGGGCGCCCCCGGCGGGAATCCCTCGGATCCGTCGGCGCACACCAGCCTCACCTCGGGGTGTCCCGCGACCGCCAGGTGCTCCCCGGCGAGCGTGACCAGCTCGGGGTCGATGTCGACGCTCACGACCTGGCCCTCCGGCCCCACCAGATGGGCGAGGAGCGCGGCGTTGTAGCCGGTTCCGGTGCCGATCTCCAGCACGCGCTGCCCCGGCTCCACCCCGAGCTGGTCCAGCATCAGAGCCATGATCGCCGGCTGCGAGGAGGAACTGATCGGGCGGCCGTCCGCGTCGCGCTTGGTCACGATGGCGTCGTCCTGGTAGACGGTCTGCGCGGGAAGCTCGGGCAGGAACACGTGCCGTGGCACCGTCCGAAACGCGTCGGCCACGACCTGACTGATCCCCCGGGTACGTACCCGCGAGACCAGTTCCTCCCGTAACGCGTGCCACCCAGCCATCGTTGACCTCCGTGCCGTATGCGTATGTGGCGGCCTGAGTTATATGCCCCGGCGAGCGGAAAATGTCGCTATGCCGGATGTCGTATGGAAAAACGGATCCTGAGGGCCGTGACGGTACCCCGCATGCGAGGGCCACGCAACGCCCGCGCGGGCAGGAAATCTCTCTGCCCGATTGACAGGGAATGTTAGGGGGCGGCTCTAATATCTCAGCATGAACAGTGATTTCGACTTCCTGCACGGCACCTGGGACATAGACAACCGCAGGCTCCTCAAACCGCTGAGCGGAGGCGATGAGTGGGAGGAGTTTCCCAGCGTCGCCGTCTGCCGCGGTTTCTTCGACGGCGCGGGCGTCTTCGACGAGATCACCTTCCCCACGAAGGGCTTCAAGGGGGTGTCGATACGGACCTTTGACGTCAAACGTGAACTGTGGGCGATCTACTGGATCAACAGCGAGACCGGAGTTCTGCACAATCCCGTCTTCGGCAGGTTCGCCGACGGGAAGGGCGTGTTCCACGGCGACGAAACCCACGAGGGTACGCCCGTCCGGATGCGGTACACGTGGTCGGAGATCACGCCGACCTCGGCCCTGTGGGAGCAGGCGTTCTCCGCGGACGGGGAGAAGACCTGGGAGACCAACTGGACGATGAGGCACACCCGCCGCGCGTGACATGGCACGGGTGAAGGGGTGGGTGGAGGACGGTATCCGTAGGGCGGATTAAAAGACTCACCCACGCCGATGCTCGCCGAGTGCCGGTGCTCCAAACAAAACGGCCCTGAGCGGTGCGCTAACACCAGCTCAGGGCCTAGATCCGCCTCCTGATAACGAGTCTGCCGGAGTGACGGACTCGTTAGGAGTGATCAGTAACTCTGTGTGATGAGGCCCGCTGCTGGAAAGGCGACTGTCACGGGCCGCCATCAGGTTCGATGCCGTCTCGCCATGACTTGGCCAGGTAGTAGAGGCCGATGCCCAGTCCGGTGGTCAGCAGGACGAGCCCGAGGACGATCATGGCGATGATGGTGGGCCATTGGAGATGCTGCGGTAGGTGCAGGGCCAGGAACCACGATCGGGTGACCTGGCCGGTGGTCAGCATGAGCGCGGGCACGATGCCCTGGGCCGCCAGGGGCACCCAGCACAGGGTCAGGCTCACGATGACGTAGGTACGCCGGCCCGCGGGGGCCAGGTCGAGGCCGAGCCTTTCCAAGCCGAGGTCGGGCTTGGGCAGGTGCGGCCTGCCCGGTTCCAGAGCCGGGAGCGGGCGACGGGCCGGTCGTGTCCGCTTGGGCGGGACACCGGTTCGCAGGTGCAGGAGCAGTTCGGGCGCGCTCGACCGGAGTCTGGCGGCGGCCAGATGACCCAGCAGCCAGGCGAGCACGGCACCGCTGATCAGACCCACGGCCGCTCCCGCCCAGGCGGGGCCGAGCCATACCGCGAAGTAGGCGGGGGCGGCCGCCGCTGCGGTGAGGATCAGCACCAGCAGTACCTGGGTGAAGTCGGTGCCGTTCTCCAGGAGGTTACCGCCTCTGCGGTGCGGGTCGATCATGGGCACCGGCCGCAGGACCGACACCAGCACGGTCACACCCGCCCCACCGCCCAGCAGCGCGGGCACGAGCGCGGCCAGCCACGGCCACAGGTCGTACTGGCCGGTGAGGGCGAGCGCGGCGAGGGTGAGGACGATGGTCGGCGGTGCCGTAACCATGAGCCAGGCGAGCTGACGGCCGTGGATGTCGTGGCGCGCGGCGCCGGGGATCATCATCTTGCCCCAGAGCTCGGTGCCGTCCTCGCCGTACAGGTTGGCGGAGATGGCGGCGGTCCACAGGGCGAAGACCAGGCCGCTCCAGGGCAGGAAGACCGGTGCGCCGACGGCCAGCGGCAGCAGGCAGAACACCAGCGCGTAGCACAGGGCGAAGCACAGGTAGTGGAAGCGCAGCAGGTCTCTGGACCAGGTGCGCAGTTCCCTGGCGGCGACTGCGGTCACCGGGCCCCGCGCCCACCCGCCAGAAGCGTCCCGGGCCGGGCGTCCGCTCGCGCGCCGGGTGGTCAGCCGCCGCTTTAGCAAGACGGCCCAACCGTACAAACAGACAACGCTGAGTACGGCGAGCCCCGCCAGGGCGGCGGCCGCCGTGAGCCACTGGCCCTGCCCGGCCGCCCGCACGGCGACCAGGCCCCAGCCGGAGGGTAGCGCCCTGACCCAGGTGGAGAAGGAGCCGGGGAAGCCGGTGCGCAGGGCGGCCTGCACGAGAGGCGACAGCACCCAGCTGGAGTGCAGGGCGGCCAGGATGGCGGCGCTGATGAGAGCGGCCAGCGCGGCGCCCGTCTTGGACCGCATGACCTGGCCGAGCGCCGCGGTGACCAGCCGGGAGGCCAGCACGCACAACACCAGTTGGAGGGCGATGGCGAGCACGCCGACCGCTGTGGCCGCCATGCCAAGTTCGGCCTTGACGGCCAGCACGACGAGCGCGGCGAAGGCTACGAGCGTGACGACGGGGGCGACACCGATGAAGGCGGCCCCCGTCAGCCCGGCCGCGAGATGGCGCGGGGTGAACGACAGCAGCGAGAAATGCTCGGGGCGCAGCGTCTCATCGCCGCCGCCCAAAAGCGCGGGGCCCAGCAGCCAGCCGGCGGTCCACAGGGCGAAACCCGCGCCGAGCAGGTCGAACGGCAGCGACGCGACCGGATAGTCGCGCCCCGCGAGCACGATCAGGCCCGTCGCGAGGGCCAGTCCGGCCAGGGCGCCGGTGACCATCTGGGCGGCGCGCTGGCCGGTCATGGAGTTCCGCAGCACGGCCAGCTTCATTTTGATCAGGAGGACAACCACGCCAGCTCACCCACCTCGGGGATCTGGCCGCCGACCAGGCTCACGAACCGCTCTTCCAAACTCCGGCCCGACCGCACGGCCTGCAGCGGTCCCGAGGCCACGACCCGGCCGGAGTCGATCACCGCCACGTGGTCGCACAACTGCTCGATCACGGCCATCACGTGGCTGGAGAACACCACCGAGCCGCCGCCGCGCACGAACCGCTGCAAGATCACCTTGATCGTGGCGGCTGAGACGGGATCGACCGCCTCCAGCGGCTCGTCCAGCACCAGCAGCTTCGGGGCGTGCAACAACGCCGTGGCCAGGCCGATCTTCTTGCGCATGCCGGTGGAGTACTCCATGACCAGGGTGCGCTCGGCTGCGTCCAATTCCAGAATCTCCAGCAGCTCACCCGCCCGCCGCTCGACCTCCTTAAGGTCCATGCCACGCAGCAGGCCGGTGAAGCGCAGCAGCTCGCGGCCGGTCAGCCGCTCGGGCATGGACAGCCCATCGGGCAGCACACCGATCAGTTTCTTGGCCTGGGGGGCGTCGGCCCATACGTCGAGGCCGAAGATCTCGGCCCGTCCGCCGTCGGGGCGAAGCAGGCCCACCGCCATCGACAACAAGGTGGTCTTGCCCGCTCCGTTGGGGCCGACCAGACCGAAGAACGATCCGCGTCGCACCTCCAACTCGATGTGGTCGACCACCGGCTTGCGGCCGAACGTCTTGGTCAGACCGTCGAGCCGAAGCGCCAGGTCTGCGCTTGGTGCTCCCACAGCGTCCCTCCTATTATGGTACGGCACGTGCCGTGCCGACTGTGAAGCATGCTGGAGGGCGGCCCCCATTGTCAATACGGCACGTGCCGTTCCATTACGGTGGTGAGATGACTGACAAGCGCAGCAGCAGTGCCGACCGGACCGAGGCCATCATGCGGACCACGCTGGAGCTGGGCCAGGAGATCGGCTACGCCAAACTCAGCATCGAAGCGGTCGCGGCCCGCGCCGGCGTCGGCAAGCACACGATCTACCGCCGCTGGTCGTCCAAGGGAGCCCTGTTCCTCGACTCGCTCATGTTGTTGAACGGTCCTGCCCTGGACTACCCCGACACCGGCGACCTCATCGCCGACCTGCGCCAGCAGATCCACGCGGCCATCGATCTACTGGACCGGCCCCCCGTGGGTCCCTTGTATCGGGCCCTGATCGCTGAGGCCCTGCTCAATCCTCAGGTCGCGGCGGCGCTCAACGACCACTTCATCACCCCACAGGCGGAGAAGACCGTCGCCCGGCTGAAGGTGGCCCGCGATCAAGGTCAACTGTCGCCCGACTTCGACCTGGATCTGGCGATGGACATCCTGTCGGGTCCGTTGTACTTCCGGGCCCTGATCATCCAAGAACCACTGACGCACGAGTACGTCGACCGCGTGATCGAGGCCCTCTTCGCCGGGATAGGACCCAGGCCTTGATGGCCCGGCGCTCGGGTCAAGGAGACGGTGATGGTTGACCGGTTCCGCCTGGTCGCATTCGGTAGGTTCGTCACCGACTGGGAACGGGAGAACGACCCGGTCGACGGCAACCCGGGTGAGGAAGAATTCCACTGCTCGCAGGCGTCGATCTGGATTTCGGGGGAGTGGAGTTCCGTCCGCCCCACGACGGCGGACACCCGCACGTAGATTTTGGCTCGTCTACGTGCGGGCATGCGATCGCCTCCGGGTGTTGGGAAGTTCTGGACGGCCGAAGTACCCGGTTAGTCTTTTTGTGGGTACTCCATCGGCAGCCCTCCACCCTCGGCCCCGGGAGCGTGGACCGCTGTCCGGCGTTCGGGGGACGGAGCCGGACGGCCACGACCCTATGCGCCGGCCGATCCGGCGTCTGCGTAGAAATACACCCCTGCCGCGGGCGGATCGTGGTGACCGGGAATCCCTATGCCCACTCGGCCAGGATCGCGGCCTCCTTCTCCGGATCGATGCCGTGCCCGCGGAACGCGCGCTCCCCCGGCGGGACGTCACGCAGCCACGCCCAGGTGTCGCGTACGGTCTCGGCGACCGGGCGGCAGGTCAGCCCGGCCGCGATGGCCTTCGCCGACGAGGACGACCAGACCCCGGCGAACTCGGGGCCGTCGGGAGCCCAGATCGGGAACTCGGTCCACGGCGACACCTTCCGATCGAGCAGGAAGCGGTCGTCGGCCCAGACGAACTCGGCGTCCGAACCGGTCACCGCGCGGCACTCGGCCAGCCAGTCACCGTAGGTGGTGTTGCCGCGCACCCCGCCGGTGAGGAAGCGGTCGGCGGTCCCGGCCTCGGCGTGGGTGAGGACGAACGCGGCGATGTCACGGACGTCGATGACCTGCATCGCCCGGTTCGGGTCTCCCGGGGCCAGCACCCGCCCGCCCCGGGAGATCCGGTCCAGCCACCAGGGCAGGCGGCCCACGTTCTCGTACGGGCCCAGGATGAGACCCGGCTGGATGATCAGTACGTTGCCGTCGAAGCCCTCCTCCACCGCCCGCTCGCAGCCCGCCTTGAGCATGCCGTAGTGACCGTCCTCGGGACCCGCGTCCGGCGCGCACTCGAAGAGCGGTGAGCTCTCGTCGCACTCCCGCTCGGGGAAGTCGGAGAGAGCCGAGATGCTGGAGATGTACGCGTAGCTGCCCGCCCGGCCGGCGAGCCTCCGCACCGACTCGCCGACGACCCTCGGGACCTGCCCGTGGACATCGATGACGGCGTCCCACTCCCGGCCCGCCACCAGGCGATCCAGGTCCTCCGGCACCTCACGGTCGCCCTTGACCGCCTCCACGCCCACCAGGTCGACCCCGTTGCGACCCCGGTTGAACGTCGTGACCTCGTGCCCGCGCCGCAGCGCCTCCTGGGTGATCGCCCGGCCCAGGAAAACCGAACCACCCATGATCAGAATCCTCATAGCGCCTCATTCTTGGCGCCCGGCGGATACGGGACCACAGGCTTTCACCCGTAGCGCAAGCCATCCGCTCACAGCGGACGGCTCGCGATCGGGGGATGTTCCAGCAGGTGCACCCGGGCGGTGCCGATGTCGAAGTACATGCCGACCAGCTCCAGGTGCCCGGCGCGGAACAGCCGATCCACCTGCGGGTAGGTCCGGAGGTTCTCCAGTTGCTGGATCACGTTGACCCGGCAGAGGCGGTCCAGCGGGCCCTCGTCGTCGCCGGCGCTCTCGCCCGCGATGAATCGTGCCAGGGTGTGGTTGCCGTGGCGTAGCCAGCGGCCCAGCGCCGGCAGACCCACCGCCTTCTCACCCCCGCTGAGCAGGGCGGTCATCGCCCCGCACCCCGAGTGCCCGCAGACCGTGATGGTGCGGACGTTGAGCGCGTCCGTCGCGTACTCGATCGTCGCGGCCACCGAGTCGTCCGCCGGCACGGAACCCAGCCGGGGCACCAGGTTGCCGAGGTTGCGGAGGGTGAACAGGTCTCCCGGGCCGCTGGCGGTGATCAGGTTCGGCACGATGCGGGAGTCCGCGCAGGTGATGAAGAGATGCGAGGGCTCCTGCCCACGGGCCATCCCGTGCAGGAGGGGACGGACCAGCGGTGCCGTGCGCTGGTGGAACTCCCGCGCCCCGGCCAGCAGGTCGGGCACGGCGGGACTGCCGCCGCGGGGCGCGTGCCGGGTGGCGACCAGCGGATGGCGGGCCGAGCGCCGCCCGCTCCGCCGGTGGGACCAGGGCAGCCACCACCGGTCGGGTGCCAGGGGCGGGGTCTTGGCGGGGAACACCCGGGCGCCGCTGGCCGCCATGGCGTACCACTCGTCGTGGATCTCGTCGATGTCCACGTTCCCGCCGCCGCGCTCGTGCTCGTGCCGCCAGTCGTGGATGGCCTCAAAGGCCGCGTTGTCCATGAAGTCGATGTTCAGGTCGAGGTCGACCGAGGCGCCGGCCGGGATGGCCCGCAACTCCGAGGTGAGCGTGGGCACCCCCAGGAAGGTCAGCGAGCCGCCGATCACCACGTGCCAGCGGCCGTCCGGCTCGGCGGTGGCCCGCACGGTCACCCGGGTGAGGCGGCGCAGCGCGAACAGCGCGGCGAGGCCGAGGCCGACCAGCACTCCCTCGGCGAGGCCGAGCAGTACCACCCCGGCCATCGTGACGACGTACACCGGCACCTCGCTGTGGCCGCGCAGGTTACGCAGATGTCCCATGTTGACCATCTGCACGCCGATGAAGACCAGCAGCGCGGCCAGCGCCTCCATCGGGATCAGGGCGATCATCCACCCCAGGCCGACCGCGAACAGCAGGATCCACACGCCGTGCAGGATCGTGGACCAGCGGCTGCGCGCTCCCGCCCTGACGTTGGTGGTGCTGCGGACGATGACCCCGGCCACGGGCAGGCCGCCCAGCGTGCCGGTCACCATGTTGGCCACGCCCTGGCCGATGAGCTCCCTGTCGAGGTCGGAACGCCTGCCCTCGTGCAGCTTGTCGACGGCCACCGCGCAGAGCAGCGACTCCACCCCGGCCAGCAGCGCCACGATCAGTACCGCGGCGATGATCCCGTGCCAGTCACCCGTGGGCCAGAGCGGGGTGGCCCAGGAGTCCAGGCTGGCGGACAGGTCGATCCGGGTGACCTCCCAGCCGAGCGCCCAGGCGGTCACCGAGGCGGCGAGCAGGGCCGCCAGCGGCGCGGGGAAAACCCGCACCCGTGCCGGCAGACGGGTCCAGGCGACCAGGACCGTGATGGTCAGCAGGCCGACGAAGACCGCGTGCGTGTGGTTGTGGATGATCTGCTGGGGCAGCTCGATCAGGTTCTCGATCGCGGAGCGCTGCGGGTTCCCGCCGAGCACCACGTGCAGCTGGGCGAGGGCGATCACCACGCCCACCCCGGCGAGCATGCCGTGCACCACGGCGGGCGAGACCGCCAGCGCCGAGCGGGCGACCCGGCAGACGCCCAGCAGCAGCTGCAGGACGCCCGCGAGTAAGGTGATCATGCAGGTGGCCCGCCAGCCGTATCGCATCACCAGATCGGCGACCACCAGGGACAGCCCCGCGGCGGGCCCGCTCACCTGGACGACGGAGCCGCCCAGCAGGCCCGCCACCACGCCGCCCACCACACCGGCGATGAGCCCCGCCGCCAGTGGTGCTCCCGAGGCGACCGCGATGCCCAGTGAGAGGGGCAGGGCCACCAGGAAGACCACCAGGGATGCGGGTAGGTCGTACCGCAGTACGGAGGCGATGCGACCCACCGTGGTCAAACCGTCGCTCTTCGTGTCCGTCTCCATGTGCAGACCCTACGGGGCCGCGCCTCATCGGCCGGGCGTTTACCGTGGGCTTTTACGGAGGACGGGGAGAATCAGCGGTAATAGTCGGGGTAGTCGGGCTCCTGGGCCGCCCGATGGTGGTTGCCCCGCGAGCCGCCCCGGCCTCGTCCCTCGGCGGGAGTGGTCGCGGTCTCGGGGGCGGTGCCGTAGAGCTCGCCGTAGCTCGGCCAGCTCGCGCCGTCGCTCCCGTTGGGAGCGCCGGGCTCCGGCCACGCGACCGGGCTGGCCGGGGTGGCGGGCTGGGGTTCGTAGCCGTACCCGCCGGTCGTCCCGCCCCGCGGGTCGGCCGGGCGGTCCTGGGCGGGGGGGAAGGCCCGGGAGGGGCCGGTGGAGGCGGAGATCGCCGGGCTCGGACCGGTGATCGCGTCGTCGTCGATGGTGGCCCAGCCCGAACTGACCTCGTACGAGCCCGCGGGCGGAGCGCCGTAGACCGGCGTCTGGTACGAGGAGTAGGACGGGGCAGGGTCGTCGAGGATGTCGGCGGTGTTCGCCGCCGGCCAGCCACCCGACGTCGGGCTCGTGGCCTGTGCCCACGGGTTGTCCGCCAGGTTGCTCTTGGGCGGCTGCGCCGGGGTGCGGTAGGAAGCCGCGAGCGGGTCGGGTGCGGGCGCGGGCGTGGCGGGGAAGCCGCCGCTGGTCGTGGGACCCATGGGGGGCATCGAGGCGGGCGGCCCACCGTTGCCCGGACGGGCACCGGACGAGCCGCTGCCGCTGGGCCGGGAGCTCGCGCCGCGGCGAGGGTACGGGCCGGCGAGCGGGTCGTTCAGCGGGTCGGGCCGGGAGGGGGCGCCGTTGCCCTGGACGGGCTGGGGCGACGGCTGCGAGGGTGCCCGGTTCCCGCCGCGGCGAGAACTCGCCCGCGAGGGACGGGCGTCACCGAAGGTGCCGGGAGTGGGAGCCGCGAACGTCACGGTCCGCTGCTCGGCGAGTGACGCCGCGGTGGGAGCGGGGTTCGGCTGGACCGGGGCGATGAGGTCGTCGAGGCCGGAGGGCAGCGAGGCGGAGGCGACGGCCGGCTCGGGAGCCGGCCTGGCCGGTCGGGGAGCGGGGGGTTGCGGGGCGCCGCGAGGCGGCTGGGGCCTGGTCGGGAGCGGTGCCTGCACTGTCGTCGCCTCGGCGTCGACCTGCTGGTTCTCCTGGTCGACGGGACGGCTCGCGCCCATCTGAGCTGCCAAGGGCCCTCCGAAACCGCCCTCGTCAGCCTGGAGCCGTGTCCAGTAGTCGTCGTCGTAGTCGTCCACCTGGCCGAACTCGTTCAGCCCGCGTTTGCCCCGGGAGCTCGGCGGCCGCGGCTGGCGTGGCGGCTTCGGCTCGTCGAACGGTGTCAGGTCGGGGGTGAAGTGGTTCATCTTTGGTTCTCTGGTGGCGAAGTCGTCGCTGGACATGGTCGGAGTCAGCGCCTCCTTCTCCGCCATCTCCCGCAGACGTTCCGCGGGGAGCGCGCTCTCCCTGCGGTTCATCGACCGCATTCCCAGTGCCACGACGACGAGCACGAGGAGCACGACGGCGACCAGGCTTACTACGACCGCGATCATTGCACCACCCTCAAGGCCATGGCCTTACAGCGGCGCCGGTGAGGTCGCGCGGCCATCGACGCGACCTTCCCCCATGCATCACCTGCGCTTGGACATTGGATCTGATTGTGTCGGACCACTATGAGCGTTGTCACACCCTAAGTGAAGAATTGGTAACCATTACTACCTCCGGTGTTTGGCCAGTCACTCGATGTGCGCCGCGGTGAGCCGTCCCCAGGCGATCGTCTTGTCCGCGATGCTCCTCAAGGTCTGGTCAAGGGAGGCTCCCTTGCGAAGATCGACCTTGCCGTCGAGCGCGTAGACAGTGAAACGATAGTTCTCCTGGACGCCGCACGGGGGGCTATAGCCCACCTTGCCGTTCGTCGTGCTTCCCTCCACGGCTCCCACCGGGACGCCGCCCTCAGGTAGTTCGTTGGTGCGGGGGTCGATGTCGAAAACGACCCAGTGCACCTCGCCGCCCGTCCGGGAGTTGCTGTCCGCCACGATCGCGACGGACTTCGTGCCCTCGGGCACGCGAGACCAGCGCAACGGGGGATTACCGGCCGAACCCTTGCATGAATAGTCGGACGGCAGGGGGCCGCCGTCTCTGACCCGGGGGCTGGAGACGCTGATCGGCTCCAGCTGAGATCTCTCCGTCGAGGCCATGCCGCTAGCCATCCCACAACCCGAGGACGCGACGACGAGCGCCGCGGCGATCGCCATTCCCGAGATGAGCCGCGGGCGGCGCGTAGACATGTTTGGCTGCCCCATGCCCGATGATGCTACGCGGGTCTGGAAGATGCGCAGACCGGATCGCGAGGTTCCGCGGGGGGGAAAAGGCCGAAAAACGGGCAAAATCGAGGGACGGAAGGGGCGAGAGTTAACATCAAACTGGTTTCGCCGTCCCCTGACCGTCGCTCGCCGGTCATGTCTGGCCGTTTCCGTCGGCCGTGACGCCTGGAACATCTGCGACGGCTGGAGCGCCCGTGGCGGCCGTGCCCCCGAGACGCCCCTCCAGCGGGCCGCCCCGCCCCTGCCGGATCCAGCCGGACCGGTTTCCTAGGCCCCGGCGGAAACTTCGTGCAGCGGCCTGTCTGGAGCCTCTCGGGGAGAGCCGCCCCGGAGTACGCCCAACGCGGCGAGGCATCGCCCGGCCGCGCTGGGCGGAGAGGACCCAGGGGCACTCAGGGGGCACTTCAGGGGCAGGGCGCCTAGACGCGGCTGCGGAACGCGCGGATCGCCAGAGGGGCGAAGACCACGGCGAAACCGGCGGCCCAGAGCAGCGAGAAGAGCGCGGCCCTGGTGACGTCGCCGCCGATGAGCAGGCCGCGGATGGCGTCCGCCAGGTGCGTGACGGGGTTGAGGTCGGACCAGGTCTTCAGCCAGGACGGGAAGGTGGCGGAGGGCACCAGGGCGCTGCTGGTGAAGGTCAGCGGCATCATCGTGGAGAAGGCGATCATCTGCACCTTCTCGGGGCTGGAGGCCTTCAACCCGATCAGCACCGACATCCAGGACATGGCCAGGGCGACCACGACGAGCAGCGCCAGGGCACCCAGCAGCCCGAAGAAACTGGTGGTGACCCGGAAACCCAGCACCATGCCGAAGCCGACCAGCAGGGCGAAGGCCCACACCTGCTTGGCGGTGTCGGCGATGATGCGCCCGGACAGGGGCGCGGTGCGGGCGATGGGCAGGCTCCGCAGCCGGTCGAAGACGCCCTTGGTGATGTCGGTGTTGAGGCCGATAGCGGTGGAGAGCGTGTAGAACAGAGCGTTCTGCACGAGCAGGCCGGGCAGGGCGAACTGCAGGTAGTCGCCGGTGGATCCGGAGATGGCGCCGCCGAAGACGTAGGTGAACAGCAGCAGGAACATGATGGGCTGGATGCTCAGATCCAGCAGCTCCCACGGGTTGTGCTTGATCTGAACCAGGCTGCGCCAGGCCAGTGTCATGGTCTGCTGCAGCGTGGCCAGGGGAGTGACGCGCTTGGCGGCCATCTGCGGGATGGTCGTCGTCAGCGTGGTCATGCGAATGCCTCTTCCTTGTCGGGGGTCTCCTCGTCCTCGGGCCGGTGGCCGGTGATGGCCAGGAACACCTCGTCCAGGCTGGACTTGCGCAGCGCGAGCTCCGAGGCGATGACACCCTGCTCGTCCAGACGGCGCACGATCACGGGGACGGCGGCGGGGTCGTGGACGGAGGCGGTGGCCCTGCCCCCGCTGAGGTCGGGAATCTCGCCCAGCACGTCGGCCAGCACCTTGCCGACCAGATCGAGGTGCTCGGCCTGCGAGGGGCGCACCTCCAGGACCTGGGCACCGGTGGTCGCCTTGAGCTGGTCGGAGGTGCCGGAGGCGATGACCCTGCCGTGGTCGAAGACGACGATGTCGTCGGCGAGCTGGTCCGCCTCCTCCAGATACTGGGTGGTGAGCAGCACGGTGACACCGTCGGCCATCAGGCCGCGCACCACGCTCCACAGGTCTGTGCGGCTGCGCGGGTCGAGCCCGGTGGTGGGCTCGTCGAGGAAGAGCACCTGGGGGCGGCCGACCAGGCTGGCGGCCAGGTCCAGGCGGCGGCGCATGCCGCCGGAGTAGGTCTTGGCGGCCCGCCCGCCGGCGTCGGACAGGTCGAAGCGCTCCAGCAGCTCGCCCGCGCGCGCCCGGGAATCGGCACGCGTCATGCCCAGCAGGCGGCCGATCATCACCAGGTTCTCGACGCCGGTGAGCATCTCGTCGACGGCGGCGTACTGGCCGGTCAGGCCGATCAGTGAACGCACCTGGTGGGCCTGGCGCGTCACGTCGTAGCCGCCGACGACGGCGGTGCCGGCGTCGGGGCGGAGCAACGTCGCCAGGATGCGCACCGCGGTGGTCTTGCCCGCCCCGTTGGGGCCCAGCACACCGAGCAGCCTCCCCTGGGGAACGAGGAGATCCACCCCGTCCAGTGCCCGGGTCTCCCCGTAGCGTTTCACCAGACCCTCGGCCTGGATCGCATAGCTCATCGGTCATACCTCTCCGTAGTCTCCGGGCCTCCAGCATGTACTGCGCCACCGACACTTTTTCGATCCACGGACCGGCCGGAGGGAAACGGGCGATGACAGATCGGGGAAGGGGAACCGCCTCGTCGGAGCGCCTGCCCCCGGACCTGCCACGATGCCCGCCGGGCTGCGGCGGAACTTTTTGCGTCACGCCGCCGGAGCGCCCCGTGGGACGTGACCGTTTAGGCTGACAGCGTGAGTGACCGAGCCGATGAGCCCAGCCCCGCCTCGCAGGAGGCCACGGCGGCCGGTCGGCCGGGCGAGCGTCGCAGGGCCGTCTCCCTGCGCGCCCCCGCCAATCCGGTTTCGCGCAAGGCAGTCACCCTGTGGCTGACGGAGGGGGTTCTCTGGTCCATTGTGCTGGTGGGTGGCTCTTTCTTCCTGGCGAGGTGGATCGACGAGGGTCGCTGGTCGTGGTTGCCCGGATGGGCGCTGGACAACGTCTGGTGGCTGCCGTGGCTGATGGTGCTGCTACTGGTGCCCGGCACGCTCGTCGAGCCGTTCTGGCGGTACGCCGTGCACAGGTGGGAGCTCAGCGAGGACGTGGTCTACGCCCGTTCCGGATGGCTCAGCAGGGAATGGGTGTTCGTGCCGGTCAGCAGGATCCAGACCGTCGACAAGGCGCAGGGCTGGTTCGAGCGCATGCTGGGCCTGGCGACCGTCGAGATCCGCACCGCCTCCCATGCGGGCTCGTCCACGATCAAGGGCCTTGACTACGAGGTCGCCGCCGAACTGGCCGAGGGGCTTGCCCGCCGCGCGGAAGAGCTCAGGGACGACGCGACGTGACCGGATCCTCCAGCGACCGTTCACCGGCGGAGCCGCCGGAGGGCGTCGAATCCTCGGTGCCTGGTTTCGGGGCCGTCCCGAATCCCGATCCCGACCCTGCTCGTTCGGTCGGTGGGACGGGGGAGGGCGTCGAATCCTCGGTGCCTGGTCTCGGGTCTCCCGGATCCGTCCGGCATCCTGATCCCGCTCTCCCGGCCGACCGGACGGGGCCGTCGCTGCGGCTCAGCCCGAAGGTGTTGCTGACCGATCCGATCCGGATGCTGCCCTCGCTCTTCCTGCCGCTGGCCGGTGTCCTGTTCCTCGGCGGGTTCTCGCCGAGATCGTTCGTGTGGGCGGCGCTGGGCGTCGTCGGCTCCGTCGCGTTCTCGGCCGTGCGCTGGGCCACCTTCACCTACCGGGTCGCCGGTGACCGGCTGGAACTCACCCGGTCGCTGATCAGCAGGTCGGTGCGGACGATCCCGCTGGAGCGGATCCGCGGCGTCGACGTCAGTGCCCCGCCGCTGCACCGCCTGCTCGGCATCGCCGTCCTGCGGATCGACACCGGCGCCGGCGGCGACGACAAGCAGGAGGGCGAGCTCGACGGGGTCACCGTGGAGGAGGGGGAGCGGCTCAAGGCGGTGCTGCTCTGGCACGCACGCGCCCGCATGGCGAGACGCGCCCAGGCGCGCGAGACGGCCTCGGCGTCCGGCTCCGGTGAGCTCACGGCCGCGAGCGTGACGGAGCCGGAGACCCCCGCCGTCGTCCGTCACGAGGTGGGTGACGCGACCCCCGAGCGGGTGTTCTTCGTGCTGCCGCGAAAGTGGCTCGTCTACGGCCCGCTCTCCGGTTCCTATCTGCTGACCCCGTTCGCGCTGGTCGCCGGTGCCGTGGGCCTGGCGTTCCAGTGGGGCGGCGAGCTCAAAATCGACAGGCGGGTCGTGATGGGCGCGGGGGAGTGGCTCTGGGAGCATCCGCCCCTGCTCGCCGCGGCCCTGGTGCTGCTGCTCCTGGCCATGCCGGTGGTCGGTGTGATCATGTACGCGGTGTTCAACTGGGATTTCACCCTCCGCGCCGGCGAGGGATACCTGATCGCCGGGCGCGGTCTGGTCACGCGCAGGAGCGTGTCCCTGGAGCGGCGCAGGGTGCGAGGGTTCGAGTTCGTGGAAGGGCCGGCCGAGCGCTGGGCGGGGTTCGGCCGCGCGTGGGCGATCGTGACCGGTCTCGGCGACTCGGAGACCCGGGGCCAGTTGCTTCCCGTCGCCCCGAGGGAGACCGTGCTCGGCGTGGTGGGTGAGGCGATCGGCTCGATCACCACCGGGCTGCGGACCCACCCGCCGGCGGCGCGCAGGCGCCGGCTGTTTCGGGCGATCTTCCCGTGGCTGGTCGTCGCCGCCTGCGCGACGGCGGCGGCCCTGCTCTGGTCCGGGCTCTGGTGGGCGCTCGCGGTGCCCGCCCTGATCCTCGCGCTGCTGGGCATCCCGCTCGGTCTGGACCGCTACCGGTCCCTCGGCCACACCTACGACGGGAGCCGGCTGTCGGTCCGCTCGGGGTCGCTACGCCGCGCACAGGCGGTGGTGGAGAAGCGGGCGGTCGTCGGCTGGACTCTGAGCCAGACCTGGTTCCAGCGCCGCGCCGGTCTGCTGACCGTGACCGCGGGCGTGGGTGCGGGTACCGGTGGCTATGCCGCCCTCGACGTCGGTGAGGCCGAGGGGCCGGCCTTCGCCGCCGAGGTCACCCCGGCCTGGCTGGCCCCGTTCCTCGTTTCCGAGGACCTGGGCCGCGGAGATCCGCTTCCCGCAGCGTCCGCGCCTCTCGGATCGGCGGCACCCGGCGAACCGCCCACGCGGGACAGATCGTCCTCGTCCGGGGAGCCGGGGAACGGCTGACACACGGTGAGGCGGGGGGCCGATGTTCCGGTCACCCCCGCCTGACGCGGTGCGGTCAGTCCTGGCGGCGGGCGCCGAACATGATCTCGTCCCAGGTGGGCACGGACGCCCGCCGCCCCCGGGACTTCTTGGCAGGTCGCGCCGGAGCCGGTGCCGGCTTCGGCGGCTCCGCGGGCTTCTCCGCCGCGGGCTTGTCGACCTTGGTCTCCTGCATTGCCCCCGTGTCCCCCTGTGTCTCTTGCCTGCCCGGCTCGGCCTTGGCCCGCTCGTCCACGCTGACGCGCGCCGCCGGTACAGCTATCGAACCCTCCTGGGCCGGTTCGGTCTCCGATGCGGGGGTCTGCTTCGCCACGGTGGCGGTCTCCGCCTTCGTGGAGACCTGCTGCCCCGCCGCCTTCTCGCCCGCCGCGGACCGCTGCTCGGCGGGCTCGGGCGGGACGGCGACAGGCTCCGGCGGGGTCGCGGCGATGGGCGAGAGGGGGGCCGGAACCTCGGCGGCCTGGGGAGCCTCCGTGACCTCCGGAGCCTTCGCGACCACGGGCTCGGCCGTGGCCTCAGGTACGGTGACCGCCGGCTCGGGGGGAGCGGCCGGCACATGCGCCAGAGCCTGCTCGGGCAGGTCGGGTCCGGTGACCGATTCCCGCGCCGTGGCGGGCACCGGCTCCGGCGCGCCGACCGAGAGCGGCCCGACCGGAGCCGGCTCGGCCACCGTCACGGCCGCCGTCACAGGGGGCTGGACAGTGGCAACGGGCTGTGGCGCGACGGGTGCCGCGGGCTCCGGCTCCGGGGCGGGCGGCGGCTCGTACGCGGCGGGTTCCGGCGCGGCGGGCTCGTACACCGCCGGTGAGACCGGCTCGTACGCGGTGACCGGTTTCGGCGGCACCGGCTCCGGAGGCCTGACCCGCGCGGCGGGATCGGAGCCCTCGGCCGCGGGAACGGCGGGCTCCGGTGCTCGGTCGGACTGGTATCCGGCCGGGTCGGGAGCGCGCAGCGGCGGCACGGACACCCGCGGGGCCTCGTATCCGGGGGGGAGTGGAGGCATGGGCGGCTGCTGGTAGGCGGCCGGTGGTTCGGTCTGGGCGTAGGCGGGCCGGGGTTGTGCCACGGGCTCGTGCCGCAGGACCGAGGGGAAGGCGACCGGCTGCTGGTTCGGCGGTTCGGGAGCCAGCGGCGGCACCGGAGCGAGCTTGGCCACCCGCGGCACGAACGGCGTGACCGTGGTGTCCTCGACCGGCTTGACGTCCTCTCCGCTGGACAGGCGCAGGGCCTCGTCGTCGTGGGGCGTGATGTGGCGCCGGCGCGGGTCGAAGAGCCACTCGGCGTTGCGCGTGTGACCGTTCCACACGAACCCGAGCTTGATGCGCCACATGTTGTCGTCCCGCTTGGCGGAGTCCCACTCGATCTCGTCGGCGGGGACGCCGCGGCGGGTCAGCCGCTCGGCGACCAGATCGCCGAGGGTGGGACCGGGAGCGGAGTCGCCGGGCAGGCGTACGGCGCAGCGCTGCGCCTGCTGTGCCATGTACTCACGTTCCTGGAGCACGGGGCCCTCGAACCACCGCACGCGCTCGACCGGGATGCCCGCCGTATTGGCGATCTCCTCCGCGGTCTCGCCGGCACGGATCCGGGCCTGGATCTCCTTGGGGCGCAACGGACTCTCCACTTCGATCTCGTACTGGCCGAGACGGGAGAAGTTGCCGCGGACGGCAGCACGGAGCCGGTCGTCGACGGGCAGCGTGAACCGGGTACCCCGGCCGGCTGTCGCCAGCACGAGATAGGTCCCGTCCTCACTCACCGCGACGAGTCGGAGCTCCTGCATGCGAGTCCCTTCGTCGTCGTGCTCAATCTTCCCCCGGACCCTTGAGTCTCTCGCGTGTGCCGGTTGCCTGCCAGCACCGTACCCGGCATGTCCGAACATCGCCTTCCTGGATGGGGCTCGCAGCGATGTGACGCCGGTCACATTTGCTCCATTCATCTAATTACAGGGCGCCGGTCTGGAGCAGCAACTTCGGGGTCCTCAGGGGATTCTCACGGATAACTCCGTGAACCGCTGCGGACTTCCACCAAGAACCGGGAGATGGCGGTGAGGCCGGTCCGCCGGTCCGGGGAGGGTATGTCGCGATCGCGGCGTTGTTCGGGGGCCGGTCGTCGCGGTCCGTGACGACGGATCGCGGCGGCGGCTGGCATGGACGGCGGGAGAAGGTCATCTCCAGCGGACTCCCTCGGGGTCGAGCGGCGCGGGCGTCTGCGAATCTGCCCGTCGCACGTGCCGGGGGAACGACGGGACACGCGGACGCGTCACTCTTCGAGCGAGCCTTTGCGTCACCCTTTACCGAAAGCTTGTGAGAAGCGGCCGAATCGGGGGAACGGGGCCGTCCCGGCGGCCCTCAGCCCAGGACGGTGTCGAGATACTCGTTGGCGAACGCGCGTCCGGGGTCGAGGGCGTCCCGCACCATCAGGAAGTCGGCGAACCGGGGATAGACCGTCGTCAGGTAGGCCGCGTCGCGGGTGTGCAGCTTGCCCCAGTGCGGGCGGCCGCCGAGCCTCGTCATGATCTCCTCAACGCCCTCGAAGTAGGCGGGGTTCGGGGTCGGCCGGTAGACGTGGCAGGCGATGTAGGCCGAGTCCCTGCCGTAGGCGGTGGACAGCCAGGCGTCCGAGGCGGGGGTGACTCGCACCTCGATCGGGAAACTGATCTTCCAGTCCCTGACCTCCATCAGGTCGCGGACCTCGCGCAGGGCCTGACCGAGGTGCTCGCGCGCGATGGCGTACTCCATCTCCAGGAAGCGCACCTGGCGCACGCTCGTGAAGATCCGATGCGAGGCGTCGGTGTGGGTCGAGGCCGACAGCGTCGCGGCCGAGAGCGCGTTGAGCCGGGGGATGGCGCCCGGGTAGCGGCCACCGATGCCGCACACCGCGCCGAACAGGGTGTTCTCCATGAAGTGGTTGTCGAGCCAGTACCGCAGCGCGCTCGGCGGCCGGGCCGGGCCGGGGCTGCGGTTGTTGCGCTTGGTCAGGCAGGTGTCCGTGTGCGGCATCCAGAAGAAGTCGAGGTGCTCGTTGCCGGTGACGAGGGAGTCGAGGGAGTCCAGGATCGAGGACAGCGCCATCGGCTCCCGGACGCTGCGCAGCAGGAAGGAGGGCTCCACCCGGAAGGTCACCGCGGTCAGCACGCCGAGTGCGCCCAGGCCCACCCTGGCCGCGTCGAACAGGTCCTGCTCGGCCACCCCGCGGATCTTCCCCTCGCCGTCGCCGCGGACTGTGACGATCTCGCCGTCGGCGAGCACCATCTCCAGGGCCAGCACCTGGTCGGCCAGTCCGCCGACGTCCCTGCCGGTGCCGTGGGTGCCGGTCTGGATGGCCCCGGCCAGGGTCTGGGCGTCGATGTCGCCCATGTTGGCCAGGGCCAGACCCCTTTGGTGCAGCTCCCCGTTGAGCACGCCGATCGTCGTCCCCGCCTCGGCCGTCACCCAGCCGTCTCCCACCTCGCGGATCCCGGTCAGCGCGTCCGGCCGCAGCAGGATGCCGTCGGTCAGGGCGACCGAGGTGAACGAGTGCCCGGTGCCGGTCATCCGCACCCGGCGTCCCGAGGCGACGGCGTCGCGCACCGCCCGCGAGACCTCCTCGGCACAGGACGGCGTACGGACCTCCGTGGGGGTGGCGGATTGGTTCCCTGCCCAGTTGCGGAAGGTCTCGCCCATGTTCACTCCTGCCCTGCGGGCGTCACCCGGCCCTGTCGTGGGCGTCGACGCCCCTGGGACGCGGGTTACCGCCGGTTCGTCACTCGCTCCGCCAGCGAATATGAACAATACTCATGATTACTGCTGGGCGACAGGGGTTCGCAGCCAGGCGGAGCCGCCGACGCCGATCGCCACGGCCAGCAGGGCGCAGGCGAAGGAGAATCCGTAGGCGTTGGAGGCGCCGAACGCGTCGGTGAGCCTGCCGCCCGCCCACGCGCCGATCGCCACGCCGAACCCGACCGAGGTCGAGATCCAGGCCATGCCCTCGGTGAGCAGATGGGCGGGGACCAGCTGCTCGGTCAGGCTGTAGCCGGTGATGACGGTCGGGGAGATGGCCAGCCCGGCCAGGAAGAGCGCGCCCGCCATGACCCTGACATCGCCGATGAGCGTGATCGGGGTCAGGCCCACGGCGAACACCGCCAGCGAGCCGATGAACCTGCCGCGCAGCGAGACGGTCCACTGCCGCGCGCCGTACCAGAGCCCGGAGACCAGGCTCCCGCCGGCGAACGAGGCGAGCAGCAGTCCGGCGGCGGGTTTGGCGCCCTGTTCCTCGGCGAACGCCACCGTGACCAGGTCGACCGAGCCGAACACCGCCCCCATCGCCAGGAAGGCGCATGACATCAGGGCGACGCCGGGGATGGTGATCGGGGTGCCCGAGCGCTCTTCCCTGGGACGGACGGGTGGCTCCGTGCCACGCTGCAGCCCGAAGGCGATGGTGCCCACGATCGTGCAGGTCAGAGCCACGATCAGGCCCGCGTATGGGTTGATCATGGTGGCCAGGGCGGTGACCAGCGCCGGGCCCGCGACGAAGATGACCTCGTCGGCGACCGACTCGAAGGAGAACGCCGTGTGCAGCCTCGCCGTCCCGCCCAGCAGGTGCGACCAGCGGGCGCGCACGAGCGAGCCGAGCGAGAGCGCGGTCGCGCCGACCGCGATCCCGGTGGCGAAGAGCGTCCACCGGGGGGCGCCGAACTCGGCGCAGAGCATCAGGCCGGTCAGCGTGGCGCCGTGCGCCAGCGTGAGCGGGATGACTATCCTGGCCTGGCCGAACCTGTCCACCAGGCGTCCCGACAGGGGGGCCGCGACGGCGTAGGAGACGCTGACGGTGGCCGCGACCGCTCCCGCCGTCGCGTAGGAGTCGGTGAGCGCCTCGATGAGCAGCACGATGCCGATGCCGAGCATCGACATGGGCATCCGCCCGAAGAATCCCGCGATGACGAAACCCTTGACGCCGGGAGTGCTGAAGAGCCCTCGGTACGGCCCGACCACTGACACTCCCTGATGCTCTATGTGGGTGGAACATGCCGACGATTCCGCACAGGATCGCTGCTCGGCAAGTGATTTTCCAGGCAACGGCTCCCGGCGGGGTCCGTTGAGGCTAACGTGAGCGCGGTGTCACGTCTTCCCGGGTTGAGGGCATTCATCCCAGTGATGGTTGCTCTGGCCGTACTTGTCGCTCTCGGTGGCGTCGCGCTCGCGGTGATCGCCGGCGGCCGTCCCGCGGCCCCGGACGAGAACATCGTCATGGAGTCCCGCATCCGGGACCTGGCGGCGATCGCGCCGGTGGCCAGCCAGCCGCCGACCCCGCCGACCACGGCGGACCCGGCAGGCTCGGACCGCGAGAGCGCCGGCCCGGGCGACCCCGCGGGTGTGGAGACCGCCCCGGAGACCCCGGCCTCGCAGCCGTCCGCGCCCCCCGGCCCCCAAGGGGCGGACGGCCCGGGGTTCACCTCCACCCCGCCCCGGCTGCTGGTCATATCCCCGTCGACGCTGACCGAGCAGACCAAGGAGGACATCTCCCGGCTCAAGTACGTCCAGAAGGTCGACTCCTTCGACGGCGGGGCGGTCAAGGTGTCCGGGGTCGGACTCAACCTCCTCGCGGTCGATCCCGCCCGTTTCCGGGCGTGGGTCCCCAGGGCCGTCGCCGACCAGCAGGGGGTGTGGAGCGCCCTGGCCAGAGGCGAGTTCGTCGCGGACAGCTCGGCGGCGCGCCGCCTGGGACTGGTCCTCGGTGCGGAGTACCAGGTGGACGACGGTCCCCGGCTACGGGCCGCGGCCTCGGCCACCTTCGGCCTGCCGGGCGTGGACGGCATCGTGGGGGAGGAGACCGGCCGCAGGCTGGGCCTGCCGCCGGGGGTGGCGCTGCTCGTGCACGGGCCCGAGAAGGCCACCGCCGTTCTCAAGGCCCGGGTGGGCAGGCTGCTCGGCTCAGGCTCCCAGGTGGTCGCCGTCGGTGGATCCGGCACGGGCAAGGCCAGTACGGACAAGGCCACCGCGGACAAGGCGGCCCCGGCGAAGACCGGCACCGGCAAGCCCGCGAAGGCGGCCCGGGTGACGGTCGGCAGACCCGGCAGTTACCTGGAGCTCTATCGCGCCTCGGCCGAGGTCTGCCCGGGGCTCTCCTGGACGGTGCTGGCCGCGATCGGCCAGGTGGAGAGCTCCCACGGGCGCAACAACGGCCCCTCCTCCGCGGGCGCGCAGGGACCGATGCAGTTCATGCCCGCCACCTGGAAGGCCTACGGCGTGGACGGCGACGGCGACGGCGTCGCCGACATCTGGAGCCCCTACGACGCGGTCCCCTCGGCGGCCAACTACCTGTGCGCCAACGGAGCGGCCCAGGGCGGCAAGAAGCTGGAGAAGGCCATCTGGTTCTACAACCACTCCTGGTCCTACGTTTCCAAGGTCCTGGCCATCTCCCGCGGCTATGCCGCCGCCTACCCCTGAGGCACCCGGCGCCCTACCCGCGGCGGCGCGGCGGCGCCGGGCAGCAGGTGGCCGAGCACGCGACGGGCTCGGGCTCGGCGAGCAGCTCCGAGATCATCGAGACGAACCGGGGGTGGGTACCGGCCGTGGCCGCCCTGACCAGCGGCAGGCCGATCTTTCTCGCCGTCTCCGCGGCCTCCACGTCGAGGTCGTAGACGACCTCCATGTGGTCGGAGACGAAACCGATCGGCACCAGCACCACCGCCTGGGCGTCGACCTCCAGCAGATGGTCGCAGACGTCGGGCTCCAGCCACGGAATGTGAGGGGCGCCGCTCCGGCTCTGCCAGACCAGGTCCCACGCCCTGTCGCCACCCAGCTCCGCGGTGACCAGCGTGGCCGCGCGGCGCAGCTGAGCCTCGTACGCCCCGCCGCTCTCGCCGGCCGTCTCGGCCATCGAGACCGGAATGCTGTGCGCCGTGAAGACCAGCCGGGCGGAGTCGCCGAGCCCGTCGGGCAGCCGGTCCAGCGCCTCGCGGGTGTGGTCGGCCATCGCCGCGATGAAGCCCGGGTGGTCGAAGTAGTGCCGGAGCTTGACCACCTCGGGGGCACCCTCGACCGCGGCCCTGGCCAGCGCGATGTCGTCGATGTACTGCCGGCAGCCGGAGTAGGAGCTGTAGGCCGAGGTGACGAAGGCCGCCGCCCTGCGCACGCCGTCGGCCGCCATCTCGCGGAGCGTGTCCTCCAGATAGGGATGCCAGTTGCGGTTGCCCCAGTAGATCGGAAGATCGATGGTCGGTGCCACGGCCGCGATCAGGTCGCGGCACTGCTGGTTGATCGGGCTGGCCCCGCCGAAGCGCTGGTAGTGCGCCTCGACCTCCAGCAGCCGCTCGCGCGGGATCTCGCGGCCCCGCACCACGTTCTCCAGGAACGGCATCACGTCGTCAGGCTTCTCGGGACCCCCGAACGAGACGACGAGGAGTGCGTCGTAATTCCCCATGGTCTTCATCAAACCGCATGCCGGGGCGTTCTCTCGCATGGTCACCATGCGTAGTTCGTCATCAACAACATTTGTGGATGCGTGTTTGGGGGCATGTCCGAAGACGGCAGCCGGGGTAGGTTCGAAACTGTGACCCCATTTAACGACATCCGCGATTATGTCGGCGTGCCGCGGGTGGCATCCCTGCGGCTATCCCCCGATGGAACGCGCCTGGTCAGCGTGGTGCAGGCGCTCAACCCCGATGGCAGATCCTACGGAACCTCCCTTTGGGAGATCCCGCTCGACGGCCGACGGCCGCACCGGCTGACCAGATCGGTCAAGGGCGAGACCGGGGCCGAGTTCACCCAGCGTGGTGATCTGCTCTTCGGCTCGCGCCGGCCCGACCCGACGGTCAAGGACGCCGACGAGGAGGTTCCGGCGCTCTGGCTGCTGCCCGCGGCGGGAGGAGAGGCCCGGCAGATCGCATCCAGACCGGGGGGTGTCGCCGGGTTCGCGATCGGCGGGCAGACCGTGGTCTTCTGCTCCGACGTGCTCCCGGGCGACGAGGCGGGGGAGGCCGAGCGGCGCAAGACGCGCAAGGAGGCGGGGATCAGTGCGATCCTGCACGAGAGCTACCCGGTGCGTTACTGGGATCACGACCTCGGCCCTGGCGAGCCCCGGCTGTTCGCGGGCACGCTGGGCGAGGAGGAACGGCTGACCGAGGTCAGGGATCTCACCCCCCAGCCGGGTAAGGCCTTGGCGAGCCACAGCGCCTACGACGTGACGCCGGACGGTTCCACGGTCGTGACCACCTGGGGTGTCTCGATGCCGCACGGTGAGCTCCGTTTCGAGCTGGTCGCCATCGAGGCGGCCAACGGCGGTGCCCGGCGGGTCCTCGCCGCCGATGACGGCCACGACTTCGACGGGCCGATCAGAATCTCTCCCGACGGACGCCTGGTCGCGTGCGTCCGGAGCAATCACGCCGACATCGAGCACATCCCCGAGAGCACCCTGTGGATCGTCGATCTGGCCACCGGTGAGGGCCACCCCGCGGGCGGGGAGCTCTGGCCGTCCGACATCGTCTGGGCTCCCGACTCCCGCTCGCTGTTCATGGCCGCCGACCATCACGGCCGCCGCCCGATCTTCCTGGTCCCGGCCGACGGTTCCGCGCCGGAGCGGCTCACCGGTGACGACGCCGCGTACGCCTCGCTCAACGTCGCGCCCGACGGCACCGTCTACGCACTGCGCGGCGCGGTGGACGCGCCCGCGGCCCCGGTCAGGGTGGCCGCGGACGGCACCGTCGAAAGGCTGCCCTCCCCCGCCCCCGAGCTGGTGCTGCCCGGCAGGCTCACCGAGGTGACCGCGACCGCCGACGACGGCGCGGAGATCAGGGCCTGGCTGGCGCTGCCCGAGGGAGCCTCGGCGAAGAACCCCGCGCCGATCCTGCTGTGGATCCACGGCGGCCCGCTGGGCAGCTGGAACGACTGGTCCTGGCGCTGGAACCCGTGGATCATGGCCCAGAACGGTTACGCCGTGCTGCTTCCCGACCCGTGCATGTCCACGGGGTACGGACCGGAGATGATCCGGCGCGGCTGGGCCAACTGGGGCCCGCGCACCCACGCCGACCTGATGGCGATCACCGACGCCGCGTTGGAACTGCCCGAGGTCGACGCCACCAGGACCGCCGCCATGGGCGGCTCGTTCGGCGGCTACATGGCCAACTGGGTCGCCGGGCACACCGACAGGTTCAGTGCGATCGTCACCCACGCCTCGCTCTGGAACCTCGACCAGTTCGCCGGCACCACCGACGCGTCGATGTACTGGCAGCGCGAGTTCGGAGCCCCGGGCACCGGGCTGTACGCGAAGCTCTCTCCGCACCGGTCGCTGGGGAACATCTCCACCCCGATGCTGGTCATCCACGGTGACAAGGACTACCGGGTCCCCATCGGCGAGGCGCTGCGCCTCTGGTGGGACCTGCAGCGCTCCGACGTGGAGTCGAAGTTCCTGTACTTTCCCGACGAGAACCACTGGGTGCTCAAGCCGGGCAACGCGGTTGTCTGGTACGAGACCGTGCTGGCCTTCCTGGACCAGCATGTCCTCGGCCGCGAGTGGAAACGCCCTGAGTCGCTGTCGTGAGCCCGATGGAGGAATCGTGGACGGTGCCGTGACCGGCCGGCCGGCGGAGGAGATCACCGGTTCGTGAGCCCGGTGAAGCGAGTGAGGAGTGGTGAGGGGATCGTGGACGACAGTGCCGTGACCTTCGGCAGGCTGGCGGAGGAGATGGCCAGGGAGGCCGGTGAGATGCTTCTGGCCAAGCGTCCACCCCGTCCCGAGGTGCTGGTCACCAAATCCAGCCCCACCGACGTGGTGACAGCCCTCGACCGGGCCTCGGAGGAGCTGATCCGCAACAGGATCAGGGCGGTCAGGCCCGGCGACGCGATCCTCGGCGAGGAGGGCGGCTCCACCGGCGACGGCAGGGTCCGCTGGATCGTCGACCCGATCGACGGGACCGTCAACTTCCTGTACGGGCTGCCCGAGTGGGCGGTCAGCATCGCGGTCGAGGTGGACGGCGAGGTGATCGCGGGGGTGGTCAACGTCGTGCCCCGCGGAGAGGTGTTCACCGCCGTCAGGGGCGAGGGCGCGTGGCTGGCGGGGGAGCGGCTGCGCTGCAACACCGGTGTGCCGCTGGAACGGGCACTGATCGCCACCGGATTCGGCTACGAGAGCGGGCGGCGCGAGGTACAGGCGGAGGTGCTCCGTCATGTGGTGCCGCGGGTACGTGACATCCGCAGGGGTGGATCGGCGGCCGCGGACCTCTGCTCGGTGGCGGCGGGCCGGGTGGACGGCTACTACGAGCGCGGCCCGAACGTCTGGGACTACGAGGCCGGCGGCCTCATCGCCCAGGAGGCGGGGGCCAGGCTCGGTGGATTGGCCGGCAAGCCGGCCAATCCCGGCCTCGTCCTGTGCGCGGCGCCCGGCCTGTTCGAGGAACTGCACGACCTGCTGCTCCCGCTGGATCCGGAGCGCGACGCCTGAGGCCTCGACTCCGGACCTTCGCGGTACGGGCACGAAGCGGTACGGGCACGAAAGAGCCCCCCGGCCAAGATGGCCGGGGGGCTCCCTCCCATCAGCGCTGAATGGGAACGCCGTTGTCTGTGGCCAGACGCTGGAGATCCTCGATCTCGGCGGTGAAGGTGTCGGCGAGGTAGTCGTCGCCGGAGGACCTGGCCTCCTGCAGATTCCTGTATGCCTGGTCGAGGCGGTGTTCGATTGTGGTGGTGAACTCGCCCATCTCACCTTCTTTCTCACGGGCGCATGGGGGCGGAAGGTACCGCGATAGAGACTGGAACCGGCTGTACCCACGGTGGCCCAGTGGCTAAACCTGTGTGTTTCCGACATCACACGGAGTGTCTACCCCTGGGAGGGCCTTACCGTGTGCTTACAGGGGATGGGGCAAGAATGAGGGGCCGTTCCAGCGGCTGCTCATGGAATGTGACGGGAGGTGCCATAAGCCGTGCGAGTGCTTGTGGTCGAGGACGAGCGGGTGCTCGCCGACGCGATCGCGACCGGGCTCCGGCGCGAGGCGATGGCCGTGGACGTGGCCTACGACGGCGCCGGCGCGCTGGAGCGGACGGGCTACATCGACTACGACGTCATCGTCCTGGACCGGGACCTGCCCAAGGTCCACGGTGACGAGGTCTGCCGCCGGCTGGTGGCCTCCCGTACCGCGTCGCGGATCCTCATGCTGACCGCCTCGGGCGACGTCGACGACAAGGTGGAGGGGCTGGGGCTGGGCGCCGACGACTATCTGGCCAAGCCCTTCGTGTTCATCGAGCTCGTCGCGCGGGTGCGGGCGCTCGGCCGCCGCTCCGCCCCGGCGCTGCCGCCGGTGCTGGAGCGGGCGGGGGTCCGCCTGGATCCGGGCAAACGGCTGGTGACCAGGGACGGCGCGGAGATCGCGCTCACCAAGAAGGAGTTCGCGGTCCTGGAGGAGCTGATGCGCGCCGAGGGCGCGGTCGTCAGTCAGGAGGACCTGCTGGACAAGGCGTGGGACGAGAACATCGACCCGTTCACCAACGTGGTGCGCGTCACCATGATGACGCTGAGAAAGAAACTGGGCGAGCCCCAGGTGATCGAGACGGTGCCAGGGGTCGGGTACAGGTTGTGAGCGCTCCGGCAGGCGGGGGAGAGGAACGTCCCACGTTCGTCCCTGCGGACGAGGACCGGGGGTCCGTGCCGACCCACCCGATGATCAGCCCGCACTCCGAGCGGGGCGCCTGGAAGAGCGAGCAGCTCGCGTCGGGACCGCCGGAGAAGGAGGGGAAGCCGGGCGAGCAGCCCCCGCCGCCGACCGGCCCGCCCGCGTGGGACGGTCCGCCCCCGGCGGGCACGGCGCCGACCGATCACACCCTGCTGAGCCGGCTGCAGGCGATCGTGGACCGGATCAGCATCCGCTGGCGGCTGACCATCACCTACGCGACGCTGTTCTTCACCGCGGGTGCCCTGCTCATGGTCGTGATCTACCTGATGGTGGGCTGGGCGCTCAACGACGTGTGGCCGCAGTTCCCGCTCGACCTGAACGGGGTGATGCCCCCCGACCAGGCGCGCCGGTACGAGCAGCAGTGGTACTGGTACCAGCACGCCGCGATCGCCGGAGCGCAGAAGGAACTGCTGGCCCGCTCGCTGCTGGCCCTGCTGGGGGTCGGCATCCTGGCGGTCATCATCGGCTACATCGTCGCCGACCGGGCGCTCAAGCCGATCCAGCAGATGACCGCCACGGCTCGTAAGCTGTCGGGCTCCACGCTCGCCCACGAGCGGATCGATCTCAAGGGGCCCGACGACGAGCTGAAGGAACTGGCCGACACCTTCGACGAGATGCTCACCAGGCTCAATGTGGCCTTCGACACACAGCGAAGATTCGTGGCCAACGCCTCGCACGAGCTCCGCACCCCGCTGACGATCAACCGGACGGTCCTGGAGATCGCGCTGGGCGACCCGGAGGCGTCGGGCGATCTCAAGGCACTGGGCCGCACCCTCCTGGAGGTCAACGCCCGCAACGAACGCCTGATCGAGGGACTGCTGCTGCTGGCGCGGAGCGAGCGCGAGCTGAGCGTGCGCAAGCCGGTGGACATGAAGGACGTGGCCGAGACGGCCGTCGACCAGCTCACCACGCGGGCCGCGGAGGCCGGGGTCACCGTGATCACCGAGCTCCGCAGTGCCGAGACCGTCGGTGATCCGGTGCTCCTGGAGCGCTGCGTGGCCAACCTGGTGGAGAACGCCATCAAGCACAACCTCCCCGAGTCCGGACGTCTGTGGGTCAGGACGGGAATGGTGGAGGGTGCGCTGATTGTTCAGGTGGCCAACACGGGGCCGCATGTCCCCGCGTACGAGGTGAACAGTCTTTTCGAGCCGTTCCGGCGGCTCAACGCCGACCGGGTCGACTCCGACAAGGGCGCGGGGCTCGGGCTTTCCATCGTCCGCGCGGTGGTGCGGGCTCATGGGGGCAACGTGACCGCCATCCCCAGGGACGGAGGAGGTCTGGTGGTCACCGTGCGACTTCAGGCGCGCTGATCCGGCGGGGGGCGTCTCGTTCACGCCGTACATGTGGTTGGATGTGCCGTCGAACACGGTGGTGCATGCCGCCGATGCTGTGGTTTACGCCATATTTGGCTAACCGTGGCCATTGGCAGTACGTCCCTCACGTGTAGGGAGGTTCAGTGACCATTCCGGCAGGGTACCGAAGCAGGAATCTCGTCGGCAGATCGGGCACAAGTCGTGCCTCTCGAACGTTACACACGCGCGAGTGAGCGCACACAGATAGATGAGGGGGATGGAGCAGACCGATGGCTACCGATTACGACAGCCCACGCAAGACCGACGACGACCTCAGTGAGGACAGTCTTCAGGAACTGCAGGCCCGCCGTACCGACAAGTCCTCGGGCAGCATCGACATCGACGAGACGGATCTCGCCGAGTCGCTCGAACTGCCGGGCGCGGACCTGTCAAACGAGGAGCTCTCGCTCCGGGTGATTCCTCGTCAGGCCGACGAGTTCACCTGCGCGCGCTGCTTCTTGGTGCACCACCGCAGTCAGCTCGCCGTTGAGAAGAACGGTCAGCAGATATGCCGGGAATGCGCGGCTTGACGATAATTCCGATGGCCTGTTCGGGGTGTGCTCTTCCAGCCATGGGATAGGGGCCCAGGACAGCCTTGAGGAGGTTCCGAGACATGACGTCAGAGAACAGGCGGACCGACGCGGCGCCGGACGACTCCACTGCCGAGGAGTCGGACGGCGCGCCTGATCGGGAGGTGGCTGAGATCGTCGGCCGGCTCGCGGAGCCGGGTGACATGGATGGGGCCGAGCGGCGAAAGCTGCTCGGCCGCCTCACGAAAGCACTGACCCGGAGGGCGAAGAAGGCCAGGGAGTCGGGGGCGGGCCGGGGCCGCTGGCTGACCGACGTGTTCATGGCCGTGGCGCCCCGCATTCCCATCCGGGACCTGCACACCCTCTCCGAGCACCACCACGGCCTCACCGCCGAGGCGCTGGCCGACGACCTGGTGCGCACCGCGGCCAAGGCCACCATGACGGTCGGAGCCATCGGCGGGGCCGTCGCCGCGGCCCAGTTCGCCGCCCCTCCCCTGCTGCTCTCCGCCCCCGCCCAGCTCGTGGCCGAGACCCTCGTCGTCGCCGCGATCGAGGTCAAGCTCATCGCCGAGCTCCATGAGGTGTACGGGATACAGGTGCCCGGCAACGGTTCCCAGCGGGCCATGGCCTTCGCGGCGGCCTGGTCCAGACAGCGCGGTGTCGACCCCATGTCCCCGGGAACGATGACCGTCGCGCTCGGCACCGCGACCAGGACCGCCCTGCGCAACAGGCTGATGCGCACTCTCGGGCGCCACCTCACCACCTTGGGCCCCTTCCTCACCGGCGCCGTGGCGGGAGGAGCCCTCAACCGCGCCACCACCAGGAAGCTCGGCGAGATGGTACGGAGTGATCTGAGGGTTCATCGTGCCCTTCCACCTGGAAAGCCATAGAAACTCCTCAAACGGGTAGTTAATTCAGTAAGCCCCCGACTACCTGGAGGAATTTGTGCCGGGCCGCAGTACGTTCGTGATCGTCGCCAATCGTCTCCCCGTCGACCGGGTGGGGGAGGACATGTGGCGGCGCAGCCCCGGCGGCCTCGTCACCGCGATCGCCCCGGTCCTGCAGCGCAGGGAAGGGGCCTGGATCGGCTGGCACGGGGCCCCCGGCGAACAGCTCGAACCCTTCGAACACGACGGCATGCAACTCGTCCCCGTCCCGCTGTCCGAGCACGAGGTCGAGCTCTACTACGAGGGTTTCTCCAACGCCACACTCTGGCCCCTTTACCACGACGTGGTCGCCACCCCCATCTACTCGCGGGTCACCTGGGACTCCTACCGCGTGGTCAACGAGCGCTTCGCCCAGGCCGCCGCCGAGGAGGCCGCGGAGAACGCGGTCGTGTGGATCCAGGACTACCAGCTCCAGCTGGTCCCGGCCATGCTGCGCAAGCTCCGCCCCGACCTGCGCATCGGTTTCTTCCTGCACATCCCCTTCCCGCCGATAGAGCTGTTCGTCCAGCTCCCGTGGCGGCGCGAGATCCTGGAGGGACTGCTCGGCGCGGACATGGTCGGCTTCCAGCGTCCCGGTGGCGCGTCCAACTTCATCCGGCTCTGCCGCCACCTGCTCGGCCTCCAGCACCACAAGCACGAGATCTACGTGGACGGCCGGGTGGTGCGCGCCGGGGCCTTCCCCATCTCCGTCGACTTCGGCGAGCTCGACTCGCTGGTCCGCGAGCCGCACATCATCTCCAGGGCCAGGGAGATCCGCAGGGAACTGGGCGACCCCGAGTGCATACTGCTCGGCGTCGACAGGCTCGACTACACCAAGGGCATCGGCCAGCGCCTGAAGGCGTTCGGGGAACTGCTCGCGGAGAAAACGATCAAACCGGGCGAGGCGGCGTTCGTGCAGATCGCCACGCCGAGCCGGGAGCGGGTCGAGGAGTACATGCGGCTGCGCGACTCGATCGAGCTCCAGGTCGGGCGGATCAACGGCGAGCAGGGAGAGCTCGGGCAGCAGCCCGTGCAGTACCTGCACCAGTCGTACGGCCGCGACGAGCTCGCCGCGCTCTATCTCGCGGCGGATGTGATGATGGTCACACCATTGCGTGACGGGATGAACCTGGTCGCCAAGGAGTACGTCGCCTGCCGCAACGACCTGCGCGGCGCGCTGGTGCTCAGCGAGTTCGCCGGGGCGGCCGACGAGCTGCGTCAGGCGTTCATGGTCAATCCCTACGACGTCGACGGCCTCAAGCGGATCATGCTGACCGCGATGCGGGCGACCCCGCACGACCTGTCGCGCCGGATGCGCTCACTGCGCCGGAGGGTGTCCACCTATGACGTGGACCGCTGGGCGAGGGAGTTTCTCACCTCGCTCGAGTCGTCCTGACCCGTCGCCAGGCTCTTCAGCCGCCCCCGGCGGGGCCGGGGGCGGGTCCGCGGCGTTCGCCGGCCGTCAGCCGGTGGCGTCCTTGGCCGCCCCCTTCAGGGATTTCCACGCGTCGTAGCGCTTCTTGGCGCTGCGGGCGACCACGATCTGCGCCACCTGCATGCCGACCCCCATCACCACGGCGTAGCCGATCGCCTCGCCGAGGCTGATGTCCGGCGACTCGCTGTCGGCGGGCGGCTTCTTACCGGTGCTCTTCTCCCAGGCGAACCCGATGACCTTCTTGGCGCTCCAGGCGGTGACGAGACCGAGCAGGCCACCGATGGCTCGCCACGCCATGTCCTGCTTCTCGCTCTTGTCGGCCATGTGGTCCTCCCGTTTTCTGTCCGCATCAAGAACACTAGTCTCCCCGAGCGCCATATCGCGTGAAGCCATGGCGAGGCATGACAGAACGGTGACCGTGCCCATGCCGGGGCGGCCTGGAAGCCGTACGCTCCGGCCGCCAGGAGAGCGAGGAGACGGCGCGCACGCGAATCTGTCCTTTCCGTCGGGGGATCCTGCCGTACGGTCGAGGCAGGACAGGTGAGGGGAGGACAGGCATGCCGCCAGGATGTGGCAACTGCAGCTGCTACCTCGAGGACAGGGTGATCTCCCGCCCGCCGGGTGAGCGCTGAATCCAGCGGGTGAGCGCCGGCCCCTGACCGGGCGGGCGCCGACCCCCGACAGCACACCGGGTGGCCCGGCCGGGTGGCCGGGCCACTCCTCCTCGTGTCAGAGCGACAACCCTCGCGCGTTTTCCTTCCCGGCGTGACAGTCTGGAAGGTGTGATATCAGATCGGGAGCGCCTGACGAACCTGGTACCTCGTACGTTGCTGCGTCTCGCGATGTGGAGCCTCTGCCTGATCATCATCGGCTGGGCCGTCTTCTACTTCGCCCAGTTCATCGCGACGTTGCGCATCGTGATGCTGCCGGTGGCCATCGCGCTCCTGCTGACCGCGCTGCTGTTCCCGATCACCAGGCGGCTTCGCGCGATGGGCATGCGGCCCATCTACGCCACCTGGGTCACCATGATCATCGCGCTCGCCGTGCTCGGCGGCACCGGCTGGATCATCGGGGCGCGTGCCAACGAGGAGTTCCCCGGCCTCGTCGACCAGGTGCGCCAGACGGCCAAGGACGTCGAGAACTGGCTCTACACCGGGCCCCTGCATCTGCAGCCGACCCAGATCAGCAGCTGGGTCGACGAGATCGGCAAGCAGATGACCAACCAGCGCAACGAGATCACCCAGACGGTCCTCACCGGCGCCACGGTGGCGCTGGAGGTGCTGGCCTCCATCGTGCTGCTGCTGTTCGTGACCTTCTTCATGCTCAAGGACGGCGACCGGATCTGGTCGTGGTTCCTGAAGGGGTTCGGCGAGGTCGCGCCGCGCGTCGACAGGGCCGGGCGGACCGCCTGGGTGACGCTCTCGCACTACGTGCAGGGCACGGTCGCGGTGGCCGCCGTGCACGGCGTGGTCATGGGCATCGTGCTCGCCGGGATGGGGGTGCCGCTCTGGGCGGCGCTCGCGGTACTGATCTTCCTGGCCAGCTTCATCCCCATCGTCGGCATCTTCTTCGCCGGTGCCGTGGCCACCCTGGTCACCCTCGGCGCCAAGGGGCCGATCTACGCTCTGATCTTCATCGGCATCCTGATCGTGGAGCAGCAGCTGGAGAACCACGTGCTCCAGCCGCTGATCGTCGGCAGGGTGCTCCACTTCCACCCACTGGCGATCATCCTGGTGCTGGCCGTGGGCGGCATCCTGGCGGGTATCGCCGGGGCCGCGGTGGCGGTGCCGGTGGCCGCCGTGATCTACCGGGCGCTGCCCGAGCTCAGCAGTGACGAACCGCTCGCCCTGCCACCGGCCTCGCCGCATCCCGATCCCGGCGAGGCGGGCGGGGCGGGGCCCAAGGCGGGCGGGGCGGGGCCTGCCGCGGAGGCGGGAAAGCCGGTGGATGAGGAATCACCGCAGCCCAGGGAGTAACGTTCTGCCCCGTGACTCGTTCCACCTTGACCACCCCTCCGCCAGATGCCGTCCTGCCACGGCCACTCCCCGGCGGGCCCGCCCCCGGCGCCGCCCTCGGTTCCCACTACAGCCGCTGTTTCGGCTGCGGTGAGGACCACCCGACCGGCCTGCGGCTGACCGCCGTCACCCCCGACGGGATCACGGTGATCGCCACGTTCACCGTGGGAACGGCACACCAGGGTGCGCCGGGCCTGGCGCACGGCGGCGTGCTCGCCACGGCGATGGACGAGGTCATCGGCATGCTGGTCTGGCTCTTCCAGCGCCCCTACGTCACCGCGAGGCTGGAGACCGACTATCTCGCCCCGGTTCCGGTCGGTACCGTCCTGCACATGCGCGCCTGGTGCAACGGCATGTCGGGCAGGAAGGCGTACCTTGAGGCTGAGGGCCGTATCGGTTCCCCGGACGGCCCGGTCGCCGTGCGGGCCGCAGCGCTCTTCATCGAGGTGGGCATGGAGCACTTCGCCGAGCACGGTGACGCCCAGGCGATCATCGACGAGCACCACGAGTACGAGGTGAACCCGTGACCCACACCGTCGAGGTGCCGATCCACCGGCTCGACGCCGACCTGCCGCCGCCGTCGTACGCCCACCCGGGCGACGCGGGTGCCGACCTGCACGCCGCCGAGGACGTCGAACTCCTCCCCGGAGAGCGGGCCGTGGTCGGCACCGGGCTGGCGATCGCCCTGCCTGATGGGTATGCCGCGTTCGTCCACCCGCGCTCGGGCCTGGCCGCCAAGTACGGCGTGACGCTCGTCAACGCGCCCGGCACCGTGGACGCGGGATACCGGGGCGAGATCAGAGTGACGCTGCTCAACACCGACACCAAGGACACCGTGCGGTTGCGCAGGGGGGACCGGATCGCGCAGCTGGTGATCCAGAAGGTGGAGAGGGCGGCGTTCTTAGAGGTGGACCGGTTGTCCGGATCGGCGCGAGGCGCGGACGGGTTCGGGTCCACGGGCCGCTGACAGGGAGTGAGTCCGACGAGGTGAAGGAGGTGGCGGACGATGATCCGGAACCTGGGCGCACCTTCGGCCCCGGAGGCCACCCGCCGTCGTATCCGGCGGGGGATGAGTTACCAGCGAAACTTCAAGGAGCGTGAGGAAAATGTTCCGACGTCACCGTCGTGAGGAGTCCCCGGCCGCCAAGGCCGCAGTGGACGAGGCCCCGCAGGTCCCGGCGCGGGAGTCGGGCCCGTGGGACGCCGACGAGCCCTACCCCGAGCGGGAGCGGGTCGACCTCGGAGGCATGCGCCTGCCGGTCGGCCCCGGTTTCGAGGTCCAGCTCAACCTGGCCGGTGACCAGATCGTCGGTGCGGTGGTCCTGTTCAACGAGAGCGCTCTGCAGGTGCACGCCTTCGCGGCGCCCAAGCGGAGCGGGATCTGGGACGAGGTCAGGGCCGAGCTGGTCGAGGGGGTGAAGAGCGCCGGAGGCACCGCCGAGGAGCGGGAGGGCGCGTTCGGTGTCGAGCTGGCCGCCAGAATCCCCGCCGAGGGCGTCGAGCAGCCGGTCCGCTACATCGGGGTGGACGGGCCGCGCTGGTTCCTGCGTGCGGTGATCAGCGGGCGCGCCGCGCAGGACGCCGAGGTGGCCGAGACGCTGGAGGGTGTCGTCCGGGACATAGTCGTGGTACGCGGCGACGAGCCGATGGCCCCCAAGGAGGCGATCGAGCTCCGGCTGCCCCCCGAGGCCAGGCAGGCCGTGGAGCAGCAGGCCGCAGGGGGCAAGGGGCCCGATCTCAACCCGTTCGACCGGGGGCCGGAGATCGCGGAGATCCGCTGAGAGGCCGGATCGCGTACGCTGATTCGACTCGTACGTGAAGGAGAGGTCCGTGGGTTCTCAGGAACCGCATAAACAGAGCGGTCTGCGAGGCTTCTTTCGCCGACTGACCGCAGGCCAGGCCGAGCTGGAGGCCGACGAGCTTCAGCAGGACCTCGACCGCCAAGGCGCCACGCCCATCGTCTCGTGTGGCGGGCGCCGACGCTTCTGCGTGAGCGGTACTCTGCGGACGGTGACGCTGCGCCCTCGCGGGGGCGCTCCCGCGCTGGAGGCGGAGCTCTACGACGGTTCCGATGTGATCGATCTGATCTGGCTGGGCCGCAGGAAGATCGCGGGCATCGAGCCTGGCCGTCTGGTGCTGGCCGAAGGGCTGGTCAGCATCCAGGATGGGCGAAAAGTCATGTTCAACCCCAGATACGAGCTGCGCCCGGCAGGCGGTGCGTGAGCGATCGATGACCACGGAACGGTGAGCGAGAAGATGACCACCACCGGCGAGACCGCCGCGCACGACACGGTCGAGGCCGCGATCCGCAGCCAGCTTGCCAAGGCGTTCGGCGGGGTGCGGGGCGTCATCGAGGCCGCCGTGCCCACCATCGCCTTCACCGGCATGTGGATCGCCACCTCCGACCTGAAGCGCTCCCTGATCGTCAGTATCTCGGCCGCGGTGCTGCTGCTCGTCGTGCGGCTGGTGCGACGCTCGACGCCGCAGTTCGTGATCAACAGCCTGATCGGCATCGGCATCGGCGCGTTCTTCGCCTCCCGCACCGGCCAGGCGGAGGACGTCTTCCTGCCCGGCATCCTCTACAACGCCGGCTACTCCGTGGTGATGCTGCTGTCCATCGTCACCCGATGGCCGGTGGTGGGGTTCCTCATCGGGTCCGTCACCGGTGACCCGACCGCGTGGCGCGCGGATCCGGCCGTGGTGAGGCTGTGCACCAGGCTCACCTGGCTGCTGATGATCCCGTGCGTGGTCCGGGTGGCGGTGCAGCTCCCCGTCTACCTGATCGGCAGGGACGACGCGGTCGCCGAGCTGGGCATTCTCAAGATCGCGATGGGCTGGCCGCTCCAGGTCGCGGCGCTCGCCGCCATGGTGTGGCTCCTGGCCCGTGGCCGGACCCCAGTGCGGCCCGCGGCCTCCTGAGCGGCGGGTCCGCCCCGCTCCGCGGTTCCCGGCCCCGCACGGACGCCGCTGACCGGTGATCGGGCTTCGGACCGGCATGCCGGTCCGAAGCCTTTCCGCTCAGCGCGGCGCGCGGTGCGGGGACAGGAGTTCGGCCAGCTCCTCCTCGACCTCCTGGCTGGCCACGAACATCAGCTCGTCGCCAGCCTCCAGCGGGTCGTCCGCGGTGGGCACCAGCACCCGGCCCTCGCGCAGGATCGCGACCAGGGCGGTGTCGTTCGGCCACGGCACCGAGCCGGCACGGTGGCCGACGACCGGCGCGTCCTCGGGCAGGGTGAGCTCGACCAGGTTGGCCTGGCCCTGGCGGAAGGTCATCAGGCGCACCAGGTCGCCGACGCTGACCGCCTCCTCCACCAGCGCGCTCAGCAGGCGCGGGGTCGAGACGGCCACGTCGACGCCCCACGACTCGTTGAACAGCCACTCGTTCTTGGGGTGGTTGATCCTGGCGACCACGCGCGGCACGCCGTACTCCGTCTTGGCGAGCAGCGACACCACGAGGTTGACCTTGTCGTCGCCGCTGGCCGCGACGACCACGTGGCAGTCGGCCAGGCCCGCCTCGTCCAGCGAGGAGATCTCACAGGCGTCGGCGAGCAGCCACTCCGCCCGCGGCACGGTGTCGATCTTGATGGCCTTGGGGTCGATGTCGATGAGCAGGACCTCGTGGCCGTTCTCCAGGAGTTCGGCGGCGATCGAGCGGCCGACCGCCCCCGCACCGGCGATGGTGACGCGCATCAGTGCTCCTCCTCCGGCGCTCCGGACAGCACCTTGTTGATGCGGTCCATGTCCGCCTCGACCGCCATGACGTGCAGTACGTCCCCCTCCTGCACCACCGAGTCGTTCTTGGGCAGCAGGGTCTCACCGATCCGGTTGATGAACGCCAGGCGGGTTCCCGCGGCCTCCTCCAGCCTTCGCACCGGGGCGCCGATCCAGCCGGGATGGTAGGCCACCTCGATCAGCACCACGCGCCCGCTGGGGTCGCGCCAGAGCGGCTCGGCACCCTCGGGCAGGACGCGGCGCAGGATCTGGTCGGCGGTCCAGCGGACCGTGGCCACCGTGGGGATGCCCAGCCGCTGGTAGACCTCGGCGCGCCGGGAGTCGTAGATCCTGGCCACGACGTTGTCCACGCCGAACGTCTCGCGGGCGACCCTGGCGGAGATGATGTTCGAGTTGTCGCCACTGCTCACCGCCACGTAGGCGCCCGCGGCCTCGATGCCGGCCTCTTCCAGGACGTCCCGGTCGAAGCCGATCCCGGTGACCCTGCGACCCCGGAACCCGGCCCGCAGGCGGCGAAACGCCTGCGGGTCACGGTCAATGATCGCGACCGAGTGGCCGCTGTCCTCAAGAATGTGCGCCAGAGTCGAACCCACCCGGCCACACCCCATGATCACGATATGCATGCTCCCCCGCCGGTCGCTGTGAGGCGGATCTTGATTCCCAATGTATTCAGCCAGTATGGCGCCCCCAGGAGCGCCGCGTGGGTGCAGCCGGGTAATAGCGACTAGCATCAGCAGACGTGTCGAAGGTGACGGACCTTGTCAAACGCCTTTTCATCGGGCGTGCGCTACGCAGCACACAGTTACACGAGCAGCTGCTTCCCAAGCGCATCGCACTACCTGTTTTCGCGAGTGACGCGCTCTCCTCGGTGGCCTATGCCCCGCAGGAGATCCTCGTCATCCTCTCGCTGGCCGGAGTCTCCTTCTACAACTTCAGCCCCTGGGTCGCCGTCGCCGTCGTGGTGGTGATGCTCACCGTCGTCGCCTCGTACCGGCAGAACGTGCACGCCTACCCCAGCGGGGGTGGCGACTACGAGGTCGCCACGGTCAACCTCGGCCCGAACGCCGGTCTGACCGTCGCCAGCGCCCTGATGGTCGACTACGTGCTGACCGTCGCGGTGTCGGTCGCCAACGGCGTCGACTACGTGGGGGCCACCATCCCCTACGTCGCCGAGCACAAGCCGCTGGTCGCGATCGCCATCGTCGTCCTGCTGACCCTGGTGAACCTGCGTGGTATCCGGGAGTCCGGCGCGGCCTTCGCGATCCCCACCTACGCCTTCATGTTCGCCGTCCTCGGCCTGATCGTGTGGGGAAGCTTCCGGGTGCTCGTCCTCGGTGACGAGCTGCGCGCGCCCACCGCCGGGTACGAGATCGTCGCCGAGCAGTCCAACCTGACCTCCTTCGCGGCGGCCTTCCTGATCCTGCGCGCGTTCTCCACCGGCTGCGCCGCGCTCACCGGCGTCGAGGCGATCAGTAACGGCGTGCCCGCCTTCCGCAAGCCCAAGAGCAAGAACGCCGCGACCACGCTGCTGATGATGGGCCTGGTCGCGGTGACGATGTTCGTCGGCATCATCTCTCTCGGCCTGGCCTCGGGGGTCAAGGTCGCCGACCCCGCGGTCGCCTTCCGGGACGTGCTCATCGACGGGCGGCCCGCCGGGCCCGGCTACTACCAGCAGCCGATCATCTCCCAGGTCGCCGACGCGGTCTTCGGAAACGGCTCGCTGCCCTTCTTCGTCATCTCGGCCGTCACCGCGCTGATCCTGTTCCTCGCCGCCAACACCGCCTTCAACGGCTTTCCCGTGCTCGGCTCGATCCTGGCCCAGGACCGCTACCTGCCCCGCCAGCTGCACACCCGGGGCGACCGGCTCGCCTTCTCCAACGGCATCGTGATCCTCGCGGCCGGGGCCTGCCTGCTGCTGTGGGGCTTCGAGGCCGACGTCAGCCGCCTGCTCAACCTCTACATCGTGGGCGTCTTCGTGTCGTTCACGCTGAGTCAGATCGGCATGGTCCGGCACTGGAGCCGGCACCTGAGAACCGAGACCGACCCGAAGGTCCGCCACCAGATGTACCGCTCGCGGACCATCAACTTCTTCGGCGGCGTCATGACCGGTGTGGTGCTGGTGGTCGTGCTGCTCACCAAGTTCACCCACGGGGCGTGGATCGTCTGCGTGGCCATGCCGGTGCTGTTCCTGATGATGAAGGGCATCCACCGCCATTACGAGAACGTGGCCCGCGAACTCGCCGCCGACGACTCGGTGGTGGACGAGTCGATACTGCCCGCGCGCAACCACGCCATCGTCCTGGTCTCCAAGATCCACAAGCCGACCCTGCGTGCTCTCGCCTACGCCCGCGCCACCCGCCCCTCCAAGCTTGAGGCGATCACCGTGGGCGTGGAGGGCGCGGAGGCCAGAGAGCTGCAGGAGGAGTGGGAGCGGCGCGGCATCCCGGTGCCGCTGAAGACGCTCGACTCGCCCTACCGCGAGATCACCCGGCCGATCCTGGAGTACGTCAAGTCGCTGCGCCGCCGTTCTCCCCGCGACGTGGTGAGCGTCTACATCCCCGAGTACGTCGTCGGCCACTGGTGGGAGCACATTCTGCACAACCAGAGCGCGCTGCGGCTGAAGGGCCGCCTGCTGTTCCAGCCCGGCGTGATGGTCATCAGCGTGCCCTGGCAGCTTCATTCCTCCGACCGGCTCAAGGGCCGCCCCGAGCCTCTCGCGCCGGGCGCCGTCCGCCGTCCCCGCCGGGAGGCGGCCCGGGACGAGGACATCAAGGCATAACCTTTCGTATGCGCTCCTGACCGCAAGGAGGCTCGACCGACGACGAATTCTCTGGGGGCGACGGCCATGATGATCGAACTGACGGTGGGACCGGTTGCGCACGGTGGCTGGTGTGTCGCGCGCCATGACGGCCGGGTCGTCTTCGTGCGGCACGCGCTGCCCGGCGAGCGCGTCATGGCTGAGATCACCGAGGAGACCTCCCGGTTCCTGCGGGCCGACGCCGTCGAGATCCTGGAGCCCTCCGCCGACCGGGTGAGCCCGCCCTGCCCGTTCGCGGGCCCCGGCCGCTGCGGCGGCTGCGACTGGCAGCACGCCTCCCTGGAGGCCCAGCGCCGCCTGAAGGCCGACGTGGTGGCCGAGCAGCTCAAGCGTCTGGGCGGAATCGACTGGAAGGGCGTCGTCGAGGAGGTCCCAGGCGCCCCCGACGGTCTCGGCTGGCGTACCCGCGTCCAGTTCGCCGTCGACCGTGAGGGCGGGCTGGGCCTGCGCCGCCACCGCTCCCACGACATCGAGCCGGTGGACGCCTGCCTGATCGCCCACCCCGAGGTCGAGAACGTCGGCGCCGAGGTGATGAACTGGCGCAACGCCTCCTCGGTCGAGGTCATCGCCTCCTCCACCGGTGACCAGGCGGTCGTGATCGCCCCCAAGCCCCGGCGCACGGTGGCCGTACCCGACCTCGACACGAGCGTGGCCGTCTTCGTCGACGAGGGCAAGGGCCGCAGCCGGGTCGTCCACGGCCGCAACCATCTCGTCGAGCGCGTCGGCGAGCGCGACTTCCAGGTCACCGGCAGCGGTTTCTGGCAGGTCCACCCCGGCGCCGCCGCCACCCTGCTCGACGCGGTCCTGAAGTTCGCCGCGCCGCGGCCGGGCGAGTGGGCCCTCGACCTCTACTGCGGCGTCGGCCTGTTCGCCGCCGGGCTCGCCGAGGCGGTCGGCCCTGAGGGGGCCGTGTTCGGCGTCGAGTCCGAGTCCGTCGCCGTCCGCGACGCGGAGCGTAACCTCCGTGACCTCCCCCAGGCACGCTTCGCCAGGGGGCGGGTGGAGAACGCCCTCGACCGCTTCGGCATCGAGCGCGCGGACCTGGTCGTCGTCGACCCGCCCCGGGCGGGTCTGGGCCGCGACGTCGTCGACCGCGTGACCACTCTTGAGGCCACTCGGATCGTGTACGTCTCCTGCGACCCGGCCACCCTGGCCCGTGATCTCGCCTGGTTCGCCGAGGGCGGCTACCGCCTCGCCGACCTGCGCGCCTTCGACGCCTTCCCGATGACCCACCACGTGGAGTGCGTCGCGCTGCTGGCCAAAGGGTCGATCTAGGCTCTGACCTGGTGTTATGCAACACGTCATGTTTCAGCGTGCGTCAGTGTGAGTCACCGTTTTCCAAGATCTTTGCGCATGAGATGCGCACGATCATGGAACTCGCGGCCCGTCGCATTACGTAGACAAGAGACCCGACCGATACAGACCAAGGGGTAGACCGCAATAGCGACACCCCATAGGGTCCCGGTACGGCCGCGCAGGGGAGTCGCCCTCGCCTCGCGGCCGGGCAGAGGCCCCCGCTCCACCGCGGGGGCCTCTCGCTATTCCAGCCGGATCTCCGCCGCGTCCCCAGGAAGCACCTCAACGCCTCCGTCGGCCCGTTCGGCTACCAGGACCCAGACGCCCTCTCCGAGGCCCAGTTCCGCCCTCTCGGCGTCCGTAGGGGGCCGTGTGATGATGCGCATGCCCGGCTCCGGAGCGATCACGGTGACCTCCGGCGCGCGCACGAACGTTCCCCGTCCGGGAACTGTGCGCACCAGGCCGAGCGAGGCGAGGTGGCTGATCGCTTTTCGGACCGTGTCGCGGGCCACTCCGAAGCGCTGCTGCAGGTGAATCTCAGAGGGTAGGGGGCGGCGCGGCTGGAACTGGCCGGTCTGGATGTCCCGCCGGATGGTGTCAGCGACCTGGCGGTACACGGGCGTCTCGGCATCATGATCAATCTCGCGCACGGTCTGACGGTAGGGGTGCGGCCCTCCGCCTCCATATTGACCTACAGGGTCACGGACTAGCACGGACAGGTGTGTAGACAGGTACTTGGCTTGTCCCGGTTCGCCGCTCTTCGGACAACCCTTCCTTGACCATCGGCGTCTACTCTCCGCCCCCGATCTCTCACCAGGAGTCACTATGCGGAGAGTCTTCCCCTTCATCCTGTTAGCTGTCCTCGTGACCGGATGCTCCGGTTCGGAAGCCGCGGCGCCGTCGGTCGCCCCCGCCGTCCCTCTGGAGCAGCCGAGCCCGACGCCCACGCCCACCCCGACCCAAAGCGGTCCGAGCAAGCTCGGCAGCACGCAGGAGACCCGGCGAGACGACTCCCTCGCCACTGCCACCCTCCTGCGGGTTCGTCAGCCCCTGCGCGCCGTGGTTCCCGGTCTCCCCGAGCGTGCCGGCTACGAGTACATCGGGCTGGAGGTGAAGGTCTGCGTCGTCGAGAACTCCGGGGAGCAGATCACGGTGTCGTGGGCGCCGTGGTCGATCGAGTTCACCGACGACACCTCGGCGACCCCGCTGAGCGCCTGGGGGGATCAGTGGTGGTCGGTGCCGCTGTACCCGCAGGACCGGGCCGTGCGGGTGGGGGCGTGCGCGCGGGGGTGGGTGCCGTTCGAGGCGCCGAAGGGGAGCCGGCCGAAGACGGTGGTGTATCAGCCGGGCAGCGGCAACGCCCTGGAGTGGCGTGTGAAGTAGCCCTCAGATGCGCGAGAGCCCCGGCGCCGAGCGGGCCGGGGCTCTCGCGCGTTTGGGCTACTGGTCGGCTCGCTCGGTGACGAATGATCCCATGGCCGGCGTCGTGATGATCAGCCCGTCCTCGCGGAGCTGTGCGGTGACCTTGCGGATCGTGACCCGGGCGACCTCGAACTCAGCCTCCAGCTTCACCTCGGAGATGAGCGCCTTCGGCGGCAGCTCGCCCGTCTCGATGCGCGCCCGGACGACGTCGTAGATCTGCCGCCACTTCGGCTGGGTCGGGTCGTAGTCGATCACGAGGATGACGGTACGTAGGACCTGAGCTGTCCTCATAGAAGCCCGTACCAGCTCATAGCTATAGACAGGCATAGTTAAGGCAACGTACGGTCGGCCCGTGGCTTACTCCTCAGAGTCGACCCCTCACTCCGAGTACGACCGCATGGTCATCGCCGCCCGGAAGGTGCTGGGCCGCGGCGACATCGCCGCCTTCGAGTTGTCGCCGGCCGCGCTCCAGCTCGCCGAGGAGATGGGCATCGACCCGGCCGTGATCCGCACTCACTTCCTGCTGGTGGTCTACAACGAGACACTCCGCAGGCGCTGACTTCGCCGGACATGCGCGCGCCCGGCGTTACCCGGGGTCCGGTCGGAGCGGTGGTCTCCTCCTTCGGAGGGGGGAGTGAGGTCGCCGAAACGAAGAGCCCCCGCCGTACGGCGGGGGCTCTTCTCGTGAGTTCACCAGGAGACCCACGCGGCGGTCGCGTCGTCGTGCCGCTTCGCGAAGTCCGGAACCTCCTGCTCCCGCTCTTCTCGCCGCACCTGGGCGATCAGCTCGGCAGGCCCGGCGGTCGCGGCCGTGGTCACCAGCTGATCCCAGGAGCGGCCGTACCACTCCACCAGTCGGGTCACGCCGTCGGTTAGGAGCAGTGCGCCGCTCACAGTGGATGCCTCGACAGACCCCGTCAGCGCCTCGTACGCAGCATCCGGGGCCGTGGACGCCACCCAGAACCCGCCCGGCCGGTTACGCGATGCCCGCACCAGCTCCCGGCTGTACGGCCGCCCGCCGGGCAGGTGATCGGTCCGGTCGTCGTCGATCACGGTAAGCGTGCCGTCCGTGCGCTGAAGCACGATCGGCGAGTCGCACAGCACCAGGTAGTCCACCAGACCGCCCTGCTCGCGCAGCACAGCGACCGTGGACGACGGGCTGTCGGGGTTGGCCAGGTCGCAGGTGTCGGCATGGGCCACCATCGTGGCCCGGATGGCGCCGGCCACGATGTCGGGCAGGCTCTCCTTTGGTCGCGTCGCGAGCTGGCGGGCCAGCGCGCTACCGAGCTGCGCGACCAGCCACGGCACGTCATGCTCGCAGCCCGACTCGACCCCGGCCGGAGCGGTCGCGCCATCGAGGACGGCGGCCCACGTGGGGCCTGCGACCACGTAGTCCTCGTTGTACGGGCGGCCAGGTGCCGCCGCGGTCTCGTAGGTGATGTGCACGGGTGTCCTAGTCGGGGATGGAAAGCGGCTAGTCGGGGATAGGGAATCGGTAGGCGAACGTCGACATGTCGGCAGCGATCACAGCCAGCATGACCTCCACGGGGCGGCCGGTCGTGTCGTAGGTCGTGCGGGTCAGGTCGACCACGGGTGTGCCGGCGGGCAGGGCCAGGGCGGTCGCCTCCCTACTGGTGGGCATGCGCGCGCCGATCTCCTCCCCGATCTCCCCGAGCCGCAGTCCCGTCTCCTCCAGACGGGCGTAGCTGCCGCCGGGGCCGGTGTTCTCCTTGCGGATCCTGGTGCCCGCGACCAGGTCGAGCGGGTAGTAAGAGTCAGCGAGCTGGTGGGGCCTGTCGTCGATGATCGTGGTCCGCCGACGGACCCATACGACGGTGCCAACGGGGATGCCGAGTCGTTCGGCGACGGGCTCCGGAGCGGGCACCTCGGCGAGCTCGCGGATCTCCTGCCGGGCGGTGAGGCCCTGACGGGCGGTCTCGGCGACGAGGATGGCCTGGCCATCGCTGCTCCAGCGGCTGCGGGAGTAGCGATCGATGCCGTGCCGTCGAGGGCGCGGCCGAGGTCGAACGATCCAGCCGCGACCGGAGATGGACTGGATCAGTCCCTCCTGCTCCAGGGCCTTGAGTGCCTGAGTGGCCGTGTTGCGGGCGACGCCGTATCGCTGCGTGAGCTCGGTGAGGGACGGCAGCAGGGCGCGGGGCCCGTACTCGCCTGACTCGACCGATTTACGTAGATCATCGCTTATTTGGCGATAGCTGACCATGCGTCTCCTCCTGTGGCCTCCTGTCCGGCCAATCTACCGTGCTAGGACGCCCGGTCTAGGTCAATCCCTTGACATGGCCCGTGCCGTACCGCAGGCTTCCCCTTAGAGCGTGCTAGCACGGATGCATAGCACAACGATCTGAGCACAACCATGCCCTTGTCCGTTTTGGAGGATCTGTGATCGCCGACCCGTCCGACCGCCCGGCACTTGCCGAGCGCCTGATGAAGCCGGAGGAGGTTGCTGACCTCGTCGGTGTCAAGCCCAAGACGGTGACCGACTGGGCGCGGGCCGGGCGAATCCCCTTCACCCGCACCCCGGGCCGCCAGTACCGATTCCGAGGCGCTGACGTCGAGGCGCTGCTGAACGACCCTGGCGCTGATCTTGCGTCCGAGATTGCCGCCCTCAACGAGAGCGGGCCTGCCCGGTGCTGATGACACCGGACAGGCCCTGTGATCCCGCCCCTGCCTAGGAGAAGAACCGTGTTCCAGACTCTCACACCCGCACCCGGCCACGCGCCGTGGTGCACCGACCACTACACCGGCACCAACGCCGAGGACAGCTTCTGCCGCCGCCGCACCGAGGTGCCCGGCGTCTACCTGAGCACCACCGACGACGGCCCTATGGTCCTCGCCTACAGCGGGGACCGCGACGAGCTCACCCTCGCCGAGGCCGAGACCTACGCCCGCGCCCTGCTCGGCCTGGTCGACGCGGCACGGACGGCGGTGGCCGCATGAGCCCCAAGGAGATCACCCAGACCCTCGCCGCGCTCGACAAGGCCATGAAGAACCCGGGCCGCCCCACGGTGTCGACGAGCAGCTGCACCGGGTCCTGCTGCATGAAGGGCGGCAAGAAGTGACGCCCGCCGAGCGGCTCGCCGCCACCCTCACCGCGCTCAACGCCCTGGACTCCGCCACCGCGCAGCCCGAGCCCCGCCCCCGACACGACGACCCCGCCCGCACCAACCCGCCGAGGAGGACGAAGTGAGCAGCGAGACCGCGTGGCCGGCCGGTGTCATCGCCCGGTACCTCACCGTCGGCGGAGCCACGGCCGACGTCATCGACGACGTCATCGACAACCGCCCGGCTTACCTCTCGAAGTCGCACGCGGTGCGCGGAGCGTGCACCGGAGAGCGCTGCGGCGAGTCCCACTACCCCGTCCGCTTCACCTTCAGTCTGGACGACGACCCCGAGCAGGACGAGGACTTCCAGCAGGCCGTAGCCGAGGTCCAGCAGTGGGCGCGCGACCACGCCGAGCGCTGCCGCGCGATGCCCAAGCCGAACCAGACCTAAGAGGGGGACGGCATGGACACGATCACGCGGGAGACCGCCGCGAAACTCCTCATCGCCCGGTCGTACGCCGCCACAGGCGACACCGCCGCCAAGCTCCGCCACCAGGCGGACACCGTCACCCCAGGACAGACCATCCACCTAGGCAAGGACCAGCTCGTTGTCCGCTGATGTTGCGGATGCCGCCCGGCCCACGGTCGGACGGCGTCCGGAGCACCAGCTCCACCGAACCGAAGGAGAACCACATGAACAAGTCCGAGCTCATCGCCGCCGTCGCCGAACACATCGACGGCGTCGACAAGAAGACCGTCACCAAGGTCCTCGACGGCCTCCTCGACGTCATCCCCATGGCCGTCGCCGCCGGCGAGCAGGTCGAGGTCAAGGGGTTCGGCACGTTCGAGGCCAGCGAGAGGTCCGCCCGTACCGGCCGTAACCCGCAGACCGGCGAGCCCCTGGACATCCCCGCGTCCTGGGGGCCGAAGTTCCGGCCCGGCTCCGCCTTCAAGAGCCTCGTCGCCGCGAGCAAGTCGCTCATCTCCGCCTGACCGTAGCTGACGTTGCGGATCGCGCCCGGCCCGACCGGGCGCGTGTCCGGAGCACAGCTCCACCACCGCCGACCGACCAGGAGAACCGACCGTGAAGACCGCAAGCCCGCCACCCGGCGAGCCCAGCGAGCCGACGCCGCAGGACATCACCAGCGGTCTCGCCGAGCTGGAGCGCCTCGCCAACGTCACTGACCCCGCCCCCTCACCGTCGACCAGCCTCGCGCTGGTCGACGGTGAAACCAAGCGCGTCCGCCAGCTCCGCCAGGAGGTCGCCGAGGCGCACCTGCTCGCCGAACTGCAGGACGACGAGACGCCGCTCCTGCTCGACACGGCCAAGGTCCGCAAGCACCGGCGCCGCACCTGGGAGGCCGCCCGCCTGCACCAGCTCACGCAGGACCCCGGGGCGCTCGCCTACCGGGACGCCAAGGTCCGCCGCGTGACCACCACGATGACACTGGCCGCCGCCGGGATCGCGCTGGCCGTCTCCTCCATCGGCGTGCAGGCGTCCGTGGTGAAGGCGCTCAGCCTCAAGTCGAGTGACCTCGGCTGGTGGGCGGCGTTCGGCGTCGAGGTCGTCCTGTCGCTGCCGCTGCTTGCCGCGGTCGGCGTGCAGGCATACTCAGCGATCCGCGGCCGGGTCGTGGACCGCAAGAGCCCGGAGGGCCGGAAGCTGTTCCGCGTCGAGCTGGTGCTTCTCGGCCTCACCTTGACCCTCAACTGCTGGCCGGCGTTCAAGATGGACTTCGACCTCCTGGACTTGATCGTGCACTCGCTCGGCCCGGTCGCCGCGGTGATCGCCGTGTGGGTGCTGCCGACCCTCTGGAAGATCCTTTCCGACCTTCCGGTGCCGTGGCGCGGTACACCCCCCGGTACACCCCCGGTACCCCCTCGGTACAGGGAAAACGCGCCTGACCGGTACACCCTCAGTACAGCCCCGGTACAGGTGATGGCCGACCACATCCGCGACATGATCGCGGCCGGTGAAGTCACCCCGAATCCCGGCCTCCACAAGATCCGTGCGGCTCTCGGCGTCGGCGTCGAGAAGGCCCGTGAGGTCCAGAAGCTACTCGTGGCCGGAGGTGGGTCATGACCCGCTGGGAGTACCTCGCCCGCGGCAACTGCTCTGCTGACGAGCTCAACGAGCTCGGCGCGGACGGCTGGGAGCTCATCTCCGCCGCCTACAACTCCGATCGCTCTGGCTTCGCCTTCTACTTCAAGCGCCCGAAGGAGGCGTGATGTCCACCGACCTGACCATCCTGCTGGGCCTGGGAGTTGGCCTCCTTGGCGCCCTGTGCCCGCTCACCCCAGGTGCCCGTACTCTCGCCCAGGTCAGCGCCGCTGCCCGCCGGGCCGGGTGGGGCCGCATCGCCTGGCTCACCCTCCTCGCCGCCGGCGGCACAATCGGCTGGCTCATCTACACCATCGCCCGCGGGTCGGGGTGGGCCGCCATGGTCGGCCTCACCGCGCTGACCTGCTACCTCGCCACGAAGCTGGCCATGGACGGGCGTGCCCTGCGCGTCCAGCGAGCAGCTGGGGGGCGAGCATGAGCGAGCCCGTCGAGGACTACGACAACGTGCTGCGCCTGCCGGTGACCCGCATCGCCGCCGAGGTCGAGGAGGTCGTCGAGCCGACCCAGGTGTGGACGCCCCGCCGCAGCGTTGACCTGGTCGTGCGCAGGGTCGACCAGGCCCGACGTGACCGCGGTGGAATGCTGCGCATCGCGGCCAAGGCGACCCGCGCGAGCGCCGGGTACGGCACCGCGGGAGTCGCCCGGACCGGCGGCGCCTGGTGGCGGTGGGTCACCGCCGCAGAGCATGACCAGATCCTCGCCACCCGGCCCGAGCTGGTCGAGACGACCCGCGCCCGGCGCCGGAAGATCTCCCTGTGGACCGCAGGCGTCGCCGGCGGCGGTGACCTGTGGCTGTGGCTCAATGCGGGCTGGCCGCTCTGGCTGCCTCCGGTCGCGCTGCTCGCCCTGGCTGCGGCGGTCGGCGGGATCGCCGAGTACGTGATCCGCCGGAGCAGCGCCGAGAACGGCGAGGCACAAGCGGCGCGCGACATCGGCACCCACCCCTCCGGCAAGGCGGTACGCAAGGTCTTCGTCGACGCCAAGCTCGCCAAGAGCATCGACGACGTGAAAGTCATCACGCCCGGCGTGATCCGCGACAAGAACGCGTGGATGTGCGAGGTGGAACTCCCCGGTGACGTGACCTACGCCGATGTGGTCAAGAAGCGGGAGAAGCTGGCCGGGGCATCTGGCCGCGGTGTCGCCCGTCTGTACGTGGACCCGGTGCCCGATCACGAGGGGCGTGTCCGTCTGTGGTCGCCCGACCGTGACCCGCTGACGGGGCCGCCGATCAAGTCGCCGCTGATCGGCCGTGAGACGCCGTTCGACATCTGGACCGAGCGCATCTACATGGGCAGGTCTCCGCGCGGGGTGGACGTCACGTTCTCCCCGGTGGGCAAGGCGATGCTGACCGGTGGTGAGCCGGGGTCCGGTAAGTCCGTGGCCGATGACCAGGTGTTGTGCGCCATCGCTCTGGACCCGTTCGCGAAGCTCGTGCTGGCCGACGCCAAGCGGGTGGAGCTCGCGGTCTACAAGAAGATCGCTGAGCAGTATCTGACCAAGCCCGATCCCGAGTTGTACCTGGAGTTGGTCGAGAGCCTGGTGGCGGAGATGGATCGCCGTTACGAGGTGATGGAAGAGGCCGGGGTCGTGAAGATCACTGGGAAGAACTGGCGGCGCCTGGACTGCCCGTTCCTGGCTTTCCACACCGATGAGGTGCAGTTCTTCACCACGTCCAAGCTGGGCGGTGCGAACGGGCCGATCACCGTGGGCCTGGCCGACCTGGTCGGACGCGGGCGGGCCGCCGGGGTGTTCACCTCGATCGCCACCCAGCGCCCGGCCGCCGAGGTCGTACCGACCCGGCTGCGCGACATCATGACGACCAAGCTCGCCATGATGTGCTTCACCAACGCCGCGTCCGACACCATCCTCGGTCAGGGCATGGCCAGCAAGGGCTACTCCGGAGCGCAGTTCGACAAGGACCACAAGGGCGCCGGCTGGCTGCACGCCGAAGGATCCGCCCCCGCGCAGATCCGCACCGGCTACCTCCACAAGCCCGACGAGGGCGAGGCCGGAGACGACGACGTGCGCGACATCGTCGAGATCGCCTACCGGCTACGGCAGGCGGCCGGGACGCTGCCGGTCCAGGACAACGACCCGGACGTGCTGCTGCTGAAGGCGTGCATCGCCTCCTGCGGGGACGCGGAGAAGATCTGGACCGCGGATCTGCTGGAGCGGCTCACCCGGGATCCGGAGTGGGAGGACCTGGCCAACGAGCCCGGAGAGCTGGCCCGGCTGCTGCGTCCGCACGATGTCGCGCCGAAGGGTCAAGACATCGGCGGGACCAACCGCAACGGCTACCGGCGGTCCCAGTTCGTGGAGGCGCTGAATCGCCTCCAGAGGCGGTGATGAGCCTCCTCTGGAGGCCCCGTCTAGCCCCTCTAGGAACGTGTTTTCCCAGGTTGGCGGCCTCTAGTTTCCTAGGCGCCCCGTCTAGTTCCTAGAGGCGAAATGTCTAGTTCTAGACCCTCGCCAGAGGGTGGTCCAGACCCCGTAAATCCCGTCCGAAGGAGATCAACATGTGCCAGGAAGTTCGTGTCACGGCCGGAGCGATGCTCATGAGCGCGCTCTGCACTCGGGTCGGCGGTGGCCTCGCGCTCGTCGCCGGATCGGCCGCGGCGCTGTACGCGGTGGCCGGCGGCAGCACCATCACCGCGTGGGTCCTGCTCGGCCTGACCGCCTACAGCGCGCTCACCACGATCCTGCTGCTCGTCCGCCGGGCCAACCCGATGCGGCCAGCCGCCGCCGCGGCGCCGATGCGGGCACCGGCGCGGACCCAGGTGGCCCGCGTCCTGGAAACCCGCCCGGCACCCGCCCTCCCCGCGGCCCCGGCCACCCAGGTCACCACCACCTACACCAGCGCCCACCGCAGCGCCTGACCAACCAGGAGAGATCACCATGGGCATTTTCTTCGGCAAGAACACCGGCACCCGCTCCTACACCTATGCCGAGGAGCTCGCCAAGAAGGTGGAGCGCAAGGGCGGGAAGTCCTCGACCGGTGCGGCCCAGTTGCTCGGGTTCATGCGCAACGGCAGCGACACGCGGACCCTGCGCGGCGAGGAGGCCGAGCAGGCGGCCCGGTCCCTGCGCGAGGTCGCTCCCCGACTGCGGGGCAACGACCGGCGGATCGCCGAGCAGATCGCCCGGGACGCGCAGGCCGCAGCCGACTCTGGCCGGCCTTGGACCATCGGCTGACGGAGGTTGCGGGTGCGTGACCGTCCGCGCCGGTCACATGCCCGGAGCAGCCGCTCCCCCCACCGAGGCACCAGCAGGCGCCCAAGCGAAGGAGAGACCGATGGGTCTGTTCAGCAAGAAGAAGACCGAGCAGTTCGGCGAGGTCCCGACACGTCAGCTGACCGAGCGGTGCGACTACTGCAACGGCACCGGCAAGCCGTTCGGTGGCGGCAAGTGCTGGTCTTGCAACGGCGTCGGAAACAAGGTCAAGAGGTGACCGGCGTCCAGATCACCTCGTTTGGCTACGGCCACAGCGAGCAGCCGACGGCGGACCTGACGATCGACGCGCGGCGCAACCTCCGCAACCCCCACCACGACCCGGCCATGCGCACCCTGACCGGCCTGGACCGGACGGTGCGCGAGCACGTGCTGGCCACCCCTGGCGCCTCGGCGCTGGTCGGCTACGCCGTGGCGTGCACCGCCGCCCTGGCCGCCGCCACCGGCCGGGATGTCACCGTCGCCACCGGATGCGTCGGTGGCCGACACCGTTCGGTGGCGCTCGCCGAGGAGATTGCCGCCGGGCTGCGGAGCGACCACGGCATGCACGTCACCGTCACGCATCGGGACGTGGCCAAACCCGTCATCCAGTCCTAACCCGCCTGGCCCCGGCCAACCTGGCCGGGGCCCCACCACGAGAAGGAGATCGACATGGGTCTGTTCGCCCAGGACAAGCAGGAGCGCGCCGCTCGGAAGCTCTACCGGAAGGACCCGGAGGCGCGGAAGGAGCTCGCCGAACTGAAGGAGACCGCCGACGCCAAGCACGAGCGGCTGCGCCAGCAGTACCTCGCCGACGAGCGGGACATCGTCACCCGGCACACCCACAAGAGGTAGCCCCCCACCACCACGCGAAGGAGATCGAGATGGGTCTGTTCAGCAGCAAGAAGAAGGCCGCCGAAGCGGAGGAGTGGGAGAAGAAGGCCGAAACGTACAGCAAAGAAGCTCGCGAGGAAGCCCGAAAGATCGCGAAGCACAAGGAGCTCCTGAGGTCCGGCAAGAGCACCGACCCCGCCGCCGACAGGTACATGATCCGGGAGCACGACGGTAACCGCCGGGTCGCGGAGGCCAACGCGCGGGACTGCCGGAGCGACGCCGAGTGGAAGCGGAAGTGGTGGACCTGATGACCACGTACACGCATCCCGACGTGTTCACCCGGGGCATCGAGGAGGGGTGGGCGGATCCGGAGATGGACCCGACCCGCATCGACTGGGCTTCCCGCCGTCGCGCCGCAGCGATCCCGTTCGCACTGGTCGACGGCCGCCCGGTCAACCCGTGCGCGCCGACCGGTATCCGGTACGGCCGCGGCGAGCTGGGCCACTGGGGCGAGCGCCAGGCCGCTGACGCCATCGTCACCGCCCGCACCGTCGGCCACCGCTGGCTGCTGCTGATCGAACGTGACGACGACCACGGCTGGGCCATCCCGGGCGGGTGCCTGGACCCCGGCGAGGACCCGCTGACGGCGGCGATCCGGGAGCTGGTCGAGGAGACCGGCCTGACCGTGCCGGGCGCGTCCTGGCAGGTGCTCCCCGTCCGGGTCGTGCCGGACCCGAGGGCGACCGATGAGGCGTGGATGGTGACCACACCCGCCAGAGTCCACCTGGGAACCGTCGCCGAGCTGCCCGCGGTGAAGGGGGCCGACGACGCCCGGCGGGCCGAGTGGGTGCAGGCCGACACCTACGCCGTCCTGGTCGCCTACCTATGGGAGACCTACAGCGGCCAGGTGTTCGCCGCCCACGAGACCCTGCTCACCGAGCTGCTCGGCTGAGTGGGCGCCTGATGAGAGGAGCGAACATGACGGACACGGACTACGACGAGTGGGTGGCCGGCCTCATCACGGACGAGCAGCGGGCCCAGGCCGCCGCGGCGGTCGCCCGGCTCACCCCAGAAGAGCAGACCCGCGTCCTGGTCGAGGTCTACGCCACCGCGACCGCGCACGGCGGCGACACCAGCCGGATGATCCAGCTCGGCCGGGATGTCGTCGCGACCGTGCGCCTGCGCGGCCTGCCCGGCTACCGGGAGATGCTCACCGCCTGACCCCACCCCGCGGTCCCGGTGTCCCCCTCGGCGCCGGGGCCGCCCCATTCCTAAACCCGATCTTGAGAGGACGCCATGAGTCTGCACACTGGAGCAGCTTCCGATACTTGTGAGTATCAGAAGTTGTCCCCGGGGGGAGCTTCCGATACTTCGCTCTCCGGGGATCCGCAGGAGCCTGTTTCGACTTCCGATATTACGAACCTTGATCACGATGGTGATGACTCCGCTCCACGACGAACTCCCGGGGCCCTGCCGACCCGGCTGCCTGACCGCTACGCCGGCACCTTCGCCACCTACCGCGCCCACGTCACCCGGCCTGGCACCCCGCTGTCTCCGAAGACCGTCACCGCCTACCTGTCCCGCATCCGCCAGTACCTCGCCTGGCTGGAGGCCGGCGCCCTGAACGGCGACCCCCTCATCGACCCGGCCACCCGGGACTGGGCCGCCCGCGACTACCGCGCCTACCTGCTGACCGTCGCCAAGCGCAGCCCGGCCACCGTCAACGCCCACCTGACCGCCGTCGACGACTTCAACCGGCGCATCGGCGTCGGCCCCGCCTCAGCCAAACGCACCGCCCTGCCCCAGCTCGCCCCGCGCGCCCTCGACCAGCGCGCCCAGACCCGCTTCCTACGCGAGGCCGAACGCGCACCCGCCCGGGCGGCCGCCATCGCCTACACCGGCTTCTACGCCGGACTGCGCATTGCGGAGCTCGCCGCTCTCGACGTCGACGACGTCCACCTGTCCGCGAGAAAGGGAATGCTGATCGTCCGCTACGGCAAGAACGGCCGCTACCGAGAGGTGCCCGTCCACTCGCATCTACGCGCCGCCCTGGAGACGTGGATGGCCCAGCGCACCCCAGCGGCCGAAGAGGTCGCGCTGTTCGTCAACGCCCGCGGCCGGCGCCTGACGACGCGCGGCATCTACGACATCCTCACCGGCCTGGCGGACGCCGCCGGAGTCGAGGACTTCACGCCTCACGTGCTGCGGCACACGCTGGGGACGAACCTGCGACGGCAAGGGGAGGACATCGTGGTCATCGCCGAGCTGCTCGGTCACAGCATCGAGACCGCCCGCCGGTACACGCTGCCGTCGGAGGACGAGCGCCGCGCCGCCATCGAGAACCTGCCCACCGACGAGTGACCGCCTGGAGGGCAGGGGCGCCGTCGTCTGCCTGCGGTCGATCACTACGCCGAGTCAGCATGAGCGGATGGACCCTGAGCTGAACGCCGCCATCCACGCTACTGCCCGTCTTGATCTGGATCTGTCTCGGGCTCGTCTCGCACGAGCCGTAGGTGCGCCTGAGGAGGACGTGCAGGCGATTCTGGCGGGAGAGGCTCAAGATCCGAATCTGCCCCCGCTTCGGCCTGACGAACTTGCCTGAGCACGGCTTCAAGGATCTCCTGTACCTCGACGTCGTCGATCTCCTCGCGAGGGCGAGGAAATGACACTTCCATGGGGGGGCTTACCTCGGTCGTGTCCAGGACGGCGTAGTGATCCATCGTCACCCACTCGCCGTCTTCCTGGACGCGTTCAGAGCGGAGTTTCGCGACGCGGTAGTCGCCAACGTGGTACACGTACATTCGCGCAATCGACCATAAAAGGCGTACGTGAGTCAATATTTACAATCATGTCGAAATGTTCCTGATTGACCGCGTAAGGATCCGCCTTAAGCGCCAAGAAGCCCCGCCGCTCAGAAGAGCGGCGGGGCTTCCGTGTTCCCGCCGGGGCGGGTCAGCTGCAGCATCATCCCCAGGGGAGGGGGCCGTACCAGGCCAGCGTACGGCTAGGGCTTCTGAGGCGGGGGCGAATCGGCTCGGCTGCTGGCGCTCGTTATGCCGGTCCGTTATGGGAGGCAACCGGCGTGACGTGTGATACGTCCGATACGCGCAGTGGCTCCCGAGATCCGGCCCCCGCGAGGGTGGGGCCGGCCAGCCACCCCCGACCGAGAGGAAACCGATGACGTTTTCCGAAGGCTGGCACGACCAGTACCAGCGCATGCTCCGCAGTCACCAGCGACTGCTCGAAGCCGCTGGCCCCAGCTCCATGGGCTCCGCCGAGGCACGCGACCGGCTTTATCACTTCTTCCAGGACGCCTACCACCTGAAGGACTGGCTCAAGAACGACCCCACGACGAGAGCTCAGGTGACAGCGCACCCGAAGGTGGAAGGCCTCTTCAATACGCCGGGGCAGAGCGTCCTGTGTCTCCAGTTGTGCGCGGATCTCTGCAACGGTGTCAAGCACTTGGGTCTGACGCGGGACGCCAAGACGGGCGACAAGACGACCGGTTTCACGCGTCAGGATGCCTACGTCACACTCGGGACGATTGAGATCAAGGCGTACGTCGGCGGTGCTCCAGCCAGATCAGAACCGCAGCCAGCACATGCCGGAGCCACCGGCGAGCACCGGTGGTTCGTCACCTCCAACGGTCAGACATATGACGCTGTCGACCTGGCCAATGAGGTCGTCGTCGAGTGGGAGAAGTGGCTCACGGCTCAGCAGCTGCTGCCGTAGTCGAGCCGAGACGAAGAGAGCCCCGCCCGGTCCGGAGACCAGACGGGGCGCTCGCGTTCGGTCAGCCTCTGGCCGCTTTCCACAGGGCCGTCTTGGCGGCGTGCCGGTCGCCTACCGTCGCCCACCACGGATGCCGGTTCATCGTCTCCAGCGCGGTCAGCCGAGCCTCGCGACCTCGACCAGCTCGGCCCGCTGCTCGTCCGTCATGGCCCCCTCCAACCTCCTGCGAGGACGGCAGCGCGTCCGTCACCTCCTGGACGCGCGCGTCGGCCGCGTCGTAGGCGCGCTGGGCAGCGATCAGATCGTCAGGAATCTCGTAGTCGGCCATGTCTCCCCCGGGGCGTGCGATACCGGGGCGATCCTACGAGGGGCCGACTAGGGACAGTGGGACGCCCCGCCCATGAAGAGGTGGATCAGGCCATCGGGTACGGGCCGCGTGCAGCCCCGGCGGGCGGGTCGGACTGCGCGGCGTTCGGCACCACGTACGTGATGCCGAGTGCCCCGAGGACCGCGAGGGCGACGGTGACCCACTCGCCCTGCACGATCACCCCGTCGCCCATCGCAGTGACGAGCGCGGCGGTGCCGGCGGCCAGCGCCGACGTGATCGCCTTGGCGTAAGAACCGATCTTGAGCATGGTGATCTCTCTCATCTGAGGTCGGATTTTTGGAACTCGCCCGCGTTCGAGCTGGTCAGACGGTGGTGGCATATTCGCTGGCATGAAATCGGGCTCCTCGTCGCGCTGGGCGACAGCAACCAGGTAAGCGAGGAGCGCGCCCTCGATCAAGGCGCGGCGGGGCTGCTGACCTCCAGGCGGACGGTGATCCCCTCGATCGCCGCCTCGATCCGCGCCACCAGGGCGTCCACGTCGATCTCGTCATCGCGGGCCGCCAGCGCCACGGCCAGCTCGCGGATGGTGGCGTTCTGGGCGTCGAGCCGCGCGAGGACTTCCCGCTGGCGGTGGTAGCCGTCCTTGCCGTAGGCCCAGATCTGTCTGAGCGCCGTCCTGGGGTCGACCTTCTGACCCGGCGCCAAAATCCCTTCCTTGGCCGCCCATACGTCCTCGGTGACGGTGTGCGACAGCCGCTCATACACAGCGTCGGCGATCTCTTTCGCGGTCGGCATGTCGTCCTCCTTGGTCGGTGATCCACTGAAAACCCCGTCCCGCACCAGCCGGTAGAGCCGATCCCCAGGACACGAGGTAGCGAAGAAGTCCCGATGGCCCTTCACGGCCGGGCCCACGCCCTGGCCCATCAGCCACGCCCGGAGTTGGCGAACCGCGTCGACCTGCGCGGCGGTCGGGTCCTCGCCAGGGCCCGACATGAGGGTCACCGAGTAGTGGCTGCTGTTTCCGCCCGGCTGAGCCGCCTGCACCCGGTCCAGGCCGCGGCCCTCGAACACGTAGCCGTGCGGGCACGCCCCGAACGAGTAGCCGATGTCCGCCCAGCCCCGAGACGCCCCCATGTGGAACTTCCGGGTGTTCTGCCAGTAGGTGACGCACGCGCTGTGCGCCTTGCTGGCCAGGCCCTGGTTCGATCCGTCGTAGTGAATGACCAGCCCTTCACGCGGCCTGGCTGCGGATGCGGCGGATGGGCCCCATCCGAACGCGGCGCGGTTGACGAGCTTCATCGGTGCTCTCCTCTCAGGAGACGCCCACGAGGGACAGGTAGGTGGTCGGCGTCCCATAGCTGGACGGCGAGAAGCTCGCGGGCAGCGACGAGCCAGAGGCGTACATCGCCCGCCTCGGTGTTGAGCCGACGCCGCCGGAAAACCACGTGGCGCTCGCGTCGTCCACGCCCGTCGGGTAGGGCAGGCCCACCGTGTAGCCGCCGACGATGAGACCGATGTACGTCCATCGGCCGGCGCCCTGCGCGGGCACCGAAGACGGTAGGGCGTTGCCTCGCCATCCGGCTGCCGACCACAGCGTCGGGTCGTCCGCAGTGATGGCCACCTGATTGCCGCTCGCGTCATACAAGGCCAGCTGGTTCGGCGTCCCTGTGGGCGAGTAGGTGCCGCCCGTACGGACCGCAGCCCACAGGGACGTCACCACCACGCCCGCCGGGATCCAGACGCGCGCCATGAAGATCGAATTGTTGGTGGCGTTCGAGTTGGCCAAGAACCCCGCCGGATCGCCCGACGCCGCCAACAGCCCGTACCCCGACAACGGGAAAGCCGGATGATCGGATCCTCCACCAGCAGGCGGATCCGCCCACCGCACCCCGGCCGCCTGCCCCGAGTCAGCAGTGAGGACCTGGTCGTCCGCGCCGACCCCGACCCGGGCAACCGCGCCGACCCCGGTGGCGACGTACAGGTCGCCCTTCGTGGTGAGGGTGCTGCGCTGCTGAGCGCCGGTGATGCGCGAGTCATCCCCGGCCGCGACCGTGCCCGTGCTGGCACCGACCGCCAGGACAGCCGCGCCGCCCAGACCGAGGTTCGTGCGGGCCGTACTCGCGTTAGGGAGGTCCGACAGGTTGGACGCCTTGGCCAGGCGGGCAGCGTCTCCTGCGTCCGCGTAGGCGCGGTCCCCGTGCGGGTCACTCGCCACCGCGTGCGCGGACACCTTCGCCGCGGCGCCGCTCGAGGTCTCCAGCGTGGAGGTGTCGATGATGCCGTGCACGTTCGTGGTGTCGGCCTCATGCGCCGCGACCGCAGACGCCGCCGTACCGGCCGGATCGTAAACGCCACCGTGCGTGTGCCCCGACGTCGCCGCACCGATCGCCCCCGGGGCCGGCAGCGCCGGGGTGCCGTGGGTGTGGTCACCCCGGGAATAGGTGCCCGAGGCGCCCGCGGCAGCCGCCTGCCCGTACGAGGTCCCGGAGACGACCGTGCCGGACGGCGTACCTCCGCCTCCACCACCGCCGTTATCCGCCACGTACTGCTCGCTCGCCGCGGGGGAGCCGTCCTCCAGGACCAGCTCGCCGGTCATCGTCCCGCCGGCCAACGGCACGTAGCCGACGAGCTCCTCGGCCGCGGACCCAGGCAGCGTCACCCGCAGATCGCCGACCCACACCGGATCCGGCGAGGTCGGCACCGAGATGAAGTACGAGCCCGAGCTGCCCGCGGCCCGCTCGGTGACCTGATAAAGCGTCGGCCCCACCGCGGCGGTCACCTCCCCGTTCGGGGTGAGGCCGGCCGTCCACGAACCGTCGACATCGACGATCGCGGAGACCTGGCCGAGGACCTCGGCGGCGGCGGTGAAACCAAGGGCCGACCGGCCGACGCCGTCGACCAGGCTGATCAGGACGCTCGCCCCGGATGGCCGGTCACCGCCCGGCGTGACCAGACTCCCGTAAACGGCCGTCACGACAACCCCACGATCTCAGGCAAGAGAGTCCTCCTCGGTGGTCTCCGGCGCCAGGCCGGCCTTGGTGAGCTGCCGCGTCAGCCGAGTCACCTGCCGTTGCAGCACACGGATCTGATCCGCCTGCCGCGCGATCTCCGCCTGCATGCGGGCCTGCGTCGCCGTGTCGAACTCGGTAGCCCTCCGGTAGGCGCTCTCCTCGGCCGCGACCCGGGCCGCGCGAGCGTCCTGCTCTGCCCGGTCCTGACTCGCCCGGCGAGCCTGCCGCGCGGTGTAGACCGTCGAGGCGAGACCGAAGATCCCACCAACCAGGCCGACGACGATCGCCGGATCCATCACACCCCCCGCGGGGGGTCCGGCCACCTGGACAGCCGCAGGATCAGCCCCGCCACCGTGACCTGGACGATGCACGCCCACGCACCGTCCGGGATCGCGCCGCGCAGGCCGCCGGCGAGGTAGATGATGGCCCAGGTGACCAGCACGCCCGCCGTGAGTGCGAAGGCGTGCCAGTCGACCAGCATGACCGACTGGACGGCGCACAGGGCCGCGCAGACCGCCCACGGCACCGCCAGCACCGCCAGCGGCGCCACGGACGCCAGATAGACGTACGTGGGCGTCGCCAGGGCAGCAGGGTCGGGCCAGGCGAAGCGGTGTGCCTGACCGGCGGACCATAAGGCCAAGAAGAGCAGCACCGAACCGCGGTAGCCGATCAGCGCGTCGAGCTGGCGTAGACGTCGGCGCATCGTCAGGAGCACTCGAAGCTGCCGCTGAGCACCAGCTGATCGCCGTTGGCCCACGCCAGAGGGCTGTTGTGCGAAACGCCGCTGCTGTTGGCGCTGTTGGCAACACGAAAGATCCCGGACCCTGCGGTGAGGTAGGCGCCCAGTACGTAGCGGATCGTGCCGAGCTGGTTGGAGCAGAACCCGGCCAAGCTCTGCACATACGCAGGAGTGATGGCCGCCGGGAAAGTAAAGCCCCACAGGCCATTGCCGACGGTCGTCGTGGTGCCGAACACCAGCCGCAGCCGGACGAAGGCTGTCTTGCCGATCTTCATGTAGGCCGAGTCCAGCGTGCCGTTACCCAGCACCGGGTTGGTCGTAGCGCCGCTCCAGACGCTCGTGAACGGCGTCCACGAGGCATACAAGTCAGTGAACTGCTGGAACACCTGCGCGTCCCAGAACGTCTTGTCGATCAGCTGCCCGGCGGACGGGCTGACAGGAGTGACTGCCACCTACTCCTCCTACGCGGTCGGGGTCACGCTGGCGTACGCCTGGTAGATCTGATGGGCTCCGACGAACGTGTAACCGGGGTGCGCCACTAGGTCGTCGATGACCGCCTGGAAAGCGGCGTCCCGATCCACGACCGGGATGTCGCCGGCCACGGTGATGGTGAATCTCACGCCCGTGGCGACGTGCTCGAAGGACGCCTCGGCAACGGCTCCGTAGGTGTCGAGGTTCGGTGATTCGATGGGCATGGGCTGCTCCTCTACAAGGCCAGACGGGTGTTGGTGCCGAGCTCGCCGAACCCGGCGGTGCCGAGCAGCCAGACCCGGTTAGGCGCCGCCGGGCTGGTGTTGAAGCTGATCATGTGCAGGGTCAGCGAGATCGTCTCGTCGTAGCCCTCGATGTGCAGATCCATCGTCGACACCGGCGACGGGGACGGCAGGCCCGTCAGCCGCACCACGTCCGACAGGTCCAAGCCGAGCACCGTGGCGTACGACGACAGGATGCTGGCCGCCAGCGTGACCTGGGTGATCCGCGGTGGCGGGTCGGCACCCTTGTAGACCCGCCACTGCGCGTCGGCCAGGGCGTCATCGTCAGACGCCCAGGGCTGGGAAGAGCCGCCGTCGCAGGCGCCATACTCGGCGATGGACACGGCGTCGGTGACCCGCTGGTCGGCCCCGCCGTCCCGCCGGTTGGTGACATCGTTGGCCAACGGCTGGTCGTCATCGGACCACTGCAGGTCGTCCCAGATGTCGGAGGCGGTCAGGCTGATCGATGGCACCTTGTTGTAGCGCCAGGCCCGGCACTCCAACACCACCTCGGCGGCGCTCCGCGAGGCGTACACCAGGCCCGCCTCGACCCCGGCGACGTCCCGCAACGCCTGGAGCGGCGCTTTGCCGCCAGCGGCCTGCGGGTCGATCTGCGTGCTGCTGGAGCCGAGCGTCGTACCGGTGAGGCCCAGCAGGCGACACAGGCGAGCGAAGCGGGCCGTGGTGCTCTCGGTCAGACCGTTACCCGCCGACCACACATCGGCCCAGGCAGGCATCGAGGCGACCCGCTTGAACCAGACGTGCGACAAGACCCCGTCGAACAGCGACGCGAACCCGCTGCCTGCGTCCCGGAATCCGCCGGCCGCGAGCCGGTCGTACAGGTCCGTGCGGATCGTCGAGCCGTACGACAGGGACAGCCCCGCCGTCGTGTCGTCGATCCGCGGCGTCGCATTACCACTGGCCGAGATCAGCAGCGCCACGAAATGGTTCTTCCCGTCGGCCAGCGGCGTCCCCAAGATGGCGTTGAAGCCGCCGACCAGGTAGTCACCGGCCCGCACGCTGGTCAGCCGCAGCGTCCCGTCACCCTCGATGCCCGCCGACAGCGACACCCCGGCCGGACCGCCCGCCCGTGTCTGGATCACCAGGAAGTCCCGGCCCACTGTCGAGGTGGACAGCCAGCAGCCCATTACGAACGCCCCAGCGGTTGGGCCGTCCAGGTTGGCGCGAATCCCCTTGCCCTGGCTGGAGCTGAATGGCGCGAAGGTCGGCGCCGGGAGGTCATCGGTGCCCGGACCGTCAGCCGTCCCAAACCCGACCGAGCCGCCCGCGCCAGCGATCTGATAGATCGCCATGGAGCGCTGGCCCTTGCCCGAGGTATCCCCGCCGCTGGTCGCCCCCGACTGCTCGCCCAGCGTGTAGTACGCGTCCGGCTGCAGGTACAGCATCTCCTCTTCCAACAGGCTGCGCATGGGGGCAAGGCCGCCGAGCCGCCGGAACAGGTCAGTGGCGGTGATCGACGACAGAGCGAGGCCAGGCCCGTCGGCCCACTGCACGGGCCACTCGCCCACCCGGCCGAGGAAGCGCGCGCTGATCGTGGCGTCGCTGCCGCTGTAGGTCGTGGCCCCCGAGCCACGCTCCACTTGGACCGCGTCAACCCACACCTGATGACCCGACGTCGGCGCGGTGTTCGGAGTCACCTGGACGACGTGCCAGGTGTCGGTGGCGGTGAAGGTGTAGCTGATCCGCTGAAACGCGTTCGTCGTCGAGCTGGCCGTGCCGGTGCTCAGGCCGACCACGCCGAGCCGCACGGCTGGGGATCCGCCAGACGGCACGTAGACGTACGCGCTGACCGTGTAGACCTCGCCGATCTCGAAGCCGTACACGATGATCCGCGCGGCCGGGCCAGTGCCACCCGTGCCCCAGGCGACAAGCAGGCTCGCTGCCCCGGACTGCGCCCTGGTCGTTGACCGGGTCAGGGCCGGCAGCACCGTGCCCGCCGCACTCCAGCCCGCGGTGTCGGTCTCGAACGAGCTGTTGGTCAGCATGTTCGTGGTCCACCGGATCAGGCGGCACCGGATCGGCCGGCCCTTCCTGACGTTCGGGTAGTACGCACCGGAGGCCAGGCCAGGCGTGAATCGGCCGTCGTTGTGCAGGGTGAGACTCATCGTGCCGGGCTGGATCTCGTCCTGCTCATCACCTCGGCCGCGGCTGATGCGGATCCCGGACTCGTCGCGGACGTAGCGGGTGACGTCGGTCCAGGTGTCGTTGTTGGGCCAGTCGACTTCGACGATCGGCGCGTGCGGCATCAGGTCCTCACAGGTTCAGGGCCACGCGGCCGTTGGTGCGCACGAGCTTGCGCAGCGCCGTCTCCACCGTGCGGGCCGTACCGATGGGGTCGATCGCACCCTGCACCGTCAGGTGGATCACCGTGCCGCCTCCGCCGCCCATTCCGAAGTCCGACGCGACGCGCTGCACCAGGCCCGCCGCACGGCGCCGGTGCGCAGGGTCGTAGGGGATGTACGCCTCCGGCCCCTTGCCCTCACCGAAGAGGACCATCGGCTTGGTGGCGATCCCTGGGCCTGGCCGCCATCCGCCCGAGGCGTAGCGCATGATGCCGCCCGCCTCGAACAGGTGGCCGGCCGCGTTCGCCTCGGCCAGCTCATCCTCGGACAGGCCTGTGGCGCGCATGAGCGCGGCCACCGTCTTGGCGCCGCCCTTCTGCGCCGCCTTGATCTTGAGGATGTTCGGCAGCTGATCCAGTCGGGCCTGCTGCTTCGAGGCCGTGACGACCTTCGCGTTCAGGCTCTTCAGCTTGGACGCGGAGAGCTTCACCGCAGAGGCGGCCATCGCCTCGGCCTCCGGGCCGCCCGCCGCGAGCAGCTGCTGGGCGAGCTCGCCATAGCCCGCGGCGGCCAGTTTCTCGATGTTCCGCATGAATGCGCCGGTGTTCTTGATGCCCAGCGTCAGCCCGTACGAGAGCTTCTGCGCGGCGGTCAGCTTGGACTTCCGATAGCGGCCCTCGGTCAGCGTCAGCTTGTCGGTCGCCGCCGACAAGTCTCGCCGTTCCTTCCGAACCCTGGCCTCATCGTCGGCGATCGTGCGAGCGCTCCTGTGCTTGCGCCGATCCTCGGCCAGCTTTCGCTCTGCCTTGAGCAACTGGTCGACCGCGTCCTTACGCGCCCTGACGTCCCGCGCAACATCGGCCCGGGTCGCGGTCTTACCCATGAACCGGGAGACGAACTCACTGATCGGCACGGTGGCGACCTGGCCACCCGAGGCGTAGCCACGCACCCCGCCGACCAGTCCGCCGTCAGCGAACCGCCCGGCGTTGATCGCCTCCAGTAGATCCCGGTGACGGGAGGTCGCGCGAGCGTTGACCACGTACTCGCCGTTGGACGCCATGATCGGCACCCGGTCCTCGCGCGGACCACCCGGACCGATCACCGGGCCGCCACCAGCCAGCGGCTTACCGCCACCCCGCGTGGTGTTGACGTGCACGTTGATGTACCTGGGGATACCGGCCAGGTCGCTCTTGATCCGACTGATAGCCCCCTGCGCCTGCGCGGCGTCCGCCTTGAGCGTGATGCTCTTGCTACGCAACTGACTGACCGACCCGCGGAAACTGTCGGCCATCCGCTTCGCCTCGGCGGCCTGCCGCCCGCTGATACTGAACGAGGACGCCAGCGCGGCGATCTGCGCCTTGGCGCTGCTGCTGTTGCCGGCCAGCTGGTACAGCGCTGGGAGCTGCCGCAGGAACGAGTTACGGGCGACGTCGCTGGACTGCTTCAAGGTGCCGTTCGCCGTGGCTGCGCTCACGACGCTGCTGAGCAGCCCAGAGAAAGCATCACGGGCGTCCAGAGCGGCGGCACTGTTCAGGCCAAGAGCCCCCTTGGACTTGAGGATCGCCGCGCTGGCCGACTGGAAAGAGCGCTCCAGAGCTGTCTGCGCCTCATACGCCGAGATCGACGGATTGAAGGTGCCATCCAGGGCCGCCTTCAGGTCACCCAGCGCGTCCGTGGCCTCCTCGGCAGCGTCGGCCACCTGGCCCGTCGCGCCCGCCGCGGCTGACGCCGGACCCGGCACCGCCTTCAGCGCCTCCCCGTACTTCGGAAACAGCGTCGACAGCTGCGACACGTCCACCCCGGCGGCCTTCGCCTGGGTGGCCAGGTTCGCGAACGCGGCCTTGGCCTGGTCTGCGTTGCCCGCCTGGACCATGCCAGCCAAGACGGAGTCCATCTGCTTGAAGTTCTCAGTGAAGCCGGTGATCGTCGAGGTGAAGCCGGGAAGGATCGAGGTGACCGACGACAGCGGGTGAAACCAGTACTCCTCCCAGAAGGACGGCGACAGAGTCTCGCGGGTTGCCTCGCCGAACCGCTTCGCGGCATCGGCGCCCTCAAAAAACATGCCGCCCCACTGGTCGCCCAGGTCGCCCATGAAGCGCCCCGTCTCGGCCAGGCGCTTCATGGACCGCGACAGGTCATCAGCCCCGGCGCTACTGCCCCGCAGGCCCGAGGTCAGCGCCCCGGTCGCCTCCGACGCCGCCCACGCCGCCATGACCCCGAGCACGCCCTTGCCGAGCCCGATCATCTTGCCTTTGGTCGTGTCGGCGGTCCAGCCCAGGGCAGCCATCGCGGCCTTCGTCTCGGCGATCTTCGGGATCAGCAGCAGCAGACCACCACCCGCCAGCGTCGCCGCCCCGGCGATGCCACCCACGGCGGTCAGCCCGGCCTGCACTGGCCCCGGTAACGAGTTGAAGGTGTCGACGGCGCCGTCGGCGGCCTGCACCAGGCCGCGCAGCATGTCGGTCGCCCCGGACCCGCCGGTGATCAGCGCTGTCTCCAGCGACCCCTTCAACTTCTCCAGGTCCCCAGCCAGGTTGTCCATCAGCATCCCGGCCTGCCTGCTGGCGGCACCCTGGTCGTTCACCGTGTTGATGTAGCTGCGAATCCCGGCCTCGCCATCGGCGTACAGCACGGTGGCCGCCCGGATCGCATCCGCGCCGAAGATCGTGGCGAGGGCGGACTGGCGCTGCTCCGGAGTCAGCTGGCCCAAGGAGGCGCGCAGTTGGCCGGCCACCTTGTCGATGCCGACGAACTGCCCCCGAGCGTCGAAGGCGGCGATCCCGAGATCATCCATGAGAGCCGCGGCGATGTTCGTCGGCGCTGACAAGCGCTGCAGCATGACCTTCAGCGACGTTCCCGCATCCGAGCCGTTGAGCCCGGCCTTGCTGAACGCCGTCAGGGTGCCGACCGTGTCCTCCAATGTCAGGCCGGTCTGCGCGGCCACCAGGCCGACCTGCTCCATGCTCTCGGCCATCGACTCGACCGACGCCGACGACGCGGTCGCGCCAGCGGTCAGCACGTCAGCGATGTGCCCGACGTCCTTACCGCTCTTCCCGAAGATGGTCATCGCCTGACCGCTGACCTTCGCCGCGGTGGCCAGGTCGAGCTGGCCGGCCGCCGCCAGGTCCAGCGACCCCTTCAGGGCGCCGCTCAAGATGTCGGAGGTGCTGATACCGACCTTGGCCAGCTCCGTCTCCGCCTGGGCTGCCTCGGTCGCGCTGAACGCGGTGTCGGCGCCCGCCTTGATCGCCGCCTCCCGCAGAGCGGACAGCTCCTTGGCGCTGGCATTGGATGCCGCCGCCACCCCGGACAGGGCCTTGTCGAAGTCCATCGTGGCCTTGACCGCCACGCCGAACCCGGCCAGCATGCCAGCGCCGATTCCGGCCGCCATGCCACCGACCTCGGTCATCGCCGAATGCCGAGCGTCCTCGATCTTCTGCAGCTCACGCTCGAAGACCTTCGCCGAGGCCTCCGCCGACTTCATGCCGCGGTTAAAGCCGGACGGGTCGGCGTCGATGTTGACCTTGAGGTCACGACGGTTGGCCATTCGCCCCCCTCGGTCTCAGCTCGATGTACACGCCCCGGCCCTCATCACCCGACATGGACGCCTTCTTGGCCTCGACCAGCTCACAACCCCGGCAGCGGGCCGCGTGGGCGACGTAGGCGTGCCGGTGACCGCCGCGCCGCTCATCCCATTCGGCCGCCCGGGTACCGCAGTGCGAGCAGGTCTGCCGGGCGCGGACGTGCTGCCAGATCGCCTTGTCCCGGTCATCAGCCGACCAGGACAGAAACTCGCTGTGCGAGATCCGGTAGGCAGCGCAGACGTCCAGCTCCAGCTCTAGCTGGGGGTCGGCATCCAGTCTTTTGGGAGCCCGGCGTCCGGCGTCCTCAGGTTCACCTGGATCGCCGCATTGCAGGCCGCGATCTTCTCCCCTTGGGACAGCTGACTCGCGAAGATCGAAACCCACTCCTCGCGATCCAGCTCCGACCGCACGCATGCTAGGAACAGCGCGGGCGGGAAGTCCTTGTTCCACGCGTCGTCATCGGGGCCGGGTGGGTATTCGGCGGCCAGCGCCTCGAACTCCGGCGGGGGCAGCGCTTCCAGGGTGATTGGCTCGAAGCAGGCCGCCAGTGCGGCACGCGCCGCCGCCACCCGGGCCCGCGCCGCCTCCTGCTCGACGCCCTCGGCGAGACCGACGGACGCGATCCGCTCCTCGGTCTCGGCCTGTTCCAGCTCCTGCTTCGCCGCAGCAGGGTCGTCGATCCGCAGCGGCCAGGTCGCGGTTGGCCTGGCCCGCTGCTGCAACCTCTCCCGCAGGCTCACGCCGGGATCGTCACGTTCTCCGCCGGGGCGGACGTGATGGCGTACTGGAAGTTGATCCGGGCAGGCTCGTCGCCCACTGACCTGGGCTTGCCCACGCTCGACACGGTGACCGGGAACACGTCACCCTTGCGGCCCGGAACGTCGCCGCCGTCCATCCACATGACGTACGCGCTGGTGTCGCGCGGCATCAGTGACCGGCTGTCGATGGAGTCCTTGCTCGCGTATAGCGACAGCGACGAGTCGTCCGCCGTAATGCGGCCCGCGACCTTACCGGTGAACCGGCTGCCCATGTCCGGGGCGTCGGACTGGTTGGAGGTGACCACCCAGCCCGAGTTGTCGGCGACATCTCCCGACAGGTCGGTGCCCGCGTTGATCTCCGCCCGGGTTGGCGCGTTCTTGTTCGCTACCGACGGGAGCCACAACACCTTCGTGGTCTCGGGATTGATGTACCTGGTTGCCGCAGCGATCGGCGTGGCCGCCATCACTCACCGTCCTTCTTGGTCGAGCGCTTCTTCGGCGTCTGGTCCTGCTCGGCCGGAGGCTCCGCCTGCTCGCCTGGGCCGTTCAACGCCAGGTCCCGAGCTTTCTCGGCCGCGGTCACCTCGGGGTCGTCCTGGCTGCCCCGGATGACCCACCCGGCCGCCTGGTGGAACGGCAGCGACGACTCCGGCACGTCGACCTCGCTACCGGGGATCTGGGGGTGCGTGATCTGCGTCATCCCGTCACCTGGCCCCGGATCACAGCCACCGTCACCGACGTGACACCCGAGTAGGTGATGGCCGCCCGGCCGGTCGCCGGATCGCGGTAGACGTCCCGCACCGGGATCACGGTGTGCCCCGTGGTGATCGGCACGACGAACGTACGGCCGCTCACGGTCTGGTCGCCGTCGTACTTGCCCGGGTAGGCCAGCGTCACCGTCACCGGTGAGGCACCCGCATTCTTGACGTGCAGTTCGACTCCGGCGCCGGTCTCGCAGGTATCCCCGCCTCCCGCCGCCGCGGTGAACAGGTTGTCGATCCTCAAGCCGGTGTTGCCGACCACAGTGGTCGCCAGTGCTGCCACGTTTCCTCCTATCTCCATCCGGTACGGCGCAGCGCCTGCTCCACCGCTCTGTCGATCTCTCGGGCGACCTGCTCCCGTTTCGCGCGCGCCGCAGGGAAAAGGAACGGCCGCGCCGCCTGAGTCACCCAGGTGTCCCGGCCGTACACGGGGTGCCGGAACGTCCCCCCCGCGCCGAGATGCTCATACGGCCGCCCATGTGGGGCCCGGCCCGCACTGACCACCACGGAGGCCCCCGCCGCCCGGCCGGTGAACCGAACCGCGACCCGCGTCGCACCTGGGATGCGCGACGACCAGGACGACCGGCTACGCGCCTCCTGCAGAACCTCCTGAGCGGCCGCCTGGATCGCGGGCCGCAGCTCCTGACGCAGCTCCGCTGGCACCCGACCCAGATCCGCGATGAGCTTCCTGATCTCGGACACGACTCACCTCGCCCAGGCGTCGATGCGGACCCGGAACAGCACCGTCGACTCCGCGCCCGCGCTGGTCTGCGCGGCCACCAGCGACATCACCGCCAGCCGCGCCGACATCACCAGCCCGCCCAACTGCGGGTCACGCTGCAGTTCGGCCCGGACCATCTCCAGCAGCTCGAACGCGCGCTCCCGCACGGCCCGCGCATCGGTCTCACCCCGCTGCGTCGACGCCAAACAGGCGATGTCGTAGCGCTCCCGGTCCGGCGACGTAGCGAGTTGGCCACGGTCCTCGGTCGCCTCGATCGCAGGCTCGCCCGGTAAGCCGGTGAAGGCCACACAGACGATGTCCGGCTCCGGTGTGAGTGGCTGGCCCTCGACCACCTGCACGCCGGGCAGCGCCACCGCCCAAGACTCCAGCAGCGCGTCCAGGACGGCCGGGATCGTCGAGGCCATCAGGCGATCCCTGCCGTCTGATCACCCAGCAGTTCCAGCGCCCGGCGCGGCAAGGCAAACCCCATGCCAGGACTCCAGTCCTCGCTCCCGCCGGTGAACCGCTGATCCCTCGGGCCGCCGCGCTGCGTCTCCCACAGGTGCTGCACCACGATCAGCGCCGCCAGCCGCACATGCGCCGGCACTGCCGCCAGGCCCGCCGTGTAGGAGACCGCGATCCGGCCCGTCTCCCACGCCCGCCGGTGGATGCCGGTCATCCGGGTGAGCACCGCGGCGTCGGCGTCGAGCTCGTAGCCGGGCGGCACCAGCGTGCCGCCGCCCGGCAGCGTCACCGACGTCACCGACAGCACCGGCCGATGCGACAGCGCGATCATCGGCCGGTGCCCGTCGTGCCGCTCGGTGTACGCCTGCGGCAGCACCGAGCCGACGATCCGCTCGATCGGCTCGGTGACCGCCTCAACCATCCCCATGATCTCCGCGTCATCGGAGCCACTGGTGATGTTCAGGTGCGCCTTGGCCTCGGCCAGCGTGACCAGTGCGACCATCAGCTGCTCTTCTTGCTGGCCTTGCTGCTGGTCGCACCGGTCTGCGCGGCCTGCTCACCCTCGGCGGGCGTGCCCGACTCCGCGGTCCGCTGACCGGCCGTGCTCGTGCGGCCCTGCGGCTCGACCACGGCGCCCGGGTCCGCGTCCTGCGTCCCCTCGTAGCCGTAGTGCTTCAGCTGCTCGTCGACCTGGGCCACACGGTCGTCCTCGCCGCGGCTGACGTACGTCGCCCGCTCACGCTTGAGCGCGGCGATCATGTTCTCGTCTCTGGCCATCGCTTCCTCCTCGTTACTCAGGGACGATCAGCAGCGTGGCCCGATAGGTCACGCTGGGCGTCGTCCCGGCCACCGTCGAGGTGACCCGGACGTACGACTTGGTGATGGCCGCCACCGCCACCGCGTTCCCCGCGGCCGTCAGCTGCGCCGTCGAGCTGCCCGGCACCGCCGACCAGGAAGAGCCGTCCGCCGACTCCTCCAGCGAGCAGTTCAGCGTCGGCGTCCCGGACACGGCGGTGACGTGCACCATCAGCAGCACGTCGGCCGCCATTCCGGCATTGGCCACCGGACCGCTGGTGTAAGTGCCGGCGGTACGCGCCGCACCCGGCAGTGCGACGTCGCCGAGGACGTTCCGCAGACCCATGCAGGCTCCTCAGAACGCCGGGGTGACCAGGCCCGTGCCGCTGACCTTCTGCATGCCGTTGGCGTACCGGCCGAAGGTGTAGGCGAAGTAGGAGTAGGCCACCAGCAGCACACCGAGGGAGGCGGCCTTGGCCTGCTCGGCGCGGATGAACATCGGCGCACCCGGGTCCTCCCACAGGTGGCACTCGTCCTTCGGGACGACGTACAGCTCGTCCTCGTTGGTACCCGCGCCCAGGTTCGTGGCGACGTTGTTGTCGACCACGACCTCCAGGCCACACGGCAGCACGCCGCGCGGGCCCGAGGCATAGGAGCTGTTCGCGTTGGCGACACCAGCGGCCTGCACTGGAAGGTTCGACCAGTTGATCATCGGCCAGACCGCCGACATCTGCGCCGACAGCCAGTACCAGCGGCGGGAGTTCATCACCGCGTGCGTTGGACGGCCCATCGCCAGCAGCGCCGCCTCCACCCCGGCCGCCGCCCCCAGGATCTTCGGGTACATCTCGGCGCCGGTGGGGCTCGCATCGGTGTAGGCGACGGCCTGCGCGACGGCCGACAGCCCCGTAGTGGCCTGGTTGATCAGCGTGTTGTCCAGCACGGTCGCCACCCGGTTGAACAGGTCCTGCATCGTGACGTCCTCGATGCCCGTCCCCCGGTCGATCGCCTGCCGCGACACCGTCTGCTGGCCGGCCGCGGTCTGCACCGGAACGGTCAGCAGCGTGTCGTCCATGTCCGCCTCGGACACCGCGGAGTTCTCCGACGCCTGCAGCGCCGCGGAGCTCGCGGTGGTGACACGCGAGATGTTCACGCTCATGCCGCTTTCGGGCAGCGGGTGCTGGTTGCACACGTCGGCGAACGGCCTCAGCGCCGCGGTGGCCGGCGCGTACATGTCGGTCAGGTACTGCGGCACCGTCAGGCCCGCCCAGGCGCCGGTGCCGACCGCGCGCTGCAGGTACTCGGCCCGCTCGACCCGCTCCTCGGCCATATGCCGCGAAAGGCGAGAGCTGGCCTCGACGTCCTGGAACAGGAACTGGCGGGAGACGTCCAGCAGGAAGCCCTTGCCGTACGGGTCGGTGTCCTTCCTGTAGGTGCGCTCCTCGTGGCCGATCCGCGCGACCTGGTCGTAGGCGGGCCTACGGACGCTGCTCGGAGTGATCTCGTGCTGCTTCTCGGTGCGCTCCATCTCCTCGGCCTTGACCTCGTTGGCCTCGGCCAGCTTGCGCTTGGCGCCCTCGATGTCGCTCTTGGCCTTGGTCCGGTTCTCCTTGAGCTCCTCGACCCGGGCGGCCTCTTCCTCGCTGAGGTGGGAGCGGCCCTCCTGCTGCGCGCGGGCCAGGATCAGCTCGGTTTCCTTGATGGTCTTGGCGGCCCGCTTCTGCGCGGCCTCCAGCTCGACCTCGATCGAAGCGATCAGGTCGTCAAGCGTCGCAGCCATGAGGCTGTCCTTCCGGTAGATCCGATGACGGGATGTGCGACCCGCGGCTGAGCGATCTGCCAGGCGGTCGGGTCTCTCGCCTCCGGGCGATCTGCCGGACGGCGTACTGATGTTGAGCGGCAGTCCGGGCGATCTGCCGGACGTCACCGCAGGGTGTTACAGGTCGTCGCTGGCCTTCTCGACGAGCAACTGGGCCTGGAGCAGAGACACCGACGGCCCAGTGGGCACCGGCGGGGGAGGCGGCGCCATCCGTAGCGAGGCGGACACGTCCAGCCGCTGGCCGAGTCGCTCGTATGCCTCCCGCGCGGCCAGCAGCGGCAGCTCTGGGATCGACGCCAGGAACTCACCCGAGCGGGCCGAGATCGAGGTGTGCGGGTTCGCCCCGAACGTGACCGGGCCGACGTCCCCTCTCTCGAGGTCGAAGGCGTCGATCCGGTATTCGGTGTAGTCCGGAGACCAGCGCCCGCTCGTGATCCGGAACATGAACGACTGCTCGCGCACGTCGTTGTCCTCGATCGCCTGCACCAGCAGCGCGACATCGGAGCGCTTCGGGTTGAGCCAGGCGCGTTGCCCCAGGCCGGTCTCGTCGGCCCACAGCTCCAGGCGACCGTTCTTCGTCCCGGCCATCGGGGTGCCGGTGTGGTTGAACCGGAACACCACCTCGGGGGCGGCGGCCAAGGTGGTGTCGGCCGCGCCGACCGACACCACCTCGGTGTAGGGGCCGAACATGTCCCACATCTCGTAGCCGCGCTCGAACACCGACGCGTAGCCCTCGACCTCGAACCACTGCTGGCCGTCGCGCTCGACCTTCTTCGCACGCAAGGCGGAGGCGAAGCGCACCTCGGGCGACTCGGGCCGGTCCCGAGGCAGCGCCATCGAGGTGCCGCGGGCGGCGGCGGCGCGATCGGCCGCCGCGGCGGACCGGAGAGCGGACAGATCGGTCATGACGATGCTCCAGGGGTCGCGGTGGATGCGGTGGCGGGCTGCTTATTGGGGCTGCCGAACAGCCGGTCGAACTCCGCCAGCTGGTCGGCCGTCAACGGCGGCCGGTCCTCCAGCTCGCGCGCCTCGTTGGGCGTCAGCGTGCGCGCGTCGATCTGCGTCTTCAGCGCCAGCGCCCGGCCCTGCGGATCCATGCGCAGCAGCGCGTCGGTGTTGAGCTTCACGTACCGCGGCCGCGGCGTGAGCCGGTTGAGCGCGTTCTCCCGCCGGGCCACGGCGGGCCCCAGGTGCATCACCAGCAGCTGCAGGTTCCGCTGGGTCACGCTGGCGTAGGTGATCGACCCGGTGGAGACCGCAGCGTCGATCAGGTCACCGGGGCAGTCGAAGAACCGGGCGATGTCGCCGACGCCGAACCGCTTGGCCTCGATCCAGTCGGCGCCCGCCGCCTCCGCCTGGATCATGGAGTACTCCCAGTCCGCGCCGGTCACGAAGACGTCCCGGTTCGCGGTGGCCGCCTTGAACCGCTGCTTGGCGATCCCGGCGTCCTTCGGATCGATTGTCTTGGCGGTGTTGCGCAGGTGCCCGGACGGGATCGCGCCGTTGCCGAACCAGTCCAGGGCGAACTCCTGCACGCTCAGGTACTCGCCGATCGACCAGGCGGCGTAGGCGATCGGCGACAGGCCGACGTGCATGCCGGCCACGGTGTACTGCCGCTCGTGCCAGACCTGCGCGGGGTCGTACTCGATCCCGGCGATCCGGTACTTCGCCAGCACACCCTTACGGATGATCACGCTCACCTCGGCCAGCGGCACCAGATCGATCCGCGCGGGCAGACCGAGCCCGTCCTTCGCGGTGATCAGACCGAAGACGTTACCCGCCCGGTCCAGGTCGAACTGGCTGCTGTACAGCCACTCCTGCATGTCGACCCGGTCGCCTCCGGGCGTGACCAGCACGACCGGTTTCGACACCTCGACCTGCACGCCACTCACCCGCCGGTACAGGTCCACCGGCATCGTCGACAGCAGGTTCGCCCGCAACCGCAGGCACGCCCACACCGCCGAGTGCCGCAGCGCCGTCTCGTTCGTCACCGACACCGACCCGGCCCGCGCCTCCGGCCGCTGCGGGATCAGCTCGGCGGCCGTCTGCCCCGGCCAGGCCCGGCGAGAGAACAGACTCACCGGTCACCGGCCCGAACCGCCGGCCGCGCCGCACGGGCCGCCCACCACGACCCCGCCAGCACGACGGCACCCGAGACGGTCAGCGCGCCCCAGCCGATCCACGGCAGCAGCGCAGCACCGACCCCGGCCGCGAGCAGCAGCAGCCCCAGCACGTCCAGCAGGGTCGTCACCAGCTCCCGCACGCCGCCCCCCATCAGTAGACCGAATCCAGTACGTCGTAGTCGGCGGCCACCAGGTGCGCGCGCGTCTCCCACGCCCACCGGGCCAGCGTCACCGCCACCAGCGGCGAGATGTCCACGGTGGAGACCCGCCGGCCCCAGCCCCACGCGTCCCCGAGCGGGCGGGTCTTGGCGCCGACGATGGCCGTGGTCATCAGGTCCTGGTCGATGTGGCGCAGCGTGCCCTGCCGGACTGCGTCGGCCAGCTGCCCGCACCCGGCGGCGACCTCCGCCGCGCTGGGGATCGCCAGCTGCCCGTACTTCGGATGCTCGGGATCCTCCGGCCGGACGACGCCCGCCTTCTCGAAGTCGACCAGCAGCGAACCCGCCGGACCCTTGACGTCCATACCGATCGCCACCGGGTTGTGCCGCTCACGCAGCTCCACCACCCGATCCACCAGCCAGTCGGTGCCCGGTCGGTGGTCGATCACCTCGGCGTGGCCCAGGCCGTCCTCGCGGAGCCCGTAGACCGCGATGCAGGCCGCATCCCGCGACGGCGTGATGTCCAGGGCGAACGCGACATCGCCCTGGCGGCGCGAGGCGGGGTCGACCAGCTTCTCCCACGCGGCGATGTCCAGCACGCCCGGCCCGGCCGACGCCCGCGGTCGCCACGCGCCCAAGCGCTCGACGGCGAACAGGTCCCCCAGGCCGGATGGCCGCGCCTCGGCAGCGACCGTCTCCTCGGTGATCCGCAGGCCCAGCGCCGGGTTGCACGCGTACCAGAGGTCCCGGTCGGTCGCCGCGCGCCGCCTGTCGGCCGCGTCGGTCGGATCGAGGTCGGCGCCCCAGTCGAAGTGCGCCATCCTCGGGGCGCCAGCCTCGCCGTCTTCGCGCAGGCCGTACACCCAGGCATCCGGCTCCTCCGGTGGCGTGCCGAAGAACCACAGCTGTGGGTTCGGCCGGGCCGACAGGGTGGGCAGGGTCGCGGCCATCTGTTGAGCGGTGAGCTCCTGGGCCTCATCGAGCACGTTCTTGTCGCCGGAGAACCCGCGGCCCGAGGTGCGCGAGCGGGCCACGAACCGCAGCCGCGCCCCGCCGGCGCTCTTGGTCAGCTCGATGCCCTGCTCGCCGTTGGCCTGCCAGTAGCGGTTCACCCGCCGGTCCAGGTCTGGAGTGCTCTCGCACAGACTCTTGATCCGCAGGTACGCCTCTTGGGCCGTCTTGTACTCATGCGCCGAGTGCAGAATGAGACGTTCTCGCAGCAAGAACAGCCAGCCGAGCTCTAGGCCTTCGATCACGCCGCCCTTGCCGTTCTGCCGCGCCAACCAGACGGCCACCATGAAGGCCGCCCAATGCCCAGTCGGTAGTTCGCCCAGACCATGGGTGAGTACGAACCGTTGCCACGGGTCCAGCACCAGGCCAGCCGACTCGGCCAGGTCGATGAACTCCGCTGCAGCCGAGGAGGTGTAGGCGGGCCACCTACCCACCCGCGGCGTCTGTGCGCCGATTCGCACGTCGTGCAGCGAGCTGGTCAACGGCCGAGACCTCCTTGCCGCCTGGGAGCGCGTCGAGCTCGGCGAGGGTGGCCCGCAGCTCCTTGGCGAGGACCGCCGCATCACGCCCCTGGGCGGTCCTGAGTTCGCCGGTGAGCTTGTCGCGGATCGCGGTCAGGGCCTGGCGTCGGTCACCCGAGCCGACGCCCTCAGCGAGGTCCACAGCCATGATCACCCCCGGGAATCGATGCGGGGAGAGAAAAGGGAGAGGGGGCGCGGGTCGCCCAAAGATCAAAATTAAAAAGTCTCTGACCTGCGCAAACGTCAGGATGTCCGGTTCTCTCGGTGGTGTTCGCGATCACCACACCTCGGACGTCTGGACCCCCTGCCGACGCACCTGCGACGTCATCCGGTTGCCTCTGCTGCTGTTGCATGCCCGATGTGCCGGCCGAAGCAGGGATGCATCACGAGGTGCACCACCGAGGCTGATCGGATCCAGGTGGTCAGCAGTCCAGCTCATGCGGTGCTCACGAGGCAGAGTCAGGTCGATCTGCTGTCCGCACAGCCAGCACACGTCACCGCCTGGGCTGGTGCGCAGGCGCTGAGTGAGGCGACGCCATGGCCTGCCTGTGCGGCCCTTACTCCGAGGCACTGCTGTCCTACTGTGCCCTGATCCAGGTGAGCGCGGTTGCCACGTGCGCGTCGATCGCGGTCTGCGTGGTGGTGGGTCCGGCGATGATGGCGGCCGGGGCCGACAGCGGGGTGGTGCCGTTGTACCCGACCAGCTGCACGGTGAGCTCGGGGCGCCGGCCGCCGGGGATGGACACGATGGCCATCATGACCTCGTGGTCCACGGTCTCGCCGGGGTTGAGCTGGTTGGCGAGAGCGGTGTCGACCAGGGTCGAGACGATGTCGGTCAGGCGCACGGTGCTCCTTCGATGTATCAACTCAGAGTTGATGGTTCGGGCGGGCGGCGGGCCTTCCCCAAGTCCCGCCGCCCCTCACCCGACCTACCCGACCTGGACCCTCATCCAGGAGGTCGCTGGACATGCGAAAGGCCCGCTCGGTGGCGGGCCTTCTCGTCTCAGCTGATCACAGGATGGCGTTCGCCCTGTTCGGCGTCAAGCTGACGGACGCGGCGGCAGGTCGCGTGGTGGCAGGCCGCGCACGCCGGACCCGCCAGGCGCTCGCCGGTCTCCCCGTCGAGGAGGTCGAGCACGTGGCCCACCCGGTAGAGCGGGCGGCCAAGCTGGTCGACGCCGTAGGCGAAGAGGCGGAGGCGGTGGGCGAGGCCGCGCACGCCGGCGGGGGTGGCGTCGTAGCCGAGGGTGGTTGCGGCGGTGGCGACCCAGGTTGCGGTGCCCCGCGTGGTCTCGACCTGGCGCCGCATCCATTCGAGGCGGGGCCCGATGTCGTAGATCATGGCGCAGGGGCGGCACACGATGGTGCGCGCGCCGGGCTTGGCGAGCAGGTCGGCGCCGCACTCGTTGCAGGGGCCGGCGTAGATGCGGTCCGCGGGCCGGTCGATGGCGCGGCGGGCTTGGCGGATCGCTTCGCGGATGCCGTCGATGGCCTCGGGGGCGGAGTGCCGGCCGAGGAGGATGGCGCGGTGGCGGATGAGCCACACGGCCATGGCGGGCATCGTGTCGGCGGGGCTGCGGCCGAGGCTGATGTAGATGCAGGACCGGTGCGCGCAGTCTTGGCACGTCGGCCCCTCGTAAGGGCGTACGCCGTGTTGGAGGACGCGGACCCAGCCGACCAGGACGGTGCGCAGGGCGTGCTGGGCGGTGCGGGCGCGGTCGTCCCAGGGCACGGGCTCCTCGCGCCTTGGGCCGCCGCCGGGGGTGCCGAGCCGGACCTGCCGGGTCGCGGCTTCCTCCAGGTGCCGGGCGAGGCTGGGCACGTCGCGCAGGTCGCGGAGCAGGTCGGTGGAGCAGGCCCGGCACACGCGCAGGTGGCCGGGCATGGTGCGGACGCAGCTCGGGACGGGGCAGGTCAGGCTCACGGGCGGCTCCCTGGTGGTCGGTGAGGGGTCAGGACGGGCGGGCGATGTGGCCGAGGTCGAGGGTCACGCCGCCTTCTGGGATTCCCGGACGGGGACGCCCGTGGCGGCGGCGATGACGTGTGCGGCCAGCAGCGGTGGCACGGCGTTGGCGATCTGCAGGAACCGGCGGGACTCGCTGCCCTGGAACGGGTAGTCGGGTGGGAAACCCTGCAGGACCGCAGCTTCCGACAGCAGCAGGGGCCGCTTCTCCAGGTCGCCCTGCCCGCCCACCTTGATCCACTGATAGTCGAGGCGGGCGTGGCCGGCGACGAGTGTGGCGGCGGGCTGGTCGGTGCGTCGCACCGTGGCGTTCGACCGCTTGCTGTGCCGTAGCACCCACCAGGAGCGGGCCTTCTCCGTCAACGCCCAGGACGGGCGGTCGCAGGGGAACTCGTTGCCGCCGGACGTGCGCCGGTTGCCGCGGGTGTTGACGCGCATCCCAGAAGGCAGGTTGAGCGCGTCCTCCATGGACACCCAGGCGGGCCGATGCTCGCCGAACAGGTCCGGGCCGAGGCCGTGCTCGCTGTGCGTCGGCATGGGCGGGGCGACCCCTCGGGCCCGGGATGCGGCGAGGATGGCCCGGGTGCGAGTCTGCGACACCCCGTAGTCGGCGGCGTTCAGGAGCCCGTACCAAACGCTGTAGCCCCAGCCGCGAAGGATCTCGGCGTACTGCCGCCACAGTGGGAGCACATCGGGTACCTGCTCCATCGCCACCCATTCGGGGCGGAGGTCGTACAGCCACCGCATCGGTTCGGCCGCCAGGATGCTCCGCTTGTCGCGGCACGCGGCGGCCAGGTCAGCACGGGTGTCGTGGCCGCGGGCGAGGTCTTCGACGGCTTGGTGGACGAGTGGCTGGTCAAGGAGACTCAGGCCGAGGCCAGCGCGGGACCATCCCTGGCAGGGCGGGGAGCTGATCTTTCCCTTGATACGGCCCTTGAACGGCTCGGTCGGGTATTGGCTGACGTCGCAGCGGATGGTGGTGTGCCTGGCGGCGGCGCTGGTGGCGCACGCGGCAGCGTCCCATTCCAGGCCGACATCGCGGAGACCGAGCATGCGCAGGCCTTCGGACCAGCCCCCACCCCCGGCGAACAGGTCGAGAATCTCGGCATCCTTGGGGGTCACCCCGACACCGCCTCTTGGTCGGGGTGGGGCAGGCCGTCGGTGAGGTCGACGTCCTCGACGTCGGCGGCCCGCTCGTACAGGACGCGCAGCCCGGCCGCGGCGCCGTGGTGGTGGCCGGCGAGGAGGGCGGCGCGGATGATGTCGGCGGCGGCGTCCATGCCCTTGCCGAGGTTGACCTGGCGGTTGAGGGAGGCGGCCAGTTCGCGGCGGAGACGCTTGACCTCGCCGTCCTCGTTCATGGTGTAGGTCTCGATCATCGGGTGGTTCTCCTATCGGGGTCGGCGACCGGTGAGGTCGTAGGTCGCGCGGCGGGCTCAGATCGTTCCTGCGGCGCCGAAGTCGGGCAGGACAGGTGCGCCGTCGGCGCGGCCCCACAGGTGCAGGGCGTGGGCGTGGATGCTGATGTGCCGCTGCTTGGCCGGGAAGACCTGGTATGCCTCGCGGCGGTCGCCGAACACGCCGGTCTTGAGGGTGACGAGGTCGTCGTAGGTGGGGATGTGGTCGGCCCAGGCGATGGAGGCGTGCAGCCAGTCGGCGCCGTCGGTGTGGGCCTGGGTGACGATGACGGACCCGGCCCGGTTGCCGAGGACGACGGCGATGCCAGCGGGTCCGTGCGCTCGTGGCGGGCTGGGGTTGAGTCCGGCGCGGTGGAGGGTTCGGGCGAGGTGGAGCGGGTTGCAGTTGAGGTGGGCGAGGTACGTGGTCACGGTGGCGGCTCTCCTTGTCGGCGAGGCTCTGAGATGGCTTGTGCGGTGTGGGGGATGCCCGGGATATCGGCGGTGGGGCGCTGGAGCGTCCTGGGGGCTCTGGGGGCCGTGTGGGGCCTGTGTGGCGTTCGGCTGGTCAGGGGTTCCGCTGGTCAGGTGACTCGGGTTCGGGTGGTGCCGCAGCGGCTGCACCGCTGGGTGATCACTCGGCCGATCGCCTCGACGGTGAGCCAGCGGTGGCGGAGCAGGCACCTCACGGCCCGTCCTCGGCGGGCGCCTGCTGGGCGGCCTCGCGCTCAGCGACGGCGCTACGGGTTGCCTCGGCGATGCGATCCCGCATCAGGTCCGGCACGGCGCGGATGTCGTCAAGGGTGAACGCGCTGCAGTCGTTCTCCGGGGCGAGGACCATCACCTCGGGCGGCGGGGATCCCTGAGACCAGGTCCGCATGCCGCACGCCTTGGTCGCTTCGGCCTCGTCGTAGCGGCCGGCGGCCCAGACGTCGCCGGTGTAGTTGGCCCCGCCCGGCCCCCACCAGGAGCGCTGCTCGTTCGACCAGACCAGGTAGGTGCTGCCCTGGCGCCTGCGCGGCCTGGGCGTGACGGGCTGGACGAGCACGGCGTGCCCTTCGTCGATCGAGGCGCGGACGTGGACCTCCATGTCGCCGATGCAGGCGGTGGTGGGCCGGAACCGGCTGTCGGGCCAGGACATGCGGACGATGGCGCGTGTCGGGCGGGGGTGGTCGGGGTTTCCGCAGGGCGTGAAGTCGGTCATGACGGGTTCTCCTGGTCGGCGGTGAGGTAGCGGTGGACGCGGGCGTCGCGGATCACGGCGGGCAGCGCCTTGATCGGCGGTCTCCAGCCGGGTCCGTTCACCAGTTCGGCGACGATGCGCTTCACGAGGTCGTCGCGGACGGCATCTTGGACGTGGGGTTGGAGCATGCGGGTCAGGCCGGTGCGGAGGGTGGTCCACTCGGCGCTGATGTCGGGATCGGCGGTCATCACGCGACGTCCTCGCCACGCAGCACGGCCCGGGAGACGCCGTCGGAGACCTCGACCCAGTCGGCCAGCTCAGCGGCGACCAGGCGGGCGTCGTGGGCGGGCTGGTCGAGGCGGCGGCCGGAGGCGCTGACGCAGGCGCTGCCGATGGCGGCGCGGCAGGCGGGCCAGGGGCAGACGACCTTCTTCGCGGCGAGGCGAAGCGGGTGGCGGTCGAGGCCGCGCGCCCGGTTGTACTCCTCGCCGGGCTGGGCGCCGGAGCCGATGGCGAGCACCTTGCCGACATCGAGGCCGTCCGCCAGCTGCTTCGTGGACTCCTTCACACGGTCGCGGTAGGCGCCCTCGTTGTCGGTGAGTTCGGCCGGCGGCGCGGGCATCGGGTGGCGGGCGATGCGCAGTTCTCGGATGCGGCGGACCTCGGCGAGGATCTCGGCGAGGGACACAAAGGTGTTCACACCCGCGAGGTTGTTGAGGGCCGTGAGCGCGTCGTGGAGGTCGACGGCGTGCAGGGCGGCGGCGTACCAGGCGTCGGGGGTGCCGTCCTCCATGCGCTGTTGGGGCCAGAGGTCGGTGACGCGGTTGGTCACGAGGACCGCTTCGGTGGGCATCATGATGCGATTTCTCCTCTGACGATCGTTCGCTCGGCGGGCGCGCGCCCGGCGGCTTGGGCGGCTTCGGCGGCCATGGCGCGCTCCATGGCGGCGCTGATGATCTTTTTGTTGCGGGAGGGCTGAGCTGGGCCGGAGGTGGCCAGGGCGGAGTTCATGACCTCGTTGACCACGCTGGGCAGGGTCGAGGGGTTGAGCCCCTTCGACATCCAGAGGGCGAAGCCGCGGCGTATGTCGTCGGGTGCGATGCCTTCGTCGAGCATCGCCTTGACGTGTTTGGAGACCTGGCCGATGACGGTGCCGGGTGGCCGCTTGGGGCACCGGTCGATCCACTCGCCGATGAGGGTCTGCGCGGTGACCGGGGCGTCGGCGGCGGGGCGCGGCGCGACAGCGCCCGCCGAAGGCGGAATAGGGGCAGGGGTAGGGGTAGGGGCAGGGGAACGCGCGTGCGCGCACGCATGGGGGTTCCCGATACCCTTCCCGATACCCTTCCCGCAGGAGGGACAGAATCCGTCCTGACCTGGGGCTTCTCCCTTATTGGGGGTGCGATCGGCGGTGGGGTCGGTGGTGACGGAACCCTCCGGACCTGGAGCCCCAGAAGGAGGGTCGGGAAAAGGGTCCGAAGAGGCATCCGCAGAGGGTTCGGAAAGGGTTCCCGATACCCTTCCCGATACCCCTGCCGTAGCCTTCGCGAAGGCTTCCCGTAGCCGCTCGATCACCCCCGAGACGACGACCCTCGCGGACTCTCCCGACTTTGGCGGCTCGTCGGACAGCAGCGTCACGTCGATCCGGTCCAGCTCGGCCACGAGAGCGGCCTGGAGCACCGGAGAAGTGATCTCCCGGGCGGCGCTCTCCATCGCGAGCATGACCTTCGGCTGCTTCCAGATGCCGTCATTGCGCACCAGGCTGCGAACGAGGACCTCTTCCACGTCTTCGTCGACGACGACGAACCGGGCGACCTCCAGCTGCTTCAGGGAGTGCTGGACGTCGGGCACAGTGAGGCCGGACGCCGAACCGGCCCACCGGCGCAGGGTCATCGGGATGAGCCCGGCATGGTTGAGGTTGGGCTGGCTGATCAGGAACATGTAGAAGCGCTGCGGGTCGGGTGTCAGCTGGCGGAAGTCGTCGTCGGTCCAGATGGACGAGAAGATCCGCCCGTGGTTGCGCGCCATCACTTCACCGCCGAGCGGTGGGTGTACCACTGGCGTGCCGGGGTCCCCGGCTTGATCGTTCTCTGCGCCACGACGGCGTCTCCCTTGTGCTGGTAGTGCTCTTGCTGGGCCTCCGGAAGCGGGGCCTGTTTTCGCCCGTCGGGGAGGGGCGGGCCGCCGCTCGGCAGCCCACCGCCTCCTGACGCGGCGTCTTTCACTCGCGCGACCGCTCCAGCCAGGCCCGCGCCCGCTCGTACGCGCTCCGCTGGCCGTACTTCAGGGCCCGCAGGGACGGCTCGCTCACGTCGGCCTGGACGGCGACCTGCCACCAGGCCAGGCGCAGCGCCCGCCGGCGGGTGTCGAGCTCGTCCCACAGGCGCTGCGGGGTGACGACGGCGGCGAGCTGGGCGGCCAGCTGCTCCTCGGTCATGACGTCGCCTCGAAGAGACGCGGGTGACCTTCGGGTTCGGCTGGCGGCCTGGGGAGTCCGAGCGCTCGCGCACGTTCCCCGCGGTTGGTGGTGCGCCAGGTCGCGATGCGGCAGTAGGCCGCGGACCGGTCGACGGTGACGCCGCGGCGTCCGAGCGTCGAGGCGACCAGAGCCGTGGTGCCGGTGCCGCCGAACGGGTCGAGCACGACCGCGGGCCGGGTGGGCGCGGTCGGTTCGGGGCAGGCGCAGGCGTAGCCAGTGACGGTGGAGACCCGGGAGCGTCGGCTGCCTGCTCGCCCGTCGCTGCCATGAGCGCCGACGAGGGCGTCATGGGCACGGCCCTGGACTCGCCCAGGACGGTCATCGATAGCTGTGACAGCGCTGACCGGCCGTCGGCCTTCGCCGCATTCGGTACAGATGCCGGTCGGGGACCAGCCGCGGATGATGCGGCGTGGCCATGCGGTGGGGAACGCGGCGAAGTGGTCGACGCCGAGCGCGGCCGGAACCTTGAATGGCTCGGTGGGGATTTCCCACACGCTGCTGGGCAGGGAGCCGAGCGGGTTGACGGTGTCGGCCATGGCCCGCCGGCGCTGCCCGGGCGGAGTGGATCGGCGGGCGCCCGGCTTGCGGGTGTAGTCGCTGACCGGGTTGCGGATCTCGTCGATCGCGGAGTAGTAGCGGGGCAGCTTGGTCAGGTGCACCCAGTCCTCATGGGAGCGCCGGACCCGGTCGGTGACGGACTCGGGAAGACCGTTGGGCTTGTCCCAGATGATGACCGCGCGGGCGATCAGGCCGAGCTGGTCGACGGCGCCGATGCGGTACCGCTCGGGCAACAGCAGGAGGGACTTCTCGGGGAAGTCCTTCGGTCGGATGTAGCGGGGGCTGTCGGCTCGCCAGGTGTGCCCATCGGAGGAGCCGCGCCAGGCGCCGCGGGTGCGGTTGGCGTACTTGTCGCCGAGGTTGACGAAGATCGACCCCTCGGGCTTGAGGACGCGCGCCCACTCGGCGGTGCAGTCGAGCAGGGCGGCAATGTACTCCTGCGGGGTGGGTTCGTTGCCGATCTGGCCGGCGAGCGAGGCCTCGCCGTCGCGGTAGTCGCGGAGGCTCCAGTAGGGCGGCGAGGTGACGATGAGGTCCACACTCGCGTCGGGGAGCGGGAGCTGGCGGGCATCGCCGCGGAGCACGATCGCGTCGTGTGGTCGCCGCGTCATGAGAGCCGCTCCGAGGTGCAGTGTCCGATGCAGGACAGCCGGGTCGACGTGCAGACCAGGCAGGGCTCACACCGGAGGCACAGGACGATCCCGAGGCCCCGGTGGAGCTGCGGCCAGTGCCCCCGGCGCAGGCACGCGATCAGGCGCTTCACGGGGCGCCCCCCTCAGCGGCGAGGCAGCACTGAGCCTCGTCGGCCGCGGGACAGCCGTGGAGGCACCGGCCGCACGCCTGGTCTGCGCAGTGCTCGCCGCTGTCGTCCGTGGCGCACCTGGCGGGGTCGCAGCGGCAGCAGGGGGACTTCACGGCTGCGGCGGGCGCGAGCGGGAAGCACCACATGCTCCGGCCGTCCGGCAGGGCGATCTCCCACGGCCCGCGAAGCAGGCCGTACGCCGCCCAGTCGCAGCCCCGCCCATCCTTGGGGAGGGTGCGGCCGATGCACTCCTGACCGATCAGGTCGGACGCCACGGCCTTGTCCCCGCCGCGGTGCTTGCGCGGGTGTTCGGCCAGCGCGGTCTTGAAGTCCTGGCCGGTGGCGATGTCATCGCAGTTCGGGCACTGGAACGCCCAGCCCATCGGGTCCTTGCCGAAGCGCTCGGCGGCCTCGGTGAGGAGCTCGGCCTGGGTGAGCTTGCGGTGGTCAGCCACGGTGCTCACCGCCGTCCTGGGGTGCTGGCACGAGCATCTGCCGGGCCAGCCCTTGCAGGACGCGGATGCCGTCCTCGTGGTTCTGGGCGAGGTTGCAGGCGCCGACGTAGCCGGGGTAGATCGCGGCCATCCGGAGCATGTTGGTGCGGTCGGCGGAGGCGATCGTGGTGATGAGCGCCTGCGTGAAGCTGCCGGGCTCCATGCCGCCCGTCGCGTCGAAGTGCCAGAGCACGTGGGCGGCCTGCTCGGGAGTGATGGTCTGCTCCGACTCCCCGGCCTGGACGCGGGCGACGAGCTCGGCGCCGGCCGCCGGGCTCATGGTGAGGACGCCGCAGGGGAACGGGCTGGGCTCGGAGCTGGCGGCGTGGTCGGGGTCGGTGGCGTAGATCGCGACGTGCGCGGCACCGTTGTCGTCCTGGTGCAGGCGAGCGGTGATGTGGATCATGAGGTCTCCATGGGGGTCGGGCAGGTGCACCAGCCCTCGGGGCTGGCGGGGACATCGGTGAGGTCGAGCGCGTCGAGGACGTCCACGCCGTGCGGGCGGGCGAGACGGGCGGCGTGCCAGCGCTCCTCCCGCTCGATCGCGGCGTAGGTGGCGCCACCGTGCAGCAGGGACAGGAGGGCGGTGCCGCGGGCGTCGGTGGTGCGCGGGACGCCCCACGTCTGGAAGCGGTCGCCGCGGGCTGCCGCCTCGATCTGTGCGGTGGTGGCCATCACTGCGGCACCGCCCGCGACGCGTCGGTGTGCAGCGGCTTGGGCTCGCGGGCGATGCCCCGCGCCGCCGCCCGCTCCAGGTCGGCGATCAGCTCGTCCAGCGCCGCGCGAACGTCCCGGGCGGCGTCGAGGGTGAGGTCGGTCTCCACGGTCAGCGCCTCGCCGACCAGGGCGAGGCCGCCGATCGGGTCGTCGCCGATCCGCAGCCTTGCGGGCCGCACTTCGGGGCGCCCGCGGAAGGCGAGCCGGGTAGGGATGTGATCGTGCTGCATGGGATCCTCCTCGGGTGGTCCCCGCCGTGTAAGCGACGGCGGGGACTGCTCAGCGGGCGTAGTAGGCGATCAGGACGACGACGGTGACCAGCACGGCCAGGGCGACCAGCGCCACCTCGGCCGGGTTCAGGGATGGCCGCTTGCCGTGCCTCGCGCGGGTGCGGCTCTTGCGATGCGCCATCAGGCCCTCCCATGGGCGGCGGTGGTCTTCGCGGCGGGCCGGACCGGCGAGTCATGGCCGGTGCACATCTGCACGCTGGCGATGTGCGGGCACTGCGCCTCCTGGCAAGAGCAGACCCAACGGCCCCGCTCCAGCCGGACCCGGTAGTCGGACTTGAAACCGACGACGAGCGCCTCGACGTACTCCGGAGGCACCGGACCCATGCCGCGCGGCGGTTCGGCGCGGTAGACCCGGACGGCGCCGGATCGCAGGTAGGCCAGCGTCCGGGCCCGCAGGTCATGAGGCATCGGGCACCTCACCGCCCTTAGTCCCGGCGGCGGCGTGCCATGCCCGGATCTCCGGCTCGTCGGTGTAGGAGGCCCGGTCGCCGGTCAGCGCGGTCGCGGCGGCCAGGGCGCCCGTCATGAGCATCTGTGCCTCGGCCATGGCCTGGGCGTACGCCTCGGACGGGAACTCGAAGTGGTCGCGCGCCTCCTGCCGGAGCCGGAGCGCCTCCCGGTACAGGTCGGGGCCGGTCACTGGGCACCGCCCGTGGATCGTTCCTTGCCGATGCGGTTGACCATCGCGCCGATCTGCTCGTCATCGCCGGTCTCGTTCGTGACGAGCGCGCCCATCTGGCCGGTCTGTGTCAGCTCGTACTTGATCTGGAGCAGGCGCTGCACGCTGGTGCGCGGGTTGCAGATCTCCTCGACGTAGGAGGCCGCTGACCGCACTACGGCCTCGCCGCGCTCGATGTTGTGAGAGTCCGGGTCCGGGTCCTGCGTCGGCACCAGCCCGGCGTGGAACAGCAGCGTCCGCAGCGCGACCGCCTGCGCTTTCGCCGAGCCTTTATCGCCGGTGTCCAGCGACTCGCCTGCGGCCTGCGTCTCCAGGTGGTCGCCCATCGGCCCGTAGATCCGGTAGGTGACCAGCACGGTGCACTCGCGGGTGGGCTTACCCGTGGACGTCTTCGTGTCCCGATAGGCCGCTTCCACTCGGTGGGGCAGTACGAGCACGCCGTGCGCCCGGCAGACGGGGCCGAAGACGTTCAGTGCGCGGTCCACGCCGCGATAAACGAAGCGGGGGCCCTCGGTAACCTTGTCCTCCTTGGCCACCGCGCGGACCTGGCCCATCACGTTCGCCCATGCGACGTGCACGGGCACCTGGGCGGGGCCGCCCTCGGGCACCTCGACGTCGATGTCGGGCAGTGGCTCGTCCACGCGCGGCTCGTCGTAGTCCGGCCGCGCGGCCGACGGCGGCTCGGCGGGCTGGTCGGTGGTGCGGGCCATCTGTGCGGCGCGCTCCTGCAGGCTGGTCACAGTGCCTCCGTCAGGCGGTAGTCCTTGGCGATGTCCAGGCGGCGCGAGGTCGTCTCCCTCACGCACGCCTCGTAGGCGTCGGGGAACTCCTCGGCCAGCCGGTTCATGTCGACCGACTGCCTGGAGTTGGCCTTGTAGCCGTAGGCGTAGTCGTTGCCGAACGCGCCCATCTCGGCGCCGCCGAGCAGGGCCACGAGGTTGGCCTTGGCTGCGTCCTTCTCGGCCTTGCCGGCCTTCTCGCGCAGGCGCCCGGACTCGTAGGCCAGCAGCTGCTCGTGAGCGTCGGTGGCGTCCAGGTCGGCCACGCCCTCGCGGGTCGGGTTGAGCTGGTCCCACAGCTCGACCAGCCGGTCAGGGTTGCCCGACGGCGGCGGCGGGGTGCCGTCCTTGATGCGCTGCCACATCTGGCCGGCCACCGTGGCGATGTCGGCGATCAACTGCTCGTTGCCCTTGCGACGCACGACGGACTGCCGGTAATCGGACCCGCCGATCAGGACGGCGACGTGGATGTGGTCGTAGCCGGTGACGCGGATCTGCCAGAGGGTCTGGGCCAGGACGTCGTCAGGGACGGCGCGGCGCCACTTCGAGGCGACCCAGGCGTTGCGGGTCTTGACCTCGAGAGCGCACTGCTCGTGCTGGTCGCGGTTCAGCGGGCACTCGGTGACGCGGCGGTCGAGGGTGCACATCATCCACGGCTGCTCGTCGTGGGCGACCAGGCCGACCCGGCGCACCACCGAGCGGTTGCGGCGGGCCCACTCGCGGGCGACGGTCTCCTCGTGCAGGTTGCCCCACAGGGCGGGCTCGCCTGCCTCGTCTTCGAGGGGCATGCCGCGCTTGTCGTAGTAGACGTGCGAGGGGGTCTTGTAGCCGACTTCGAGGAGGTCGGCGACGTCGGAGCTGCCGATGCCGAGGCGGCGGGCGGCGAGCCAGTCGGCGCGGTCGGCGGAGGCGGGGAGGATGAGGCGGGCGGTCGGGGTGACGCGGCGGGCAGCAGGTGCGGTGATGGTCACTGGGCACCGTCCGCGAGACGGCGGATCTCGACGCCCTCGGCGTGCGGCTGGATACACATCTCCTCGCCGTCGGCCAGCTCGATGTCGACGTAGTTGGTGCCGACCTCGGTGATCCGGGCGCCGCGGAGAGTGAGGTCGATGGTCTCGCCGACCTGGTAGGGGTACGTGCTCACGACTGCTCCTTGGGGGTGTAGTCGGCCTGCTCGGCGCGGTACTCGGCCTCGGTGGCGTCGTCGAGCTCGGGGCCGCCGCGCACGGTCGGTGCGCTCGGGGGCGGGAGGGTGCGAACCCGCCGCAGCCAGGAGCACACCGTGGCGACGACGGACGGGTCCTGGTTCGCGAGCCAGCCCAGAAGCTCGTCATCCCAGCTGCCGACCTCCATGCCGCCCATCTCGACCAGCAGGGCGGTGCGGCAGGCGGCGGTCAGGGACTCACCGGGGGAGGTGCGGATCGCGTCCCACGGCTCGTGCTCGATAGGGCCGGTGGGGATGCGGATCTCAGCCACCGGACACCGCCGGGACCTGCTCGGTGTCGAGCTCGGCGAGGTCCTCAGCGGTGAGGGCAACCCACACGTCGACCTGTACGCCGGCGCGCTCGGCGAGGACCCGGAGGCTCCCGGCGTGCGTCGACGAGGGGGCCTGGAGCCGCCGCAGCACGGGGGGTGTCCCCAGGGCGTTGCCCCACGCCTCGATCTCGGTGCGCCTGTCGGCGAGCGAGCGGTGGTAACTGTCGAGCTGCCCGGAAAGCTCAGGCGCGTCGATGATGTACGGCGTCACGGTCCAGCTTGCGGCGGGCAGTTCCTCGCCGAGCAGGGTGGCCAGGACGCGGGTGGCGCACTGCTGCAGGGCGGTCACGGTGAGGGTGGCGGTGGTGGTCATGCCTGGTCTCCGCTCTCGGTGGTGGTGTTGGCGGCGGCGCGCAGGTCCTCGATGACCTCGGCGGTCGCGTGCGGCGTCGACCACCGCTCCAGCAGCAAGGCCGGGTCGGCGCCCCGGCTGCGGAGGTGTGCGCCCAGCACGTCGCCGGCGTCGTACGCCAGCTGGTAGATGTCGCTCATGGCCGCGTCGGGCAGCAGGTGCAGCGCGGCCTGGCGGAGAGCTCCGGTCAGCGTCACCGCCGTCAGCCGGGCGGCCGGGTAGTCGCGGTCCAGCACGTCGGCGGCGCCGGCCAGGACCTGGCGGGCGGCCAGCTTCGTGACGGCCTCCAGGGCGGGGGCGCTCACGACTGGCCCCCGTCCTGGGGCTCGCCGGCGAGCAGCGCCGTCAGCGGCGCGATGGCCACCTCGGTCTGCTCGTCGTGCCCGTCGACGACGCCGTAGAGCTCCACCAGGGCGGGGCACTCGTCGCTGACCGGCGACCAGATCCAATCGTCGGGCTCGATGCCACCGAGCGACGACTCGCCCATCCGCAGGGCGAACGCGGTCGCCTCGGCCTCATCAGGCAGCGGCAGGACCGGGGACCAGCTGGTGACGGCGCCGTACACCGGCCGCCCGTCGGACGTGGTGCCGGTCTGCTCGCGGTCACCCAGCAGGACGACCCACGCCTCGGCGAAGGTCGAGCCCTCGGGCACGAGCAGGTCGAGCATGAGGCGCGGCAGGCGCACGGTGATTAGGGAGGTGCTCATGCCTGGCCTCCGGGCTGCTCGCCGCGGAGCAGCGCCTGCACCTCGGGCTCCCGGTACCGGCGGTGTCCGCCGAGGGTGCGGATGAAGCTGAGGCGGCCGCGGTCGGCCCACCTGGTTACGGTCTTGGGATCGACGCGGAACATCCGGGCGACTTCCGCGCCGGTGAGGAGGGGAGTGGGCTGGTGGGACATGGGATTCCTTCTGTTCGGGTTAGGCGGTGCGGGTCGGGTGAGGCTGGGCCTGGCGGCGCATGTAGTCGAGGACGGAGGTCGACGGGACGCGCATCTTCGATCTGCGGGCGCCGGGCATGGCGATGTCGCTGAAGGCGAGCTCGCCAGCGGCCATGAGGCGGCGGACGTGCGACTCGGAACAGCCGAGCTGGCCGGCGGCGTCCTTGGGCTTGAGCAGGGTCTCCATGTCCTCTCCTTTGGTGTCTGAAGACGCAGACATAAATGGGCGGAAAAGTGTCTCTCGGTCCACGCTGAGGGTGTCCTCGATCGCGTGGGCTGTCTCCTCGCTGGTGGAGGTTCGGGTGCCGGAGTACAGGTACCCGATCAGCGACTTGGACCTCTTGACCTGGGATGCGAGGCTCACGGTGTCGTGACCTGCCGCCTGCATGGCCTGCCGGAGGGCGGCGCTGCTGCGGAGGATCATCGTGGGTCGTCGTGCCATGTCTTGACGCTCCTAGTGTTGTCTGGGCACGCAGACACTTTAGGTGCTGCCGGATTCGGTTGTCCAGCGATTCCGTATGTGGCTTACTCGATCTGCTTTCATTGCTTCATATTGTTGTCTGGCTGTCTCAGGACTACACAGGCAGTTGACATCTGGTGTCCGAGACGGACGACAGACCAGGCGAGGGCGACAGAGAGGCGACGAGATGCCGTCGCAACCACAGCAGTCAGGCGAGGCTCGAGAGAGCCTCGCCACCTACGTGTTGAGCTACCTGGAGAGCAGGCCAGGCCGGGGCGGGGGGCCTGAGTCTTTCCGCCAGCTGGAGCTGCGTTCCCGCGATCCGCAGAGCGATGGCCGGCTGCGCAGACAGTGGCTGATCGACCTGACCGAGGAGCGCACCGGACGGCCAGAGGAGTGGCGTCTACGCGCTCTGGCTGCGGGGATGGCGCGCGGCGAGGCCGAGGACGGCACGGAAGCGTACGAGGACGCCTACCGCCGGCACCTGACCAGCATCCGCCGCCTGGCCGCGGCGCGGTGGCCCGGTCTGGAGGGTGAGGCGGCTCGTGTCGAGCTGGCCGGCGGGGATGTGATCGTGATTCCGGCTCCGGCGGGGCTGGATGAGGCGGGTCGGCGGCTGGTCGCGGAGATGGCGGCGGAGATGGCTCGGCGTCTGGCTAACAAGGACAGTTAGTAACTTGTTGGATACATTCCGCTTACTCGGTGGCTGCTCTGGCAGACAACACATTGTGTTGCGCGACAGATTGGACATTCAGTTCAACCACAATGTCGTGGCGGTGACGCGAGTGCCCGGAAAAGTTACGTATTGTCTTTTGTCGCGCAAAATTATTCCTGGCGTGCAGCCAGTAATAGTTCATGCCGTAAAGGGAGATATCACCGTATTCGTGGATGATGGTCTCCTTGAGGAGCCTCTCGCGGCCGAGCTCGGCCGCGTGGGCGAGAGGCTCCTCACGGGGCGGCAATGGTTCACCCAACCCAACCGTCGCCCCGTGTTCGATCTCCGTATCCACCGAGTCTCGGACATCGGGGCGGGCCGTGACCTCCTGTATGCCGATGTTCGCGGCAATGTCGTAGACCTGCTCGTGGATCATTCCCTGATGCGGCCTGAGCTGCCCGCCCTGCTCATGCGGGCCTCCGACGAGATCGGCCGCAATTTCGCATAATCGATGTCCTCCCCTCCCTCACTCCCGATAGCTGGAGGCCGACATGGCCAGATATCGACGTCTGCCCTCTGGTCTGTGGCAGGCCACCGTGGACCTGCCGGGCGGTAGACGCATCACCGAATCCCACAAGCTGAAGTCCGTCGTCCAGAACTGGGCGAAGGAGCAGGAAGCGAAGATTGCTCAAGGCCACAAGGTCAACCCGCGCGCTGGTCGGATCACGGTGGGGGAGTGGTACGACACCTGGTGGGCGGCCCGCGTTGTAGAGGATGAGACCCGCCGCGGAGACGACGCTCAGTTCCGGCTGCGGATCCTGCCGCACTGGAAGGAGTGGCGGATGGGCGACATCGGCCGCATCAACGTCCAGGAGTGGGTGCGGAAGATGGAGAAGCGGGGTGACGGCCGGTATGCGATCCGACGGAGTTACAACCTGCTGGCGAGCATGCTCGGGGACGCTGCCTTGGAGGGGGTCATCCCGGCGTCGCCGTGCCAGCGGGTGGTCCTGCCCGCGACGGTGGCCAAGCTGCCGTCGTGGTTCACTCCCGCACAGGTTGCCGCGATCGTCGAGCAGCTGCCCGAGGGACACGGGGTGATGACCGACCTCATGTGCTACGCCGGACCTCGGTGGGGCGAGGCCGCTGGCGTCTGCGGGGCTGAGCGCGCCGACGACACGGGTAACCCGGTCGACTGGCTTCGAGGAAAGGTCTCGATCCGCGGCGTGGTCAGCCAGCACGGGAAGTGGAAGGAGTATCCGAAGAACTCCTCTTCGCGCCGGGAGGTGCCGGTGCCGCGATGGGTGCTGGACCGGATGGCGCCCCTGCTGGGAGAGCGGGGCCGGGACGCGTTTCTCTTCGTCACCCGGCGTCGGTCGCCGGGGGCTGAGGAGCGGGCGTTGTTGTCGGGGGCGAACTGGCGGGTCGTCTGGTACGAGGCGATCGATAGCGCGAACGAGAAGATCCGTGAGGCGAACCGGGGGGTGCCGAAGGAACAGCGGGTCGAGCCAGTGCCGCGCTACGACCCGCACGACTGCCGGCACACGGCGGCCAGCTGGCTCGTGCAGCAGGGGGTCGACCTGTATCGGGTGAAGGACCTGCTCGGTCACGCTTCGTACCAGACGACTCTTCGGTACGCCCATCTCGCTCCCGGCGCGCACGGGGAGATCGAGGCGGCGTGGTCGCAGATAGATGCGCATCAGATGCGCACGGGGGCTGATCGTGGATCGGTTACCTAGCTTTGAGCTGCGACGATGTGAATTCGATGTGGTCCCGATGACCCACCACGTGGAGTGCGTCGCGCTGCTGGCCAAAGGGTCGATCTAGGCTCTAATGGGGGTGAATCGAGAGCGGTTTGCCTGGTCAGGCGGACTCGATTCGGTAAGCCTCCGCCAGGTGAGCACTGATTGTCCCCGGGCTGTTGAGCCCTAAGGTCGGACCGTGCCCCTGGCCGGTAGGCGGGAGGGTTGATCTCTGATGGGATGTCGTGCCCGGGGCCTCGTGTCGCCGTGGCGCTCCTCCCGGAGGAGATCAACGGCAGCCACAGCGGGCACATCTAGCTGATGTTCCAGCCCGAGTGATCGTGCGCCGCTCCACGGGCTCGGGCCCGCTGGTCAACCGCTGGAACGGCACGGAACGCCCGGCCTCGCGGGCCGGGCGTCCGGTGACGAGCGTGCAGCTCAGATCCGGGAGGTGCGGCGGCGGAGCGGGTGTCCGCCCAACCGGCCCGTGACCCAGGCGGCGAACCCTCCGGCGAGCAGCACTCCCGCGGCCACCACCCAGCCGAGCGGGGCGCCTCCCTGTGCGGGCGGTGTCCCGCCGTCGGCGGAAGCTCCGGGCCCGTAGCCGCCGGCCGTGCCGTTGCGGGCGTACGCGGAGCCGGGCAGTTTGTCGCCGTAGCGACCCGAGACCAGCTTCTGGTAGTCCGCCAGCGGCACGCCGCGCGCCCCGACGGAGGTTGTCGCCTCGGTGTTGAGCGGGACGACCCGGCCGTCCCTGAGCGCGTACCAGGCGTTGATCTGCGGTTCGAGGAAGACCGTGCCCGGCTGTGCGGCGTAGCGCTGCTCGTCGTTGCCGCTGGCGATGTTGCTGACCTGCCAGCCGCCGGTCCGCGAGCGGGTCGTCCAGATCGAGGCGGTCTGGCCGTCGGCCGCGTCGGCCTGGGTGGCGAAGAACGCGAACCGGGAGACCTCCGCCGACTGGCCGGCGACGAAGGCGGGATTGAGGTGGTTGACGGCCACGGTCTGCTCGGTCACCTTCGCGGTGATCGGCGCCACCGCGCTGGTGTCGGCCCCGGGCGGGGCTCCCTTGGTGGCGAAGAACCTGCCGAGCGTCTGCTGGACGCCCGGGGCCGAGGCGGCGGCGTGGGCGGCCGCTCCGTCGCCGGCCCCGGGTGGTACGGCCTGCAGGGCCGCGGTCTCGGCCGGGCTCTGGGGGGTGGGGTCGCCGGCGGCCGCGTGGGCGAGGGAGGGGGCGAGCAGGAGGGATCCGGCCAGGGCGAGAACCGTTGTGATGCGCTTCATAGGAGCCTCCTCACGCGCCGATGTAGTTGAGGGAGTGGGTCCAGGAGAAGGACCCGTTGCCGACGTAGTAGTTGTAGCTCGCCCAGTTGTAGCGGGAGCTCGACTGCCAGGGATCACCCCAGTAGACCCATGACCCGCTCTGGTCGTAGCCATAGATGGTGTGCATGTGCCCGCCGCCGGAGGACCACTGGATCCGGGTCAGCACCGGCCGGTTGGCGTTCATCTCCCTGATCACCGCGTTGTAGGTCAGGTAGTCGTAGACATAGTTGCCGGGCGAGATGCCGATCTGGCGGAAGGCGTTCTGGTCGTTGGCCAGGGTGGCCTGGTTGTTGGGGCAGCTGGAGTTCATCGAGCGGTTGAAAGCCAGGTTGCAGAACTGGTTCTGGCTGTAGTTGTAGCCGTAGTAGGCGGCCACGGTGTTGCCGGCGGCCGCCCAGCACCAGTTGGTGTACTGCTGGGCCTGCATGGTGATGTTGAGGCGGTAGGCGGCCGCGGCATGGGCGCCGAGGGTGGGCGGCACCAGCCAGGCCGCGGTCGTCAACACGAGCGCGAGGGCCGTGCGCCGGAACCTGCCGGGCGAGAGGTAGGGCATGTCGAGCTCCTGGGGGGAGAAGCCGGTGCTGTTGAAAGGATGGTCGGCTCGACACAGCGGCCGGGCAAGACACGGCCGATCACCCGGCAGGGGTGGTGTGAACGTGGACGTGGAGCACGCCACAAGGGCGCCGCCCCGCGGTGACAGCGTGGTGAAAATCTGTGAACATTCACACATGTCAGGTGATCGTGAACTCCGGGCCGCGCTACGCGACGGACCTTTTCACGTCGCGCTGCGCGTCGCGGTCCAGGCGCGCGGCCTGACCCTGAACCGGCTCCGGCACCGCCTGGGAGAGCGCGGCCTGCGGGTCGGGACGACGAGCCTGAGCTACTGGCAGCAGGGCCTGCGCCGTCCCGAGCGGCCCGAGTCGCTGCGTGCCGTACGCGCGCTGGAGGAGATCCTCATCCTGCCGCCGCGCTCGCTGATGGAACTGCTCGGCCCGCCCCGCCCACGCGGCCGCAGCAGCCCGCCGACACCGGGCGCGGTGTCCTACTCGTCGATTCTGGAGCCGGCCCGTGCCCTGTCGGCGCTGCTGGAGAGCCTGGACGGGGTGGCCGACGACCGGCGCCTGCACATCGTCGGGATGCACGAGACGCTGCGGATCGGGGCGGATCGCAGCATCACCCGGCGCGAGACGCTCCAGGTGATGCAAGCCCACGAGGACGCCGCCGACCGCTACATCATGATCTACTGGGGCGACCTGGGCTGCGACGTGGAGCGGGTCCGGGTCCGGGCGCTGGAGGACTGCCGCGTCGGCCGGGTCCGCCGCGACGGGCCGGCCGCCCTGGTGGTGGCCGAGCTGCTGTTCGACCGGGCGCTGCGGACCGGGGAGACCCAGATGATCCGCTACGAGATGGCCGATCCCAGTGGCGCGGAGGCCCGGGAGTACGAGCGGGGTTTCCGCTTTCCCAGCGGCCAGTACATGCTGCGGGTCGGCTTCGACTCCGCGGCGCTGCCGGTCCGCATCCACCGCTTCGCCCGCCGCGGCCTGGGCACCGACGAGCACGATCGCGGCGAACTCACCCTCAACGCCCAGCACGCCGTCCATCTCGTCGCCGGCCCCCTCCAGGCCGGCCTGGTCGGCGTCCAGTGGGATTGGGGCTGACCCGACGTGATCATCCCGCCTGGCTGAGGACACATGAAAGAGCGCCCCGCCTGCCCTCCGGGAGGAGGACGAGCGGGGCGTTCGTCTGTGGGGAGGGCCTCGATGGGGTGAGGCCGCCGACGTCTGCGGCGCCGAGCGCGCCGGCGGCCAGGCCGGAGAGCACGCCCATGATCGCACCCGAGCCCGTGCCCACGAGTACGCCGACGAGTACGCCCACGGCCAGGCGCGCGATCACGGCTGCGACCGCGTGCACGGTCGCGCTCACCGGCTACGCCTCGTCCGTGAGGCCGAGGTGCTCCTCCAGCCGGTCGAGCCTGCGCAGGACGGGACGGAGCCCCTCGCGTACGGCCGCCGACAGTGCGCTCGCCGCGTCGGCGGGCTGGGCCGGGACGACGGAGGCGGTCTGGGTCTGCGCGCGCAGGTGGACATAACCGGCGAGGGCCGCCGCGACCGCGCGGCGGGTCAGCCGGTGCTCGGCCCCCAGCTCCCGCAGGACATGCCCGGCCACTCCCTCCGGTTCGGCGATCAGCCCGAGAAGCAGGTGTTCGCAGCCGATGTAGTTGTGGCCGAGCGAGGTGGCCTCGGTGACGGTCATCTCCAGGGCCGCCGCCGCGGGCGCCCCGAAGGCGAGCTCGGCATCGCCGGTGGCCGCGGCCGGGGCGGCGGGGCTCGGCCGGTCCAGCCGGCGCCGCACCTCCTCGGGGTCGATCTCCAGGGCGCCCAGGACCTGGAGCGCTAGATTGCTCCCCTCGACGAGCATGCCGCCCAGCAGATGCTCGGTGCCGACCTCGGCCGCGCCCAGGGCCCGAGCCTGCTCCACCGACAGCTTGATCACGGACCGGGCCCGCGGGGTGAAGTGGGGGAAGCGCGCCGCCAGGTCGTCGAGGTCGGGGGCGCTGAGCGCCGTCTCGCGGATGGAGGTCACCCGCCGTACGGCCTGCTCAAGTGCCCGCTGGCACACGGCGGAGACCGGTATGCCGGCTCTCTTGACCGCCTCGGCCAGCTCGTCCGGCAGGTAGACGTTGATCTTCGGCATCACATCTCCCCTTGAGGGTTATAGAAGGGTTATACCCCATAGATAACCCCAAGGGGGAGTGATTGTCTAGCGTGCCGCGCCGGTGAGGAACCGGGTGATGCCGGGGGCGAGGGCCGCGCCCCTGGCGGAGAGCCATGCCAGGTTGTTGCGGCTGGTGAAGGCGGCGAGTTTGCGGGCGTCGAGTCGGGTGAGATCGCCGGACCTGGCCAGCACGGGTGTCAGGGCGATCCGGTTCCAGGCGGCGCTCTCCCCCAGGGAGCGGGCTATCTGCGGATGCGCGGCGCGGACGGCGGAGGCGATCGGGTGCAGGCGGCCTCCGGAACCGGGGGAGGTGCCAACGGGGGCGAGCAGGTTGACGGTGGCGATCTCGACGCCTTCCGCCCGGGTGACCCGGAGCAACTCCTGGTCGCCGAGGGCCAGGCCGGTCCCGGTGACCGGGAGGGTGAAGCTGACCGTGAGGGGGCGGCCCTCGCGGGCGGCCTGCCGCTGCAGGGCCGCGATCGCCCTGGCGCGCCGCCGCACGGCGGCGTCACCGGCCGGGGCGTGGACCTCGAAGTCGATGTACCTGGCGTCGAAGGCGCCGATCGCCCGGCGGTAGGCGGCGGTGAGCCGGCCGAGGTCCGCGCAGGCGGTGGCGAGTTCGCGTCCGGTGGGGCCGCCGAAGGCGAGGCCCGCGTCCCCGCCGGCGGCGCGCAGGGGGCCGAGCCGGTTGGCGACCGGATTGCGTCCCTGTCCCTGGAGCCCGCCCCAGCGGGGGACGCAGCCGCTGCGCCCGGCGGTGAGGTGGCCGAGCGTGAACCAGCGCACGCGGCTCTTCCTGGCCGCCTTGGAGAGGTTGAAGCGCGGGTCGTGGACCGCGTCCACGAACGCCACGAAGCCCGACGGGCGGACGACGGCCGGTGTGGACGCCTGCTCGGGCGCGGGCCGGGTGGCGGTCCCCGAGGGGGACGCGCCAGCCCCGGCACGCCTGCCGACGGCGGCCCACTCGCCCTGCGCCCTGGGGGGCAGCAGCCAGATCGCGCCACCGGTTCCCGCGGCGAGTGCGATGGAGGCGAGCACCACGAGGGGCCGGGGCGGGGTGCCGGGCTCGCGGGCCCGGCGAGTGTCGGGACGGTCGGTCGCCACGGGCATGTGATCCCCCTTCCTCAACGACAGGGGTGATCGCCGTGAGTGTCGGATCCGCTACCCGTTGCGTCGAAGGGCAGAACGTTAGCAAGCGTTCCGGCCGCGGCGTGGGCTTTCTGCGGATGCCGTCCGGAGTGCCCGGATAATGGTCGTCATGAAGTTGAGGATCTTCACGGAACCGCAGCAGGGTGCCACCTACGATGAGTTGCTGACGGTCGCGCTGGCCGCGGAGCGGCTGGGGTTCGACGCCTTCTTCCGTTCCGACCACTACATGCGGATCGGAGCGGGCGACCCCGGTGCCGGCTCCACCGATGCCTGGACGACCCTGGCGGGCCTGGCCAGGGACACCTCCACGATTCGTCTGGGCACTCTGGTCACCCCGGCCACCTTCCGGCTGCCAGGGCCGCTGGCGATCAGTGTGGCCCAGGTCGACCAGATGAGCGGCGGCCGGGTCGAGCTGGGCCTGGGCACCGGCTGGTTCGACGCCGAGCATGTCGCGTACGGCATCCCGTTCCCGCCGGTCGGCGAACGGTTCGGCCGGTTCGAGGAGCAGTTGGAGATCCTGATCGGGCTCTGGACCACACCGGCGGGCGAGACGTTCTCCTTCGAAGGCGCCCACTACCGGCTGGCGGACTCGCCCGCGCTGCCCAAGCCCACGCAGAGCCCCAGGCCGCCGATCATCATCGGCGGCGTCGGCGCCACGCGCACCCCGCGCCTGGTCGCCAGGTTCGCCGACGAGTACAACGTGCCGTTTCGCACCCTGGACGACACCGCGAAGGCCTTTGACCGGGTCGGCAGGGCATGTGAGGCGGAGGGCAGGGAGCCGGTCGTGCTCTCGGTCGCGCAGACCGTCTGTGTCGGCTCCGGCGACGCGGAGATCGCGCGGCGGGCCGGGGGCATCGAGCAGGACCTCGGCGTGCTGCGCGCGACGGGCCTGGCGGGTACCCCCGCCGAGGTGACCGAGAAGATCGGCCGCTTCGCCGAACTGGGCGTCGAGCGGGTCTACCTGCAGGTGCTTGACCTGGCCGACCTCGACCACCTGAACCTCATCGCCGAGGAGATCCTGCCGCACGTGTAGGCCGGGCACCGCGCCCCTCCTCGGGGCGCGGGCGCCGGCGCGCCGCGAGTGCCCCGTGCGCGAGCGCGCCGGGCCGAGGACGAGCCGCCGCGTGGGGAGCGCGAGACGGTTCTCACCGCTCCGGCACCGGTTTGTCGAAGAAGGAGGAGATTCTCCGGGGCGCGGCGATCAGTGTCTCCGTCCCGATCCCTGGTCGTCGAAGACCAGGCGACCGGGCACTCCGGACGATGCCGCGCGCAGGCAGGTCTACGCCGCCCTGGAGTCCGTCTTCGGCCTGAAGGGCCACATCGGGACGATCACCGTGACGCCCGTCACCGACGGGGACGGGGCCTTCGGCGAGTGGACGGGCGTCTTCGAGGCGGAGGCGAGCATCGTGACGCTCCGCGACTCCGTCTACCTTCCCGGTCTCCGGGGGCTCAGAAAGCGCCTGGAGGGCTGAACCGGCGGGCCCGTGCCCGGGAGTGCCACCGCCTGTGGCGGAGCAGGCCCAGCACGGCCATCGCCAGCCAGGCGAGAAAGAGGAACTTCAGCACCCCGGCCCCGGCCATCGCCACTCCCGCCACCAGCAGCAGGATCACCACGGGAGCGAACGGGGGCCCGCCCCGGTGTCCCGCGTGGTGGTGACGCCAGGCCGCGCGGTGACGGAATCGGGACCCGGGCCGGAACCCGGGATGATGGACGCCCCAGGCGTGCGCGTGCCACCCGCGGCCCCACGGGCTCCCGGTGTCCTCGAACCCCTCCGGCCCGGGGTCGCGCGGACTGGGCAGGCCGGGCAGGCCGGGCAGGTCCGCGCACACCACGGCGAGGTCGCCGCCCGTCCGCGCGGACAGGGCCGACTCGAGGCGCTCGTCGAGTTCCTCGCGGGTCAGGCGGCCCTGGGCGTAGTGCTCGCGCAGGGCCGCCATCGCCACGTCACGTTCGGCGTCTCCGATGCGGAGGCCGTCTCGGGGCGTCATGTTCGGGTCACTCCTCGCCGGTGTCGCCGTCGGCCAGAATCTGGTAGAGCTTGCGGCGCGTCTCGGCCAGCGTCTGCTTCGCCTGCCGGATCTGCGACTCGCTGCCGGTCTGCAGGATCTGGAGCATGGCGAACCCCGACTGGCGGGCGGTGTCCATCAACTCCCAGGTGCTGTCGTCGATGTCGGGCGTCATCTCCTCCCACGGCGCGCGCACCTCGTCGGAGTGCTCGGTCACGTAGGCGCGGCCGGCCTCGGTGAGGCTGAAGGTCTTGCGCCCCTCGTTCTCCTCGGCCAGGACCAGGCCCTCATCGGTGAGCTGCTGCAACGCCGGGTAGACCGCTCCCGGGCTGGGCTTCCAGCCACCCTCGCTGCGCCGCTCGATCTCCTGGATGATCTGGTAGCCGTTCCGCGGGGACTCGGTGAGCAGGGCGAGGATCGCCGCGCGGACATCGCCGCGCTTGGCCTTGCGCCCGCGCCCGAACGGCGGCCCCCCGCCGAAGGGGCCCCCGCCGAACGGGCCTCTGCCCCCCCGGCCGCCTCGACCGCCCCTGCCGAAGTCCCAGGGGAACCCGCCGCCGGGGAAGGGGCCGCGGTGCCCGCGGTGCCGGTGCTCGTGCGGTCCGCCCTCGTGGTGCCGGTGCGGCCCGTGCTGCGGCCCGTGCTGCGGCCCGCTCTCGTGCCATCCGGCGGCCATCTGCCGCCAGGCCTCCTTGGCCGCGCGCTTCATCTCGCGCCTGACCTCCTGGGAGCCGAACCCGGCCCAGGGGCCACTCATCGCGTTCGCTGCCGTCATGTCGTACCTCCATATCGCGATCGTCTTTTGATCGCTCTCGATGCCTCAAAGATATATCGAGAACATTCTGGCAGCAACCCTTGTCCTGAAATATGGTTCTTCCCTTGAGGGGGAGCCGACAGTAACCGTGCGGGTGCTCAGCGTGTAAGTGAGGCAGATCACGTAATTCTTGCCGGATTCTGGAACAAGTACTGAGACCTGCACGTTACAAAGGACGTAGACGGGATTCGTTCCGCGCCGGAAGGGCTGGGGGGTGCTTTCGGTGCGGAACGGTCCCGTCTGTCGTTTCCGCAGGCCGCCGCCTGCTCGCCGATCTTTCCCCACCCGTCTCCGGCCTCCCGTGGAGGCGATCCGGAGGGTGCTCGGCGAAGACTCCGGGGTGAGGCCCCAGGGTGAAGGCGATCTTCCCGGGCGGGCGCTCTCGTACGGTCGTCCCCGGCACCGATCGGCGGTTCCATCCGTTCCTCATTCGTAGGAAGATGCCGATGGCAGGCACTTCTCGTGAAGGGACGGGGAGATCGAAGCGGACGAGCGTCGCCCTCGAGTGATCCTGGAAGCGGGTGAAGGTGACCGGTGCTCACGCGCCGGGATCGCCTCGCCCACGCGACACGCCGATGGTGCAAAATGGCACGGTCCTCCACCTGGAGGGGTCTTTGCCGTACAGTCTCCCGGCGTGATCTTGATGGTGGTGTCTGAGCGATGATGGGGCATACGCATGCGCTGACGGGCGCGATCGCCTGGCTGGGGGTGGCGCCCGGGCTGGCCGCGCTGCCCCTGCTGACCGAGACGTCGAAGTTCATAGAGACCGGCGTCATGGTCAACGCGCTCAACCCGGCCGAGTTCGTCGCCGGGGCCATCATCTGCGCCGGTGCCGCGATGCTGCCCGACCTCGACCATCCGAGCGCGACGATCGCGCAGACGTTCGGGCCGGTCACCTGGGGTCTGAGCAAGGCGGTGTCATGGCTCGCCGGCGGACACCGCAACGCCACCCACTCGCTGGTGTTCGCGGCCGCCGCGGGCTTCGGCGCGCACTACCTGGCCGGCACCTATCCGATCGGCCGCGACATCCTGGTGGTCCTGCTCATCGGCCTGGCGCTGCGGGCGATCGGGATCGGCATCCCGGGCAAGAAGTTCGCCTCGGCGATGCTCAACGTCGGTATGACGGCCGGGCTGTTCGTGGTGTTCCGCAGCGACGGTGTGGGCTACGCCTGGCTGGGACTGGCGGTCGCGATCGGATGCCTGACCCACGTCGTGGGTGACTGCTGCACCGAGAAGGGCTGTCCCGTGCTCTGGCCGCTGCGGCAGAAATGGCTGCTGCCGTGGAAGATCGGCATCAAGACGGGCCGTGCTTTCGAGCAGAAGTTTCTCGCCCCGGTACTTTCCGTCGTCGTTCTCGGGCTGCTGTACCTCCGCCTCGCCCCGCAGTGATCATACTGAGGGGTAATTTGATGTCGAGATACCCGGAGGGATATCTTGATATCGAGACATCCGCTGCAACCTGCGGGCGGCTCGGAGGTTAGGCGTACCTAACAGTCCGGGGTGCTCCGGCGGTGCGGCAGGATTCAATCGCGCCTATGTGCCGGCGCGACAGACATCAGGGTGATGAGGGAGGCGAACCGTGTCCTCGAACAGCTTCGGCAGCCGTGACACGCTCCGCGTCGGTGACGCGGGATATGAGATCTACCGGCTGGACGCCGTGGAAGGGTCGGGGCGTCTCCCGTACAGCCTGAAGATCCTTCTTGAGAACCTGCTCCGCACGGAGGACGGCGCGAACATCACCGCCGACCACATCCGCGCGGTCGGCCAGTGGGACCCGTCCGCCACGCCGAACGTGGAGATCCAGTTCACGCCGGCTCGCGTGATCATGCAGGACTTCACCGGCGTCCCGTGCGTCGTCGACCTGGCGACCATGCGCGAGGCCGTCCGCGACCTCGGCGGTGACCCCGCCAGGATCAACCCGCTCGCCCCGGCCGAGATGGTCATCGACCACTCGGTCATCGTCGACTTCTTCGGCGGGCCCGATTCCTTCCAGCGCAACGTCGAGCGGGAGTACGAGCGCAACCGCGAGCGCTACCAGTTCCTGCGCTGGGGACAGACCGCCTTCGACGAGTTCAAGGTCGTCCCGCCGGGCACCGGCATCGTGCACCAGGTCAACATCGAGCACCTGGCCCGCGTGGTGATGACGCGTGACGGGAAGGCCTACCCGGACACCTGCGTCGGCACCGACTCCCACACCACGATGGAGAACGGCATCGGCGTCCTGGGCTGGGGCGTCGGCGGCATCGAGGCCGAGGCCGCGATGCTCGGCCAGCCGATCTCGATGCTGATCCCGCGGGTGGTCGGTTTCAAGCTGACCGGCAAGCTCCCGGCCGGGGCCACCGCCACCGACCTGGTGCTCACGATCACCGAGATGCTCCGCGAGCACGGCGTCGTCGGCAAGTTCGTGGAGTTCTACGGCGAGGGCGTCTCCAGCGTGCCGCTGGCCAACCGGGCCACGATCGGCAACATGAGCCCCGAGTTCGGCTCGACCTGCGCGATCTTCCCGATCGACGGCCAGACGATCGACTACCTCACGCTGACCGGCCGCCCCGCCGAGCAGGTCGCCCTGGTCGAGGCCTACGCCAAGGCCCAGGGGCTGTGGCTCGACCCGGAGGCCGAGGAGCCGGTCTTCTCCGAGTACATCGAGCTGGACCTGGCCACGGTCGTCCCGTCGATCGCGGGCCCCAAGCGCCCCCAGGACCGCATCGCGCTGTCCGGCGCCAAGAGCGCCTGGCGCGCGGCCGTCAAGGACTACGTGCCGAGCATCCAGGGCCCGCTCGACGAGGCGTCCGACGAGTCCTTCCCCGCCTCGGACTCCCCGGCGATCTCCCACGCCGGCAACGGTGACAGGCCGCACGCCGCCGGTCACAACGGCAAGCGCCCGCACAGGGTCGTTCCGGTCACCCTGGCGGACGGCACCACCTTCGAGATCGACCACGGCGTGGTGACCATCGCCGCGATCACCAGTTGCACCAACACCTCCAACCCGTACGTCATGATGGGCGCCGCGCTGCTCGCCAGGAACGCGGTCGAGAAGGGCCTGACCCGCAAGCCGTGGGTCAAGACCTCCCTGGCCCCCGGCTCGCAGGTCGTCACCGGCTACTTCGAGCGCTCGGGCCTGCAGCCCTACCTCGACAAGATCGGCTTCAACCTGGTCGGCTACGGCTGCACCACCTGCATCGGCAACTCGGGCCCGCTGCAGGAGGAGATCTCCGCCGCCATCCAGGAGAACGACCTCGCGGTCACCGCGGTGCTGTCCGGCAACCGTAACTTCGAGGGCCGGATCAACCCCGACGTCAAGATGAACTACCTGGCCTCGCCGCCGCTGGTGGTCGCCTACGCCCTCGCGGGCACCATGGACATCGACCTGAACACCGAGCCGCTGGGCACCGGCTCGGACGGTGAGCCGGTCTTCCTCGCCGACATCTGGCCGGCGCCCGAGGAGATCGCGGCGGTCGTCGCCTCCTCGATCGACCAGGAGATGTTCCTGCACGACTACGCCGACGTGTTCAAGGGCGACGAGACCTGGCGCTCGCTGCCGATCCCGACCGGTAACACCTTCGAGTGGGACCCGGACTCGACCTACGTCCGCAAGGCCCCCTACTTCGAGGGCATGCCGTCCGAGCCGGAGCCGGTGACCGACATCTCCGGGGCCAGGGTGCTGGCGAAGCTGGGCGACTCGGTCACCACCGACCACATCTCCCCGGCCGGCGCGATCAAGGTCGGCACCCCTGCGGCCGACTACCTCAAGGAGAACGGTGTCGCGGTCAAGGACTTCAACTCCTACGGCTCGCGCCGGGGCAACCACGAGGTCATGATCCGCGGCACCTTCGCCAACATCCGGCTGAAGAACCTGCTGCTCGACGGCGTGGAGGGCGGTTACACCCGCGACTTCACCGCCCCGGGCGGGCCGCAGGCCTTCATCTACGACGCCTCCGCGAACTACCAGGCCGCGGGTATCCCGCTCGTCGTCCTGGCCGGCAAGGAGTACGGCTCGGGCTCCTCGCGTGACTGGGCGGCCAAGGGCACCGCGCTACTCGGCGTCCGCGTCGTCATCGCCGAGTCCTACGAGCGCATCCACCGCTCCAACCTGATCGGCATGGGCGTGCTGCCGCTGCAGTTCCCCGAGGGGGAGACGGCGCAGTCACTGGGCCTGACCGGTGAGGAGACCTTCGACGTCGTCGGCGTCGAGGCCCTCAACGGAGGCGGCATCCCGCAGACCGTGACGGTCAGGGCCGACGACAAGGAATTCCAGGCCGTCGTACGCATCGACACCCCCGGAGAGGCCGACTACTACCGGCACGGGGGCATCATGCAGTACGTCCTGCGCTCCCTGCTCGCCAAGAGCTGAGCAGGAGGGGCGGGGCCGCACGCAGGCTCCGCTCACATCGGGGGACACCCCAGACAGGAACCGCCCGGTGGGACATCATCCCGCCGGGCGGTTTTTTTTATGTTCTCCCGGTCATCGCCCGGAAGCGGCAGGTGGGGGCCGTGATCCCAGGCGAGATGGCCGTGCGGGGCCATGGGGGTTAATGACGCGTTTCTGGATTGTTACCGGCCACAACAAACTTTACCCATGGAAGGTCTGGCGCTCCTGGCCGGTGGCGGAATACGTTGCCGCAAACAACATTCAACGGAACGGTGAGCCGAGATCCGGTGGAGCCGTACCCGCGAATTCGGCATGCCGCACCTCCGTCGTACCCCCCACTTTCGAAGAAAGGACCCGTGCACCATGCGCAAGGGGATCCTCAGCCTTACCGCCGCCGCCGCGGCGATGACCCTTGGCCTCGCCGCTTGCGGGAGCGACGATGCCGACACCAGCGCGTCGAGCGGCGCGTCCCCCGCGGAGAGTTCGGCTGCCGTGGCGGGCAAGGTCGGCGTCATCCTCCCCGACAGCAAGTCCTCCGCCCGCTGGGAGACCGCGGACCGCAAGTACCTGGAAGAGGCGTTCAAGGCCGCGGGCGTCGCCTACGACATCCAGAACGCCCAGGGTGACAAGACCCAGTTCCAGACCATCGCCGACCAGATGATCACCAACGGTGCCACGGTTCTGATGATCGTCAACCTTGACAGCGGCACCGGCAAGGCCGTGCTCGACAAGGCCAAGGCGCAGGGCGTGGCCACCATCGACTACGACCGCCTCACTCTCAACGGCGGCGCGTCCTACTACGTCAGCTTCGACAACACCAAGGTCGGCACCCTGCAGGGCGAGGGCCTGGTGAAGTGCCTGTCGGATAAGCAGGCCAAGAAGCCCATCATCGCCGAGCTCAACGGCTCGCCGACCGACAACAACGCCACGCTGTTCAAGAACGGCTACGACGGCGTGCTCAAGGCCAAGTACGACTCGGGGGACTACGTCAAGGGCCCCGACCAGTCGGTTCCCGACTGGGACAACGCCCAGGCGGGCACGATCTTCGAGCAGATGCTCACCGAGCAGCCGAAGATCGCCGGTGTCCTGGCCGCCAACGACGGTCTCGGCAATGCGGCCATCTCGGTCCTGAAGAAGAACAGCCTGAACGGCAAGGTCCCGGTCACCGGTCAGGACGCCACGGTGCAGGGCCTGCAGAACATTCTCGCCGGTGACCAGTGCATGACGGTCTACAAGGCGATCAAGAAGGAGGCCGACGCGGCGTCCGCGCTGGCCATCGGCCTGGCCAAGGGCGAGAAGCCCGCGGCGACCGGTACGGTCAAGGACACCGAGAGCGGCGCCGACGTGCCCGCCGTTCTCCTCGACCCGCAGCCGATCTTCTTCGACAGCGTCAAGGACGTCGTCGCCGACGGCTTCGTCACCAAGGACGAGCTGTGCACCGGCGAGTTCGCCGCCAAGTGCACCGAGGCCGGAATCCAGTAGGGCGTGCGGGGGACGGACGGCCGCCCCGGAGGCCGTCCGTCCCCCTGCGCTCCATCGCGGCGTATTCGCACTGTGACGCCGGAGGGACGCGGCAGGTGAGTCGTCCATTCCGGCTACGGGGCAGGACACCGCCCGCAGGCGCCCGAGCCGCGCGAGCTTCGCCGCGCGAAATGAACACAGGGAGCACAACCCCATGACCCCCGCACTGGAACTCCGCGGGATCGACAAGAGCTTCGGTCCCGTACAGGTCCTGCACGACGTCGCCTTCTCCGCCTACGCCGGAGAGGTGACCGCGCTGGTCGGCGACAACGGCGCAGGCAAGTCCACACTCGTCAAGTGCGTCGGCGGCATCCACCCGATCGACTCCGGCGAGTACTTCTTCGACGGCAAGCCCGTCCGGATCGGCAGCCCGCGCGACGCGGCCGAGCTGGGCATCGAGATCGTCTACCAGGACCTCGCGCTCTGCGACAACCTCGACATCGTCCAGAACATGTTCCTGGGGCGTGAGCACCGGCGCGGCATCGTCCTCGACGAGGACACGATGGAGGCGATGGCGGCCAAGACCCTGGAGAGCCTGTCGGTCAGGACCGTCAAGTCCATCCGCCAGCTCGTCGCCAGTCTCTCCGGCGGTCAGCGCCAGACGGTGGCCATCGCCAAGGCCGTGCTGTGGAACAGCAAGGTGGTCATCCTCGACGAGCCGACGGCGGCGCTCGGCGTCGCCCAGACCGCGCAGGTGCTCGAACTGGTCCGGCGCCTGGCCGACCAGGGCCTGGCCGTCGTGCTGATCTCGCACAACATGAACGACGTGTTCGCCGTGTCGGACCGGATCGCCACCCTCTACCTGGGCCGGATGGCGGCCCAGGTCAAGACCTCGGACGTGACCCACGCGCAGGTCGTCGAACTGATCACCTCCGGCCGCAGCGGGGACCTCGGCCTCACCAACGGAGCCACCGTATGACCGCCACGATTTCCCCGAAGCGCGTACCCGAGGCCCCCTCGATCAGGAGCAACGTTCGCGGCTACGCCGAGCGGGTACGCGGCGGTGACATGGGCGCGCTGCCGGCGGTGTTCGGTCTCGTGGTGCTCTGCACGATCTTCGCCATCCTCCGGCCGTCCTTCCTGACCGCCGGAAACTTCGCCAACCTGTTCACCCAGGGCGCCGCGGTCACGGTGATCGCCATGGGCCTGGTCTTCGTGCTGCTCCTCGGCGAGATCGACCTGTCGGCGGGCTTCGCCAGCGGTGTCTGCGCCGCGGTGCTCGCGATCCTGCTCAGCAGCCAGGGACTGCCCTGGTACGTGGCGGTGGGCGCGGCCATCCTCACCGGTGTGGTGATCGGCACCGGGATCGGCTCCATCGTCGCGAAACTCGGCATCCCGTCGTTCGTGGTGACGCTCGCCGCCTTCCTGGCCTTCCAGGGGCTCGTGCTGCTGCTGGTCAAGGGCGGCACCATCATCGCCATCCGGGACGAGACCATCCTGGCGATCGCCAACAAGAACCTCCCGCCCGCGCTGGGCTGGATCCTGCTGGCCGTGGGGGTCGCCGGATACGCCGGTCTCCAGCTGCTGCGCGCCCGCAAGCGCGCCGCCCGGGAGCTGACCGCCGATCCGGTCTCGCTGATCGCGGTCCGGGTGGGCACCCTCGCGCTGCTCGGCGGGCTCGCCGTCTACTTCCTCAACATCGAGCGGAGCCGCAACGCCGCGGTCGTCTCGCTGGCGGGCGTGCCGCTCGTGGTGCCCATCATCGTGGTGCTGCTGCTGGTCCTGACGTTCGTGCTGCGCCGCACGGCGTACGGACGTCACCTGTACGCGGTCGGCGGCAACGTCGAGGCCGCGCGCCGGGCGGGCATCAACGTCGACCGGATGAAGATCAGCGCTTTCGTGATCTGTTCCTCCATGGCCGCGATCGGCGGCGTCATCGCCGCCTCCCGGGCCAGTTCCGTCGACCCGAACACCGGCGGCAGCAACGTGCTGCTGTACGCGGTCGGCGCCGCGGTCATCGGCGGCACCAGCCTGTTCGGTGGCAAGGGCCGGGTGCTCGACGCCATCCTCGGCGGTGCGGTGGTCGCGGTCATCGAGAACGGCATGGGCCTGATGGGCTACAGCTCCGGCGTCAAGTTCATGGTCACCGGATCGGTGCTGCTGCTGGCCGCCATGGTGGACGCGCTCTCCCGCAAGCGGGCGGCCGCCACTGGTCTAAGGTGATCAGCGACTCCGATCCACCGAAGGAACCCCTCGTCATGCGGGCAGGCCCCTCCCAAGAGGAGATCAGGCGCCACAACCTTGGCGCCCTGCTCCGCCACGTCCATCTGAGCGGCCCCACCTCGCGCGCGGAGCTCACCAACCGGATGGGCCTCAACCGCAGCACCATCATGGCCCTCACCGCCGACCTGACCGCCGCAGGCCTGGTCAGGGAGGAACTGCCCAGGGAGACCGGCCGGGCCGGGCGCCCCTCCCTGGTGGTCCGCCCCGAGTCGGCGCGGGTCTACGTGTTCGCCTTCGACGTGGGCGTCGACCGGATGGTCGCCGCCCGCGTCGGCCTGGGCGGTACGATCCTCGACCGCCGTGAGACGGTACGGAGGCGCGGTGCCTTCTCCCTGGAGGAGATCGTCGGCCCGCTCGCCGCCTTCGCCCGGCAGATGCACCGCAGGACCCGGCCCGACACGGTGTGCGTGGGGGTGGCGGCGGCCTTCTCCGGTGGCGTGGGCCGCGATGACGGAGGCATCAGGTTCGGGCCCAACATGGCCACCGTGGAGGACGTGCCGTTCGCCGAGGAGATGACCCGCCGGCTGGCCTTCGGCCTGCCGGTCACGGTCGGCAACGATGCCAACCTCGCCGCCCTCGCCGAGCAGACCCGGGGGGTCGGCGTCGGCTGCCGGGACCTCCTCTACCTGCACGGCGACGTCGGCATCGGCGGCGGCGTGATCGCCAACGGCCAGTTGCTCGGCGGTCACCTTGGTTTCGGCGGCGAGGTCGGGCACATGATCGTCAACCCTGACAAGGGCCGCGTCTGCGGGTGCGGCTCGCTCGGCTGCCTGGAGGCGGAGGTCGGCGAGCGTGCCCTTCTTGAGGCCGCGGGCCGTTTCGGCCCCCAGGTCGGCAGGGACGCCGTCCGCGCCGTGGTCGACGCCGCCGACCGGGGTGACGTCGTCGCGCAGGCCGCGCTGAGCCGCGTCGGTGACTGGCTCGGCCTGGGCGTCGCCAACCTCGTCAACATCTTCAACCCCGAGATGGTGGTGTTCGGCGGCATGCTCAGGGAGATCTACCTCGGCTCCGCCGCCCAGGTCCGCAGCCGTCTCGCCCTCGACGCCCTGCCTCCGTCCCGTGAGCACCTGCGCCTGCGCACCTCGGCCCTCGGTGATGACGCCACCCTGGTCGGCGCCGCCGAGCTGGCCTTCTCCCAGGTCCTCGCCGACCCTCTGGAAGTCCTCGCCCGCGCCGGCTCCTGACCCGCGCCGGCGGCCGGAAAGGAACGGCCACCCGCCGTGCTGCTGGAAGGCGGGTGGCCGTCGCGGTCGGTTGGGCGATCAGGAGACCTTGGACTTGGGGGCGATGAAGGTGTTGCAGGCGCCGGGGTCCTCCTGGCGGAAGCCTCGGGTCAGCCAGTAGGCGATGTTGGCGGCCTTGCCGTGGCTGGCCGTGGTGTAGGCGGCGCTCAGGATGTACCTGAAGTCCGACTCACGGCGGCCGAGGGAGCGCCAGACGCTGCCGATGAAGACCCCGCTCAGGCACTCGGCCTGGAGTTCGACCTTGCGGAGCTCGGCCAGGCCCTCCTTGTTGCTCTTGTACTTTCGGAGGAACACGGTGGGCAGGATCCCGGAGAGCTGCTGGACGTGGTGACCGTACTCGTGGGACAGCGTCTGGAACAGGAACAGTTCGGTCGCCTCGGAGAGGATGCCCTTGCTCAGGTAGAAGGTGATCTTCTTGTTCCTGGAGCAGTAGAGCGCCTGGGCGCCGTCGGGGAACTTGCCGCAGCCGGTCGGGACGCCGATGCGCGGGGTGACCGCGAACCTGGGCTTGGAGAAGGGCAGTTTCGCCTTGGAGAACTGGTACTCCCAGCTCTTGTTGAGGCAGTCGAGGACGAAGTCGAGATAGACCTCGGCTGATTCGAGGTCGTCGTTGTAGACCGGCTGCTCCTGGCAGGCCTCCTCGTCGAGCTTGCCCGACTTGTAGATCGGGTTGGCGACGAGGGCGGTCTTGCCCTTGGGGACCGGCCTGACCTGCTCGGTGGGGACCGCATTCGCCGTGCCGGCGAACAGCAGGCTCGCCAGGGCGCCGGAGAGCAGCACGATAAGGGGGGTACGCATGATCCCGAACCCTATGGGAGGTGAAACACCGGGTAAAGCTGTTATGCGGCCAAGCTCTGAGGGTACGGCCGCGGGCGGCGGGACCGAGTGGGGTTTGCACCGGTTCCCTTCGGGACCGACGGGCGATCAGGCGACCCGGCCCGTGGCGGCGGACCAGGTGTTGCAGCCGGAGGGGGAGCCGGAGTCGAAGCCGCGCTCCATCCAGTAGGCCTGGCTGCGGCCCTTGCCGTGGTCGTTCTTGGGCCAGTTCTTGTGACCGTTGGCGTTGACCCAGCCGACCATCGCCTTCCACTGCGCCTGCTCGACCGGCAGGTCGTCGGCGATCTGGCGCAGGAAGACGGAGGCCAGGCAGTCGGCCTGCAGTTCGAGGCGGCGGGAGTAGGAGAGCTTGGTGGCCGCCTTCGCGTACCAGACGCTCCTGGCGTAGTAGTCCATGATGCCCGCGAGGTGCTGCACGTGGTGGGCGTACTCGTGGGCCATGAACTGGGCGTGGTTGGCCGCGTAGGGGTTCCGCAGGACCTGGCGGGTGATCCCTATGTAGATGGTCTTGTTGGTCGAGCAGTACAACCCGCCCGCGCTGCTGGGCCACCGGCCGCAGGGCGTGGTCACCTTGGAGCTGGAGAAGCGCAGCCTGGGCCTGGAGAAGGACAGGCCCGCCTTGGAGAACTGGGTCTTCCAGGAGCGGTTCAGGCACTGGGTGATCCGAGTCATGAAGGTCCGGTAGGAGGCCGCGCTCCCCGCGCGGATCGTCCCCGCCGAACATCTGGTGACCGGCATCGAGCCGGTGCGGTAGAGGCGGTTTGATGTCGCGGCGGCGCGGCCCTGCGGCGCGGCCCGCTCCTTGACGGCCGAGCCCCTTGCGGGGGCCTTGCCGGGGGCCGGGGTGGAGGTAAGGGCGGGGGAGGGAACGGGCGCAGGGGTGACCGCCGGAAGGATCGCCGGGGTGATGTAGGGGACGGCGATGACGACTCCCGTGGCCACCGCCGCGAATACCAGGAAGGCCACGATCAGTGACAGTTGTCGCCTGGAGGGGAGGGGGTTCATGTTGAGGGAAAGGTTAGGGCAACTGTATATAAACCGTGCAGTTTTTTCACCCGGGAGGGCAGCGCCTGCCATCCGAACTAGACTCGTCGTGACGGTCACTGGACAGAGGGGATGATTCCGTGAGCGAGCGGACCGGGCGGCCTGGAAGTCTTCTGGAGTCGGTCAAGGGGCCAGGGGACCTCAAGCTGCTGGCGGTGGACGAGTTGCCACTGCTCGCCACCGAGATCAGGGACCTTCTGATCGCCTCCACGGCCCGCAGCGGCGGCCACCTCGGCCCCAACCTGGGTGTCGTCGAGCTGACGATCGCGATGCACCGGGTCTTCGACTCGCCGCGTGACCGGATCCTGTGGGACACCGGTCACCAGGCCTATGTCCACAAGATGCTCACCGGCAGGGCCGGGCAGTTCGACACGCTCCGCCAGGAGGGCGGCCTGTCGGGCTACCCCAGCCAGGCCGAGTCCGAGCACGACATCATCGAGAACTCGCACGCCTCGACCGCGCTGTCGTACGCCGACGGCCTGGCCAAGGCGTACCGGCTGCGGGGCGAGGCGGAGCGCACGGTCGTCGCGGTGATCGGAGACGGGGCGCTCACCGGCGGCATGGCCTGGGAGGCGCTCAACAACATCGCGGCGCGCAAGGACCTGCCGTTGATCATCGTGGTCAACGACAACGGCCGCTCCTACTCACCGACCATCGGCGGGCTCGCCTCCCACCTGGCCTCGCTGCGCACCACCCAGCGCTACGAGGACATGCTCGACTTCGTCAAGGGCAGCCTGAACAGGGTCCCGGTGGTCGGCGCTCCCGTCTACGACGCCCTGCACGGCGTCAAGAAGGGCATCAAGGACGTCCTGGCCCCGCAGGTCATGTTCGAGGACCTCGGCCTGAAGTACATCGGGCTGGTCGACGGCCACGACGAGCAGGCGGTGGAGTCCGCGCTGCGCAGGGCCAGGGACTTCCGCCGCCCGGTCATCGTGCACGTGCTCACCAAGAAGGGCTTCGGCTACTCCCCGGCGGAGAACCACGACGAGGACTGTTTCCACTCGCCGGGCGTCTTCGACCCGCTGACCGGCGAGGAGAAGCCGAAACCGCACGGCTGGACCAACGTCTTCGGCCAGGAGATGGTGCGCCTGGGCGCCGAGCGTCAGGACATCGTGGCGATCACCGCCGCGATGCTCGGCCCGACCGGCCTGATCCCGTTCTCCGAGGCCTATCCCGACCGCCTCTACGACGTCGGCATCGCCGAGCAGCACGCCCTGACCAGCGCCGCGGGCCTGGCGCTCGGCGGTCTGCACCCGGTGGTGGCCGTCTATGCCACCTTCCTGAACCGGGCCTTCGACCAGCTCCTGATGGACGTCGCCCTGCACCGCCTCCCCGTCACGGTCGTGCTCGACCGGGCGGGCGTCACCGGCGACGACGGCGCCAGCCACAACGGCATGTGGGACCTGTCGATCCTGCAGGTCGTCCCCGGCCTGTCGATCGCGGTTCCCCGCGACGAGCCCCGGCTGCGCGAGCTGCTGGCCGAGGCCGTGAAGGTCGACGACGGCCCGACGGTGCTGCGCTACCCCAAGGGCCCGGTGGCCGTCGAGATCGAGGCGGTCGGCCGCCTCGGCGAGATGGACGTGCTGCGCGGGGGCGACGCCGACGTGCTGTTCGTCTCCGTGGGGCCGATGGCCGAGCTGTGCCTGGAGGCCGCCGACCTGCTCGACGCCCAGGGGATCTCCGCCACGGTGGTCGACCCGCGCTGGGTCAATCCGCTGGACGAGGCCCTGGTGGCGGCCGCCCGCGACCACAAGCTGGTCGTGGTCGTCGAGGACAGCGGCAGGGTGGGCGGTGTGGGTGACGCGGTCGCCCGCCTGCTGCGCGACGCCGACGTCGACGTCCCGGTCCGCACCTACGGCATCCCGCGGCGCTTTCTCGACCACGCCAAGCGTGCGAAGATCCTCAGCGAGATCGGCCTGACCTCGCAGGACATCGCCCGGCAGGTCACCGAGGCGATCGCGAAGCGCTCTCCGGCCCTGGAGAACGAGCCGGCCGGCTGACCACACCTCCCCGCCAAACATCCTCGGCTCCGCCGTTCAGGCGGTGATCCGCTGGGCATGACCTGATGCGTCGGCAAGGTTGACCGCCGGCGCGTCAGGAGGGATCGTGGGTGTTCTTCGCGTCAAGTCGGTGGAGCAGTCGATCTCGGACACCGAGGCACCGGAACACCGGTTGCGCAAGGATCTCACCGCGCTGGACCTCACGGTCTTCGGTATCGGCGTCATCGTGGGCACCGGCATCTTCGTGCTGACCGGCCGGGTCGCCAAGGAGACGGCGGGGCCCGCGGTGGCGCTGTCCTTCGTGGCCGCCGGGATCGTCTGCGCGCTGGCGGCGCTCTGCTACGCCGAGTTCGCCTCCACCGTCCCGGTGGCCGGGTCCGCCTACACCTTCGCCTTCGCCACCCTGGGCGAGCTGCCCGCCTGGATCATCGGCTGGGACCTGACGCTGGAGATGATGCTCGGCGCCGCGGTCGTCGCGGTCGGCTGGTCGGGGTACCTGACCTCGCTGCTGGCGTCCCTGGGGGCCCCGCTGCCCGGCGTGATCGCGGGGGAGGGGGCGGTGTTCAACCTGCCCGCCGCGCTGGTCGTGCTGCTGCTCACCGGGGTCCTGGTCCTCGGGATCAAACTGTCCTCCCGGTTCAACCTGATCATCGTCACGATCAAGCTCGCGGTGATCCTGCTGGTCGTGGTGGCGGGGCTGTTCTTCGTCAGGGGCGCCAACTACTCGCCGTTCATCCCGCCGTCCAAGGCGACCCCCGCGGTGCAGGGACTGGCCGCGCCGCTGATCCAGGTACTGTTCGGCATCACCCCGGTCGCGTACGGGGTGCTGGGCATCTTCAGCGCCGCGGCGGTCGTGTTCTTCGCCTACATCGGCTTCGACGTGGTCGCCACCGCCGCCGAGGAGACCCGCAACCCGCAGCGGGACCTGCCCATCGGCATCCTGTCCTCACTCGGTGTCTGCACCGTGCTCTACGTCGCGGTCTCGCTGGTCGTGGTCGGCATGCAGCCCTACCGTCAACTCAGTGAGGCGGCGCCACTGGCCGACGCGTTCAAGGCCGTCGGCCAGACCTGGGCCGCGTCGCTGATCAGCGTCGGCGCGCTGGTCGGCCTGACGGCCGTCGTGATGATCCTCATGCTGGGCATGTCACGGGTGATGTTCGCCATGTGCCGCGACGAACTGCTGCCAAGCGGGCTGGCCAAGGTCCATCCGAAGTACCGCACGCCGTACGTCATCACCATCGTCATGGGTGTCGTCGTCGCGGCCCTGGCCGGGCTGGTGCCGCTGTCCACGATCGCCGAACTGGTCAACATCGGCACGCTCTTCGCGTTCGCGGTGGTCTCGATCGCGGTGGTCATCCTCCGCCGCACCCGTCCCGACCTGCCCCGCTCCTTCCGCACCCCGCTGGTGCCGCTGGTGCCCGTCCTGTCGGTGCTCGCCTGCCTCTACCTGATGCTCAACCTGCCGGTGGAGACCTGGATCAGGTTCGGGGCGTGGATGCTCCTCGGATTCCTGATCTACACCGGCTACGGCTACCGGCACAGCAGGCTGTCGGAGCAGCGACGGGCAGACACGCGGTGACGCGCTCCCCCGTCCCGCGACGGCCGCGAGGCAGGGGAGTCACACCGGGAAAGGGGTGCGTCAGGCGGGCACCGAGGCCACGCCAGGCGGCAGGAAGCGTACCTCGGAGATCCCCTCGCGGTCGAGGTAGGGGGTGATGCCGCCCAGGTGGAACGGCCACCCCGCGCCGAGGACCATGCACAGGTCGATGTCCTGGGGAGCGGAGACCACACCCTCGTCGAGCATGAGACGGATCTCCTCGGCCAGGGCCCGCAGCGCCCGCAGCCGGACCTGTTCGGCCGTGGACGGTGAGGTGCCCCCGGCGAAGAGGGCCACCGCCTCGGGGTCCAGGGAGAAGTCCGGCGCGTAGACACCCGGCTTACCCGCCGCGACCAGCCGGGCGAGGTTCTCCGACACCCCGTAGCGGGACGGGAACGCCTCATGCATCGTCTCGGCGACGTGCAGTGCCACGGCCGGGCCGACGAGCTGCAGCAGCGCGAACGGGGTCATCGGCAGGCCGAGCCCGTCCAGCGCGTGGTCGGCGAGCTCCAGCGGGGTGCCCTCGTCGACGGCACCGATGACCTCGCCCATGAAGCGGGTCAGCAGGCGGTTGACCACGAACGCGGGCGCGTCCTTGACCAGCACCGACGACTTCTTCAGCGACCGGCCGACGGCGAAGGCCGTGGCGAGCGTCGCATCGTCCGTCCGCTCCCCTCGGACGATCTCCAGCAGCGGCATCACCGCGACCGGGTTGAAGAAGTGGAAGCCCACGACGCGCTCGGGGTGCCGGAGCCCCGAGGCCATCTCGGTCAGCGAGAGCGAGGAGGTGTTCGTGGCCAGCACGCACTCGGCGGAGACGACCGCCTCCACCTCGGCGAACACCTTCTGCTTGACCTTCATGTCCTCGAACACGGCCTCGATGACGAAGTCGGCGTCGGCGAACGCGTCCTTGGTCAGCGAGCCGGTCACCAGGGCCTTGAGCCGGTTGGCCTGGTCGCCGGAGACGCGGCCCTTGGCGAGCAGCTTGTCGATCTCGGTGTGCACGTAGCCCACGCCCTTGTCCAGCCGGGCCTGGTCCAGGTCGGTCAGCACGACCGGGACCTCCAGGCGGCGGGCGAACAGCAGTGCCATCTGCGAGGCCATCAGGCCCGCGCCGACGACGCCGACCTTGGTGACCTTGCGGGCCAGGGCCGCCTCCGGGGCTCCGGCGGGCTTCTTGGCCCGGCGCTGCACCAGGTCGAAGGCGTACAGGCCGGCGCGGAGCTCGTCGCCCATCAGGAGGTCGGCCAGCGCCCGGTCCTCGGCGGCGAAGCCCTCGTCGCGGGTGGCGGTGCGGGCCAGCTCGAGGAGCTCCAGCGCCCGGTACGGGGCGGGGGAGGCGCCGTGCAGCTTCATGTCGAGCAGGAAGCGGGTGTCGGAGACGGTCTTGGACCAGTCCTCGGCGGTGTGGTCGGTGCGGGAGACGGTGACGTCGCCGCGCAGCACCGCCGAGGCCCAGCGCAGCGACTCCTCAAGGAAGTCGGCGGGCTCGAACATCGCGTCGGCGACACCCAGCCCGAACGCCTCCCTGCCCTTGATCATGCGGTTCTGCGAGAGCGGGTTCTCGATGATGAGCTTGACGGCCGCGGCCGGCCCGATCAGGCGGGGCAGCAACTGGGTGCCGCCCCAGCCGGGGACCAGGCCGAGGAAGCACTCCGGCAGTGCCACGGCGGGCACACCGGAGGAGATGGTCCGGTACGTGCAGTGCAGCGCGATCTCCAGACCGCCGCCCATGGCCGCGCCGTTGACGAACGCGAACGACGGCACGTCCAGCTCGCCGAGGCGGCGGAACACCTCGTGGCCCAGCCGGCCGATCTGTAGCGCCTGGTCCCGTTCCGAGACCAGCGCGGCGCCCTTGAGGTCGGCGCCGACGGCGAAGACGAACGGCTTGCCGACGACGCCCACGGCCGCCAGGTCGCCCCGCCCGGCGATCGCGTCGAGGGCCTCGCCCAGCGAGGTCAGCCCCCCGGGGCCGAACGTCGACGGCTTGGTGTGGTCGAAGCCGTTGTCCAGCGTGATCAGGGCCATGGTGCCCGCGCCCTGGGGCAGCTCCACGTCGTGGACCGTCGCCCGGGTGACGATCTCGTCGGCGAAGAGTTCCTTGATGTCCGTCACTTGTTACCTTCCCAGCTGAGGTTCTCCCAGATGACCGTTCCACCCATGCCCAGGCCGACGCACATCGTGGTCATGCCGTAGCGGACGTCGGGGCGCTCACCGAACTCGCGGGCGAGCTGCGTCATCAGGCGCACCCCGGAGGAGGCCAGCGGGTGGCCGAAGGCGATGGCGCCGCCGTAGGGGTTCACCCGGGCGTCGTCGTCGGCGATGCCGAAGTGCTCGAGGAACGCCAGCACCTGTACGGCGAAGGCCTCGTTGATCTCGAACAGTCCCATGTCGGAGATGGAGAGCCCGGCCAGGCGCAGCGCCTTTTCCGTGGACGGGATCGGCCCGACCCCCATGACCTCGGGGTCCACGCCGGCGAAGGCGTAGGAGACCAGGCGCATCTTCGGGGCGAGGCCGAGCTCCTCGGCGACGTCGGCGGCGGCCACGACGCAGCCGGTGGCACCGTCGTTGATACCGGAGGCGTTGCCCGCGGTGACCCGGCCGTGCGGGCGGAACGGGGTCTTCAGCGCGGCCAGACCCTCCAGCGTGGTGCCGGGGCGGGGGGCCTCGTCGGCGGTGGCCAGCCCCCAGCCCTTCTCGACGGACCTGGTCGCCATCGGGACCAGGTCAGGCTGGATCCGGCCGTCGGCGTAGGCCTTGGCGACCTTCTCCTGGGAGGCGAGGGCGAAGGCGTCCGCGCGCTCCTTGGTGATGGAGGGGTAGCGGTCGTGCAGGTTCTCGGCGGTCATGCCCATGACGAGGGCGGAACCGTCCACGAGTTGCTCGGCCAGGAAGCGGGGGTTGGGATCGACGCCCTCGCCCATGGGGTGGCGGCCCATGTGCTCGACGCCGCCGGCGATGGCGACGTCGTAGGCGCCGAAGGCGATGCCTCCGGCGACCGAGGTCACCGCGGTCATCGCGCCGGCGCACATGCGGTCGATCGAGTAGCCGGGCACGCTCTTGGGCAGCCCGGCCAGTATCGCGGCGGAGCGGCCGAGGGTCAGGCCCTGGTCGCCGATCTGCGTGGTGGCCGCGATGGCCACCTCGTCGACGCGCTCGGGAGGCAGATTCGGGTTACGCCGGATCAGCTCGCGGATGACGCGGATCACCAGGTCGTCGGCGCGTGTCTCGGCGTACAGGCCCTTGGGGCCCGACCTGCCGAAGGGTGTGCGCACACCGTCGACGAATACGACGTCACGAGACGAAGGCACGGGGTTCGCTCCTCGTTGCTGGATGGCTTCCCCCCTATGCTACTCGCGGGTAACAACGTTTGGCGCGGCCGGTCCCGCGCGAGGTGGGTAAGTTGTTCCCCAAGGTGCGCGGTCCGGTGCGGCATGTCCCGGATGCGGGACGGCGACAACTCTGACAGACTTTGGAAAACGCTTTCCGGGAGGTTGTCGGTGGTCACGCTTGAGGATGTCGCCCGGCACGCGGGCGTCTCGCTCGCCACGGCGTCACGGGTGCTCAACGGCAGCACCAGACAGGTGGGCGCGTCCCTGCGGGCCAAGGTGGAGCTGGCCGCCGCCCAGCTGGGATACCGCACCAACGTGGCCGCGCAGACCCTCGCCAGGGGGGCCAGCAACGTGATCGGCCTGGTCGTTCACGATCTCACCGACCCCTACTTCGCCGCGATCGCCGACGGGGCCATGCGGGTCGCGGAGAGCCAGGGGCTGATGGTCATGATCGGCACCACGCACCGCGATCCCCAGCGGGAGATCGCCTATGTCTCGACACTGAACGCGCAGCGGGTCCGCGCCGTGCTGCTGGTCGGCTCCCGGGTCGCCGACGAGCAGCTGACCCGGCAGCTCCGCGAGGAGCTCGACCGCTACCGGGAGACCGGTGGCCGGGTGGCCTGCGTGGGCCAGGACCTGCTCGGGGTCGACGCGGTGGTGCCGGACAACCGCCTGGGCGCCGCCGCGCTGGCCCGTGTCCTCGCCGGGCTGGGGCACCGGAGCTTCGCCGTCCTCGCCGGGCCCGAGCGGCTGATCGCGTCCATGGACAGGGTGGCCGGGTTCGCCGCCGCGCTCGAAGAGCTCGGTCTGCCCGCGCCGCGTGTCCTGCACGGCTCCTTCGACAGGGAGGGCGGCTACTCGGCGGCCACCCAGGTGTCCGGGGTCACGTGTGTCTTCGCCGTCACCGACGTGATGGCGGTGGGTGCCCTGGCCGCCTTCAGGGACCGGGGCATCCGCGTCCCCGAGGACGTCTCGGTGGCGGGCTTCGACGACATCTCCACGCTGCGCGACCTGGTTCCCTCGCTGTCCACGGTGCGGCTGCCGCTCGCGGAGATGGGTGCCCGCGCGCTGGAGATGGCCCTCGCCCCGGACGAGGGGGCCAGGGCCCAGGTCGTGACCGGCGAGGTGATCCTCCGCGAGAGCACCCGCGCTCTGGGGTGAGGTCGCCTCGGTCGGCTCACCTCTGCCGCGATGTCACGACGGCGGGCCCGGCCCCCGCGGGGGCCGGGCCCGCCGTGTCGTAGGGGAGCAGGAAGGAGGATCGGGACAGGCGGTCAGCGGGCGCCGGAGATCGGTTTTCCCTGCTCGTTGACCGGCGGGACGATGAGCTGACCGCGCAGCCAGCGGATCGTCCGGATGACTCCGTCTCCGTAGCCGGGGGAGTGCTGACGGCCCCGGCCGAGCTGTCGCGACACGTCCTCGGCGGCGCTCTCCTCCATGCCGAGGTTGAGTCCGGTCGGTCCGTGGATGGGGCGCGGTGTGTTACGGACCGGGGACTTCCTGCGGGTGCCGAGCACCCACTCACACACGGCGATGGTCCCGGAGCACCATTCCCGCTCCCACTCGCCCGCCGCGTTCGGCCGGCCCGCGTGGGCCAGTTCGGCGATCCGGCCGATCTCGGCCTCGGTGCGCAGGATCACGCCGCGTCCGCCGACCAGGTGTCCCCAGCCTTCCGAGGATCGGCGGCCGGGGATCGGCAGCCCGTCCTTGGCGCCGATCAGCCAGCTCAGGGTGCTGATGACCCCGTCGGCGGGGACGACCCGGCCCTCGCGCGGAACCCGCTCGGCGGCGTCGATCTCCGCGCGGGCCTCGGCGAGGGTGGGCGGGGATCCCGACGCCGGACGGCCGCTGATCGGCGCCTGCTCACGCTTGCCCAGGGCCCAGAGGATCGCCTCTCCCTGGCCCGAAGGGGCCGAGTCGGGGTTGGCGGCCTCCCACTCCCTGATCGCTTCCAGTACGGCAAGGACATGTTCCGGCGGCCGCTGTATGGCGGGGCTGGCTTCGCTCTCTGCGGTCGTCATACCCCTACCGTACGAGCAGCTGCCATGTCACTTCACCATGAAGCGGTAATCCGGGCCCGGCGAACGCGGTTTCCCCTGACTGGAACGCTCCTGTCGCCTCGGAGTCCGTTCCGCGGGCCCGCGCGTCATTCTCCGATGAGCTCGGCGAACGAGGACCGCACCCTGGCCAGGATCTCGTCGGGGTCGGCGGCCCACACGTCGGCGTTGAAGATCTCCACCTCGATGTCCCCGGTGTAGCCCGCCGCGGCCACCGCCTCGGTCAGCGGTGCGAAGTCGATCACGCCTTCGCCCATCACTCCCCGGCCGAGCAGCACGTCGGCGGGGAGCGGAGACAGGAAGTCGCACACCTGGTAGCTCGCGATCCGCCCCGAGGCCCTGGCGATCTGCTCCAGGACGTTCGGGTCCCACCACACGTGGAAGGTGTCGACGACGACGCCCACCTGCTCGGGAGGGTGCGGCTCGGCCAGATCGAGGGCCTGGCCCAGCGTGGACAGCACGGCCCGGTCGGCGCAGTACATCGGGTGCAGCGGTTCGAGGGCCAGCCTCACCCCGCGCTCGCCCGCGTACGGGGCCAGTACGGCCAGTGCCTCGGCGACCCGCTCCCGCGCGGCGGGCAGGTCGCGGGAGATCGCGCCCAGCGGCCGGCCGGGCACCACGCCCGGCAGGCCGCCGACCACCATGACCAGGCAGGCGGCGTCCAGCGTGGCGGCCTCGTCGATCGCCCTGCGGTTGTCGTCCAGGGCCTGCGGATCGCCGGAGGTGAGGAAGCCGCCGCGGCAGAGCGACGAGACCCGCAGTCCGGCGTCCGCGACGAGTTCGACGGTCTCCTTCAGGCCCTGCGCGGCGACGTCCTGCCGCCACAGGCCGATGGCCTCGACACCGTGCCGCACGCACCCGTCGACGGCCTCGGCCACCGACCATCGCTTCGTGGTCCACTGGTTCAGCGAGAGACGGCTCTTCGCCCGCGCCCTCACAGGCCGTTCACCGCCAGCAGGGAGCGCATCCGGAAGACCGCCAGCTCGGGGTCGGCCAGCAGCCCGGCCCTGTCGGCCAGGCGGAACACCTCGGCCAGGTGGGGCAGGGAACGGGCCGCCTGGGCGCCGTTGACCATGCTGAAGGCGTCCTGGTGGCCGTTGAGCCAGGCCAGGAAGACGATGCCCGTCTTGTAGTTGTACGTGGGGGCCTCGAAGATCTTCCGTGAGAGCGGGACCGTGGGGTCCATGATCTCGTCGTACCGTCCGAGGTCGCCCGCGTCGAGCGCCTGCAGGGCCGAGGCGGCGGCGGGGGCGATCGCGTCGAAGATGCCCAGCAGCGCGTGACTGCCCGACCTGATCAGCGAAGGGTAGTTGAAGTCGTCGCCGGTGTAGAGCCTGACGCCTTCGGGCAGCGCCTCGCGCAGCCCGATCTCGTGCTCGGCGTCCAGCAGTGAGACCTTGACCCCGTCCACCCTCGCCGCGTGGTCGTGGATCAGCGACAGGAACGACGCGGTGGCCTCGGCCACGTCCCGCGAGCCCCAGTAGCCCGCCAGCAGCGGGTCGAACATCTCGCCCAGCCAGTGCAGGATCACCGGGCGATCGGTCTGGGAGAGCAGCTCGCCGTAGACCCGGTGGTAGTCCTCCGGGCCCCGCGCGATCGCGGCCAGTTGCCGGCTCGCCATCACGATGACCCCGGCGCCCGCGTCCCGCACGGTCTCGATCTGCTCGCCGTAGGCCGCCACGACCTCCCGCAGGGTCCGGGCGTCCGGCGCCTGGTCGGTGCCCGCGCCACAGGCCACCAGCGTCGCCGGGTCGCCGAAGGCCTTCGCCTCGGTGGCGCTGCGCCGGATCAGCTCGCGGGTGGCCGCCCAGTCGAGGCCCATGTTGCGCTGCGCGGTGTCCATGGCGTCGGCGACCCGCAGCCCGTGGGACCACAGGTGGTGGCGGAAGCGCAGGGTGGCCTCCCAGTCGACGGCGGCCCGGGAGCCCGGGGTGTTGTCGCCGAGCGGGTCGGCGACCACGTGGGCGGCGGCGTAGACGGTGCGGCTCCGGGCGGGCCCCTGGGGCCTGGCCCAGGTGACCGGCTCGCGCAGGACGTGCTCCCCGCCCGGGAGCGCGATCCTCATCACGGCTCCACCGGCAGGCGGCGGCCCTCTGCGGAGGAGCGCAGGCCCAGCTCGGCGATGCGGACACCACGCGCGCCGGAGGCGAAGTCGTAGGGGAACGGCGCGTCCTCGACCACGTGGCGGACGAACCGTTCCCACTGGACCTTGAACCCGTTGTCGAACTCCTCGTTGTTGGGTACCTCCTGCCAGCCGTCCCTGAAACGGGCGCCCGCGGGCAGGTCGGGGTTCCAGACCGGCTTGGGAGTGGCGGCACGGTGCTGGACGCGGCAGTCGCGCAGGCCCGCGACGGCACTGCCGTGCGTGCCGTCCACCTGGAACTCCACCAGCTCGTCGCGGTTCACCCTGACGCTCCAGGAGGAGTTGATCTGCGCGATGACCCCGCCCTCCAGTTCGAACACCCCGTAGGCGGCGTCGTCGGCGGTGGCCCGGTAGGTCTCGCCCCGCTCGTCCACCCGCTCGGGGATGTGGGTGACGGCCTGGGCGTAGACCGAGGTGATCCGGCCGAACAGGTTCTCCAGCACGTACGCCCAGTGCGGGAACATGTCGAGGACGATGCCGCCGCCGTCCTCGGCGCGGTAGTTCCACGACGGGCGCTGGGCGGCCTGCCAGTCGCCCTCGAACACCCAGTAGCCGAACTCGCCGCGGACCGAGAGGACGCGGCCGAAGAAGCCGCCGTCGATCAGGCGCCTGAGCTTGAGCAGGCCCGGCAGGAAGAGCTTGTCCTGCACGACGCCGTTCTTCACGCCTCTGGCGGTCGCGGCCTCGGCCAGTGCCAGCGCGTCCTGGGACGTCTCGGCCGTCGGTTTCTCCGCGTAGACGTGCTTGCCCGCCTCGATCGCCTTGAACACGGACTTCACCCGGGCCTGGGTGACCTGGGAGTCGAAGTAGATCAGATTGTCGTCATCGGCGAGGGCGGTGTCGAGGTCCGTGGTCCAGCCGGCGATGCCGTGCTCCGCCGAGAGTCTCTGGAGCTTCTCGGCGGACCGGCCGACCAGGACCGGCCTGAGCAGGACCTGGCCGCCGTCCGACAGTGTCACACCGCCCTGCTCGTTGATCGCCAGGACCGATCGGACCAGGTGCTGGCGGTAGCCCATGCGACCGGTGACACCGTTCATCACGACGCCGATGCTTTGCGGGGACATCTTCTCCGACCTCCTATGGAAAGCGCTTTCCACTCCACGGTACGACAGTCGCCGTACCTGCTGCAAGCGCCTGCCAGGGGAGGAGGGGGGGCGATGTGCGCGTCCGGGGGAGCCGGTGACCCGGGGGCCGTCCCGGAAGGAAATTCGCCGGTTACCGGAATTTCACCGCGTGTTCGCGCGGTAAGGCGGGGTGCTCGAATCACCGTAATTCACATTATCGCAGATCAAGCGTATCTGACCATGGATTGATGCAGTATCCGACCAAGTGCATCCTGACTCGTCGTCAAACCATGACATTTGCGTATTTGTCATGACTTGAGACGTTCCGTCTGTCCTCCTCTCGCGGTGCCCAGACCCCCCGACTGGCCGAGGTGGAGCGACAGAAGGGGCCACTCGTGAAACGAGTCGTCACCGCGGCTTCCGCTGCCCTCACGGCAATTCTCGTCACCTTTTCCCTGACAACCGGAACGGCTTCGGCGACCCCGCCGAACATCCCTTCGGCGGCCACCGCCGCCAGCAGGCTCGCGACGCTCACCGTCGCCGCGGAAACCAATCAGTCCTCCTATGACCGGTCGTTGTTCAACCACTGGATAACGATCAGCGGCACCTGCAACACCCGGGAGACGGTGCTCAAGAGGGACGGCGTCGGAGTGGTCGTCAACTCCAGCTGTGCGGCCACCTCCGGCAGCTGGTACTCCCCGTTCGACGGCGCGACCTGGACCGCCGCCAGTGACGTCGACATCGACCACATGGTGCCGCTCGCCGAGGCCTGGCGCTCCGGCGCCTACGCCTGGACCAGCGCGCAGCGGCAGTCCTACGCCAACGACCTCGGCGGGCCCGAGCTGTGGGCGGTGACCGACAACGTCAACCAGGCCAAGGGCGACCAGGACCCCTCGACGTGGCAGCCGCCGCTGAGCTCGTTCAGGTGCACCTACGCCAGGGCGTGGATCCAGGTGAAGTACTACTGGAAGCTGACGCTGCAGAGCTCGGAGAAGAGCGCCCTGCAGAGCATGCTCGCGACCTGCTGAGCGCTCGGTCATCCCCTGTGCGGGGACGGGCTCCGCACAGGGGATGACGTCGTTCCAGTGATCTACTTTGTAAAGGGCGTCGGCCGGTTCATCAGGCCTGGCCCTTGAGCTCCAGGCGGATCAGGGCCTTGGCGATCGGATGGGCGGTCAGCCCGATCTGCCACTCACGGGCGCCCAGCTCGCGCAGCCGGGCGGTGACGGTCTCGTCGTCGACGACGGCCGGTGGTTCCCAGGTCAGGCGGCGCACGGCGTCGGGCTGGATCAGGTTCTCCGCGGGCATGTGGTGCTCGTCGGCGAGCGCGGCGACCACGGTCCTGGCCGCGGCCAGCCGCCGGGCGGCCACCGGATCGCGGTCCATCCATCGGTTGGCCGGTGGGGGCCCGTCGCCGGGGGTGCTGGGCTGCGGCAACTCCGAGTCGGGCAGCGAGCGGGCGGTGCCGATCGCGGCCAGCCAGTCGCGCAGGTGCCGCCGGGCACTGCGGCCGGTGAAGGGCGGGATCTCGGTGAGCGCCTTGGTGGTGCGGGGCAGTTCCAGGGCGGCGGTGACGATCGCCGAGTCGGGCAGGACACGGCCGGGGGCGACGTCGGACTCGCGGGCGAGCCCGTCGCGGAGCGTCCACAGCTCCCGTACCACCGCCAGCCCGCGCAGCGAGCGGACCTTGTGGATTCCGGAGGTGCGCCGCCACGGGTCGGAGCGCGGGGTGGGCGCCTTGTGCGCGAGCACGGAGGCGAACTCCTCCTGCGCCCACGCCAGCTTGCCGCTGGACTTCAGCTCCTCGTGCAGGACGTCGCGGAGCTCGATCAGGACCTCGACGTCGAGCGCGGCGTAGCGCAGCCAGTCCTCGGGGAGCGGGCGGGTCGACCAGTCGGCGGCCGAGTGCCCCTTCTCCAGCCTGAAACCGAGGACGTTCTCCACCATCAGCCCAAGACCGACCCGCTCGTAGCCGAGCAGCCGGCCGGCCAGCTCGGTGTCGAACAGTTCTCGCGGGTGGAAGCCCACCTCCGCGAGGCACGGCAGGTCCTGGGAGGCGGCGTGGAGCACCACCTCCGTGTCGGCCAGCGCCGCGTCGAGCTCGGACAGGTCGGGGCAGCGGATGGGATCGATCAGGGCGCTGCCCGCGCCGGCGCGGCGCAGCTGTACCAGGTAGGCGCGGCCGCTGTAGCGGTAGCCGGAGGCGCGTTCGGCGTCGACGGCGACAGGGCCGGTGCCCTCGGCGAAGGCGCGCACCACGCGCGCGAGGGAGGCGGAGTCCTCGATGACGGGTGGGATTCCCTCACGAGGCTCCAGCAGTGGAATTACGGTCGTCTCATCGGTCACGTTCTGAAGGGCTCCGGATCCTCGCGACGGCGCGGCGGCAGCGCCGCCACGTCGGGTGGCAGGGGTGGTATGCCCGCGGCAAGGCACATCAGATCGCACCAGGCGGCGACATGGCCGGAGAGGTCTTCCTGCAGCGGTGACCAGGACGCACGCAGTTCCAGCTCGGTGGTCACCGGGTCTTCGGCCTTGTTGCCGAAGCCCTCGGAGACCGCTCTGGTGACGGTGCCTCCGGCGGCGGCGTAGCCGGCGCCGTGCGCGTCGAGTGACTCGGTGAGCCAGCTCCACGCGACGGGGCCGAGCAGCGGGTCTTCGGTGATCTCCGGCTCCATGTCGGCCCGCACGTAGGCGACGAGCCGGAACTGGCCGTCCCAGCCGCGCTGGCCGTCCGGGTCGAAGAGCACGATGAGGCGGCCGATCGCGAGCTCGTCGTCGTCGCGGTACACCGACGCGCCGATCGCGGCCGAGTAGGGGGCCAGGCGCTGTGGCGCCGGAATGTCCTCCAGCTCGATCTCGGGTCTGACCTCCGCGGGGCGCATGCTCGCCACCGCGCGCCTGAAGGCGGCGGGAGCGGGCGGCGCGTCACCGACGGTCATATCGGAAGCGTAGGTCGAAACTGATCGCATGGGGACCACTGGGATATGTGTAGGAGCCATTGGAACCGATCAAGACGCTGCCGACGGCCTGTGGAGGGCGGGGGTGACCTCGCCGTGGGAGACTTCGGGGAGGAACGTGTGACCGCGCTCGGCGCCGGTCCGTTCCGGGCGTTCAGGCCGACCGTGATCGACGGGGCGGGATTGTCGTTCGGGAACCCGCACGCGGGCGCAGGAGGCACGGTGCTCACCGCGACGTTCGGGTGAACTCCACATGGTGGACATCGCACGGGCCTTTCGTCGGGTCGTGGTCCGACGTTGGCACGTCGCGCCGACATTTCCGCGCAGCGTGCTCGGCGTGTCCCCAAAGTGGTGCAGGAATCGATGCCGCGCGGTGACTTGGCGAACATTTGGACCAGCCGGGGGCCGGTCCAGGATCACCGATGGGAGGAACTGTACCCGGAAACATGATCGCTTCGTGCCGCGCGGTGCCATCCGGCTGGTGCCAACATCGGATTTCAGCGGACGAAGCTCTCGAAACCGGTAAGACAGTATCGTTGTCATCACTTGACGGTGCCAGGGTGGTGTGAGGTGCAATCTCATTGAATAACTGGTGATTTCGGGCTGATCTCACCGGTCGGCGACCGTGGTGAGCCGACCGGTCACCGGGCATGGCACCCTGGTGGGGTGACTTCCGAGCTCGCCGACTCCGCTTTCCTGCGCGCCTGCCGCCGCCGGCCCGTATCCCACACACCGGTGTGGTTCATGCGCCAGGCAGGTCGCTCGCTGCCCGAGTACCGGGCGCTCCGCGCGGGGGTGTCGATGCTCACGGCCTGCGCCACCCCCGACCTGGTCGTGGAGATCACGATGCAGCCGGTCCGCCGCTACGGCGTGGACGCGGCCATCCTCTTCAGTGACATCGTCGTCCCGCTCAGGGCGATCGGCGTCGACCTCGACATCAAGCCCGGCATCGGCCCGGTGGTGGCCGCGCCGATCAGGGATGCCAGGGCGGCCGAGGCGCTGCGCCCGATCGAGCCGGACGACGTCTCCTACATCACCGAGGCGGTCCAGGCGCTGACGAAGGAGCTGGGCGCGACCCCGCTCATCGGTTTCGCGGGAGCGCCCTTCACCCTGGCCTCCTACCTCATCGAGGGCGGCCCTTCCAAGAACCACGACCACACCAAGGCCATGATGTACGGCGAGCCGGGCCTCTGGCACGCCCTCATGGATCGGCTGACCGAGATCACCCTGGGGTTCCTGCGCGTGCAGCTCGCTGCGGGAGCCTCCGCCGTCCAGCTCTTCGACTCCTGGGTCGGCGCGGTGTCGCCCGACGACTACCGCGAGTTCGTCCTCCCCTACACCAGCCGGATCTTTGACGGCCTGGCCGGTCTGGACGTGCCGCGCATCCACTTCGGCGTCGGCACCGGAGAGCTGCTCGGCCTGCTCGGTGAGGCGGGGGCCGACGTGGTGGGCGTCGACTGGCGAGTCCCGCTCGACGAGGCCGCCCGGAGGGTCGGCCCGGGCAAGGCGCTGCAGGGCAATCTGGACCCGGCGATCCTGCTCGCCCCCTGGGAGGTCGTGAAGCGCCGCGCGGGCGACATTCTCACCCGCGCGGCCAAGGTCGAGGGACATGTGTTCAACCTGGGGCACGGCGTGCTGCCGGGCACCGACCCCGACCAGCTGGCCCGCCTCACCGACTTCGTCCACGAGGCCTCCGCCCGCTGATCGTCCCCGGCGCCGGTGCACTGTCACCACTCGCCTGGGACTAGGGACGCCCGTCCGCCCCCTCGGATTCGTCCTCTCCCCGAGGATCGCTCGCGGGGAGAGGCTCCTCGTCGGGATCGGGCTCCGGGTCCTCGGAGCCCGCGGCGAGCGGCCGCTCCCCGTTCCTCCTGCGGCGGAGCAGGAAGGCGGTCAGCAGCCAGGCCGGGACGATCACGATCAGCCAGGGAAGCAGCACGCCCAGGAGCGTCAGGCCGTGCTTGACCGCGACGACGAAAGCCTTCCAGCCCGTCCGCAGGCCACCGAGGAAGCCGGCGGGCTCGTCGTCCTCCTTCTTCTGCACCACGGCCGCCGGGCCGACCAGGTTCAGCGTCAGCGTCGCCGCACTGGTCTGCGAGGCGAGGGTCTTCTGCCTGGCCTGCAGGGACTCCAGCTCGCTCTCGCGGTTGGAGACCTCCCGCTCCACCTTGAGCACCTCACCGATGGTGTTGGCCCGCTTCAGCAGCGTGCGCAGGGAGTCGAGCGCGGCCTTGGCCGACTTCAGGCGGCTCTCCACGTCGGCCACCTGCTCGGTGACGTCCTCGGTGTTCTGCCGGAGCGACTCGCGCGTGCCCAGCTCCTTGCCCAGGCGGTCGAGCGCGCCCGGATAGTTCCCCGGCGGGATCTTGAAGACCAGCGTCGCGGAGCCCTCGCCGTCGGAGTGGGCGTCGGAGTTCTCCATGGCCAGGTAGCCGCCCGCGGCGGTGACGATCTGCCGTGCCCGGTCGGCCGCCGCGGTGACCTCCTTCGCCCTGATCGTCATCTCCGCCGTGTAGACGATCGCCCGGTCCTGCGGGACGATCTTCACCTGGCCGGTCTGCGGGGAGCCGCCCCCGGCCTGCCCCGCGCTCTCGGAAAGCACCACGCTGGCCTGGCTGCTCGCCTGCACGTCGGCCGCGGGTGCCGCCGCTCCTTCGTAGGACGTGGACTGTAAAGAACCCCCGCCGCAGGCGGACACCAACAGCGTCAGGCCCGTCAAGAAGACCGCCAGGCGCGGGCCGTACCGGAATCTGCTCATGAATCTCATGACGGCGGGTGCGGTGGCGGGGTTCGGTGCGGGGCAGTCACGATGGCGTCACGTTCTGCGCGCCGTCGGGTCACGGGGAGGGTGGGGCGCCGAGGTGGGAGACGGGACCGGGGGGGTGGACCGGTACGGTCAGGAGTCATGGAAGGCAACCGGAGGCATGTGGTGGTCGTCGGCGGCGGGATCGCCGGACTGGCCGCCGCGTGGCATCTGCGTCAGGGCGGCGAGAACCTGCGGGTGACCGTCCTCGAAGGCGCCCCGCGGGTCGGGGGCAAGCTGCACGCCACCGAGGTGGCGGGCGTCGCGATGGACGCGGGGGCCGAGGCGATGCTCGCCCGGCGGCCCGAGGGCAAGGAACTGGCCAGGATGGTCGGGCTGGGCGAGGAGTTGCGGCTCCCCGGCACCACCCAGGCGGCCATCCTGACCCGGGGCGCGCTGCGGCCCATGCCCAAGGGGCACGTCATGGGCGTGCCGTCCGACCCTCTCGCGCTGGCGAGGTCGGGGATCCTTTCCCCCGGGGGGCTGGCCAGGGTGGCGCTGGACCGGATCCTCCCGGCGACGCGGGTCACCACCGACGTGTCGGTGGCAGCCTACATCCGGGCCAGGATGGGCGGCGAGGTGGTCGACCGGCTCGTCGAGCCGCTGCTCGGCGGTGTCTACGCGGGCAGGACCGAGCGGCTCTCGCTGGACGCGACCATGCCGGGGATCGCCATCGCGGCCAGGACCGAGCGGTCGCTGCTCGCCGCGGCCGGGGAGATCGCCGCGGACGCCCCGAAGGACGCGGGGCCGGTCTTCACCACCCTGAGCCGGGGGATGGGCAGCCTCCCCGAGGCCGTCGCCGCCGCCTCCGGGGCCGAGATCAGGACCGGCGTCATGGTCAGGGAGCTGCGGCGGACCGAGGGCGGCTGGAAGCTGGTGGCCGGACCCACCAGGGAGCCGGAGACGATCGAGGCCGACGCGGTGATCATCGCCGTTCCCGCTCCGGCGGCGAGCCGGCTGCTCGCGGAGGAGGTGCCCCAGGCCGCCGCGGAGCTGGCCAGGATCGAGTACGCCAGCATGGCCGTCGTCACCCTCGCCTACCCGCGGGAGGCGTTTCCCCGGCCGCCGTCCGGCAGCGGCTACCTGGTTCCGGCCGTCGACGGGCGCCCGATCAAGGCCGCCACGTTCAGTTCGGTCAAGTGGCCGCACCTGGCGGAGACCGATCCCGACCTGGTCCTGCTGCGCTGCTCGATCGGCAGGCTCGGCGAGGAGGCGGTGCTCCAGCGCGACGACGCGGAACTGGTCGCGCTGGCGATGGCCGAGATGGTCGAGGTCATGGGCGTGCGCGGGCTGCCCCGCGACTCGCGGGTGACCCGCTGGGGCGGTGCCCTGCCGCAGTACGAGGTGGGTCACCTCGACCGGGTGGCGCGCATCCGGGCGGCCGTCGCGGTTTCGCCGGGGCTGGCGCTGTGCGGCGCCGCCTACGACGGCCTTGGCATCCCCGCCTGCGTCTCCACGGCGCGCACCGCGGCAGCCCGGATTCTCGACCACCTGGACCCCACGGGAGAATGGCAGGACAGAACCGATTTGCTGACGAAGGGGTGAGGACGACGGACGGGAACCCGCGGCCCAAGGCACGAGACCTGAACCAGGTGATCCGCTACACGATGTGGTCGGTCTTCAGACTGAGCGAGCGCTGCCCGGGGCACCGTGAGGGCATGGCCGCCGAGGTCGAGGAGCTCTTGGCCCAGATGGAGCGCAAGGACGTGGTCACCCGCGGCCTGTACGACGTGGCGGGCTTCCGCGCCGACGCCGACTTCATGTTCTGGTGGCACGCTCCGACCTCCGAGGATCTGCAGGAGACCTACTCCCGCTTCCGCCGTACCGGCCTGGGGCGGCTGTCCGAGCCGGTCTGGTCGGCCATGGCGCTGCACCGTCCGGCCGAGTTCAACAAGTCGCACATCCCGGCCTTCCTGGCCGAGGAGGAGCCTCGTGCGTACGTGAGCGTCTACCCGTTCGTGCGCTCTCTGGAGTGGTACCTGCTGGACGACGCGGACCGCCGCCGGATGCTCGCCGAGCACGGCAGGATGGCTCGCGACTACCCGGACGTGCGTGCCAACACGGTGGCGTGCTTCTCGCTGAACGACTACGAGTGGATGCTGGCGTTCGAGGCCGACGAACTGCACCGCATCGTCGACCTGATGCGCACCCTGCGCGGCGCGGAGGCGCGGCGGCACACCCGGGTGGAGATCCCCTTCTACACCGGTGTCCGCAAGCCGCTCAGCGAGCTGATCGCCGCGCTGCCGTAGCCTCCGGGAGCCCGTCGCCGCGGAGTCCGGTCGGCGGCGGGACTCCTGCTCCGTGAGATGAAGGGCGTGTCTCCTGTGACGGCTCGCCGAAAATAATCCCGCGTAGCTCTCTTTGCCATCCCTTGCCTTTGTCATACTCGTGGAAAATCACCTGTCTATGTGAGGCCAAGGGTGAAAAGGGGCGAAGGTCTGGCACGGTCCAGGCGGCGTACTCGGGGACGTCGGAGAAAGAAGTCTCGCTCACGGCTCCTTGAGGTCTCGGTGGGCGCCGCCGCGCTGGTGGTGGGGGCGTTCGCGGTGAGCGGGCTGTGGTCTTCCGGGGAGACGGCTCCGGGGAGCGAGGCGGCTCGGGTGCCTGCCTCCGGTGCTCCGCCCGCCGCGGCGCCGCAGGGGGACCCGGTGGCGGGCGCGGTGGTGGCCGCCGAGCTGGACGGGAAGAGCAAGGGGGGCGCCGAGCAGGACGCGAAGTCCGCCAAGGCGGAGAAGAAGCGCCAGAAGGACAGTGAGGCCGAGGCGTCGGGGCCTTCCAAGCACACCGACAAGAAGGCGTTGGCCTACTTCGAGAGCCGCAAGGTGACCAAGCGGGTCAGGGATATCCGAATGGTCGGTGGCTATCTACGGATATATACGGACCTGCCGGAATCGGCGGACAACTCGAAGCAGGCGATCAAGCTGTGCGAGGCGGGCGTCGACTATCTCGTCGGAGAGCTCGGCATGCCCAACCCCGTGGTCTTCGTCCAGGCCGAGTTCGGAGAGAACGGCAACCCGGTCCTGGCCAACGTCCTCGGCCCTGACGACCCCGACTGCCGCGTCACCTACCCCAAGCCGAAGCGCTAGTCCGCGCGGTGCCCGGGCCGGGTCACCCGGACCCTGGTCCTGCCGCAGATCGAACAGCGCTGGGTGATCACCCGGCCGATGGTCTCAACGATCTCCCACTTGTGGCGGAGATGCACGGGGGCTCCTTGGGCAGACACGCTACGGAGATCTGTGAATACTTTGCGTGAGGTCGCTCTGCCCCTTCCTGCGCCTCACTAACCTCCGGGATGGACCGATCCGGCTGTCTTCGCGCGTCGCGGACCGGCCGGATCGCGACGCGGTGGCCTACTCGGCGGGCTCAAGCCTCAGTGAGACGGAGTTGATGCAGTAGCGGTCGTCGGTGGGCGTGCCGTAGCCCTCGCCGTGGAACACGTGGCCGAGATGTGAGTCGCAGGTCGCGCACCGGACCTCGACGCGGACCATGCCCATCGAGCGGTCCTCGATCAGCGTCACCGCGTCGGACTTCGACGGCTCGTAGAAGCTCGGCCAGCCGCAGTGGCTGTCGAATTTGGTGTCGGACCGGAACAGCTCGGTGCCGCAGGCCCGGCAGCTGTAGACGCCCACGGTCTTGGTGTCGACGTACTCCCCGGTGAAGGGGCGCTCGGTCCCGGCCTGGCGAAGCACGCGGAACTCCTCGGGAGAGAGCTGGACGCGCCACTCGGCGTCGCTCTTTACCACCTTGTCCATCACATCAGCCTATGCGGTCGCCGTGGCGTGTGGAGGGGCGAGGCCCGGGGTTGCCCCGTTCGGAAAAATCTTGACGGGCGAAGCATCCTTTGATGACCGTTTTGGCGTCTTTAAAAGTGTGGAGGGTGGTTCACCTTCCCGTTGAGGGGTGAGATCACCTGCCCGGTCGCCCACGTTCCGCGGGCCGGCCGGAATGCCGCCGTCCGGGTGGCGCGCCAGCGCCTGGGCCCGGTGGGCATGAGGCAGGTGATCATACGGTCCGCCCCGTCGAGTGCCCGGTCCCGCCGCCGTGGCGGCTCCGGGGCGGACCTGCCCTCCCGCCCGGCCTCCGGCTTGTTCTGTAGGGTTGCCTCCACGTGGCGAGCCGCCGCTCGCGATCCGTCTCCGGCTCCTTTGGGACGAACTTCCCTGGTCGACCACAGTGACGATCCGTCCTCCGTCGACTCCCGCCCGGCTGGGCGCCCCTCACCTCACCTCGGCTGGCCGGCCACCCGCGCCTGAACGGCGGCCCCGGGCTCAGGGGTCACGGGGGAGGCCCAGCGCGCGCTCGGCGATGATGTTGAGCTGGACCTCCGTGGTGCCGCCACCGATGGTGAAGGCGCGGGTGGCGAGGACCATGCGGTTCCAGTACGGCGAGCCCGGCGCGATGGACCAGCAGAACTCCGACACCGCCTGGGAGTGGCGCATCCCCAGCAGCTTGCGGACGCTGGAGGCGGTGCCGGAGTCGCTCCCGGCCAGCTGGGAGAGCGTCACGCGCAGGCCCAGGGCGGAGATGGCCTGCCCCGACGCCCACAGGCGGCCCGCCTCCTCCAGGGCGGAGGGGCGGAGCGCCCCGGGGCCGCCCAGGGTGTCGATCAGGGCGACCATGTCGGTGTGCCGGGAGCCGGGCCCCCAGGAGTCACCCAGGGCGACGCGCTCGTGGGAGAGGGTGTCGCGGGCGACCCGCCAGCCCGCGTTGACCTGGCCGACGACCAGGTCGTCAGGGACGAAGACGTCGTCCAGGAAGACCTCGTTGAAGATCTCGTCGCCGTTGATCTCCTTCAGCGGGCGGACGGTGACGCCGGGGGAGGACATGTCGACCAGGAAGTAGGTGATGCCCTCGTGCTTGGGGGCGTCGGGGTCGGTTCTGGCCAGGCAGATCGCCCACTGCGCCCACTGCGCGAGGGAGGTCCAGATCTTCTGGCCGTTCAGCGACCAGCCGCCCTCCACCCGCACGGCCCTCGTGGACAGCGAGGCGAGGTCGGAGCCCGCGCCGGGCTCGCTGAAGAGCTGGCACCATGTGATCTCGCGGGTGAACGTGCCAGGCAGGAAGCGTTCCTGCTGCTCAGGGGTGCCGTAGCGGACAATGGAGGGGACCGCCCAGGCGGCGATGCCGAGATTGGGGCGTTTGACATCCCTGAACTCCTGGTGGATGACCACCTGTTCCAGCGGGGAGGCTCCGCGCCCCCACGGCCTGGGCAGGTGCGGCATGATCCAGCCCTCGGAGGCGATGCGACCGCGCCTGACCTCCCGCTCCTCGGCGGCCAGTGACGCGGCCTCCGCCCTGATCCGGTGCCGCAGTTCCCCGGCCTCCTCGGGCAGGTCCGGTTCCATCGGCCGCCGCGCCCCGGCCACCGCCATCCTGGCCACCCGCTCGGCCCACTCCCCGGCGTCGCCGCTCAGCGCCCGCAGGCAGAGCGCGCGGCGGTAGTAGAGGTGGGCGTCGTGCTCGAAGGTGTAGCCGATGCCGCCCAGCACCTGGATCGCGTCCGCCGCGCACCGTACGGCGGCGTCCGCGGCGAGCACCCCGGCCACCCCCACCGCCAGCGCGATCTCGTCCTCCGGATCGACACCGGCCGTCTGGGCGGCCCCGTCGAGGGCACGGGCGGCGTCCCAGACAGCGGCGCGGGCTTGTTCGAGGGCGACGAGCATGGCCGCGCACCTGTGTTTCACCCCCTGGAACTGGCCGATCGGGCGTCCGAACTGCTCCCGTACCCGGGCGTACTCGGCGGCGGTGGACACCGCCCACGCCGCCACGCCGCAGGCCTCCGCCCCGAGCAGGACGGCGGCCAGGTCCGAGACGAGGCGGGAGGTCACGCCGCCCAGCACGCGCTCCTGGGGCACGGCCGTCACCGTCACTGTCACCGCCGCCAGTGGCCGCGTCAGGTCGATGCCGTCGACCGCCTTGGCCGAGCAGTCGCCGGGGTCGAGCGCGGCCCACCGGCCGCCGGGAAGCGGGACCACGAACACCCCGGCATCCGCGGACCCGAGCACGGTCAGGGCGGTCGGCCCGGTCGCGTCCGCCGCGCTCGTCGTGGCCGTACGGGCACCGCCGGGCAAGGCGATCGCGGCGGTCAGCGTGCCGTCCGCCAGTGCCCGCAGCAGGTCGTGGTGGGGGGACGGCGCGGGGGCGGCGCGGGCGATGACGGCCGAGGCCAGGACCGTGGGCAGGTGGGAACCCGGCGTGCAGTGCTCGCCGAGCGCCTCCAGGGCGACCGCCAGCTCCCGCAGGCCGCCGCCCTGTCCTCCGTAGGCCTCGGGCAGATGAAGCCCGAGCAGGCCCTGCGCGGCCAGCGCGGCGCGGAACGGCTCGTGGTCCATGCCGCGCGTCGCGATGTTCCGTCCGGCGAAGCCGTGGACGGAGACGGCCAGCGCCCGGTGCTCCTCGGTGATCGCGATTCCCATGCCCAGACTCTAGAACCATATTCGGTTTCTGGTAAAGGGCCTGCCCGGCGGGGCTCACCGGTCAGATATGGATGATCGCGGCCTTCTCCCTGGTGTACTCCAGCACGGCGTCGTGCCCGTACCCGGAGTCCTTGACGCCGCCGAACGGCAGCCCCGGGGGCATCTGGCGGAAGGTGTTGACCCAGACGGTGCCGCTCTGCAGGTCGCGGACGAACCTGTGGGCGCGGCCGAGGTCGCGGGTCCACACGCCGGCGGCAAGCCCGTAGGGGGAGTCGTTGGAGATCGCCAGAGCCTCCTGTTCGGTGTCGAAGGGGATGGCCACGGCCACCGGACCGAAGATCTCTTCCTGGCAGACACGCAGCGCGTTGTCGGAGGTGGTGAACAGGGTGGGGGCCACCCAGTAGCCGCCGGGCATGGACGGGACCACGTCGGCCCCCGTCCGGCCGCCGAACACCAGCTCGGCGCCCTCCTTCTCGGCGATCTCCAGGTAGGAGGCGACCCGCTCGTACTGCCCGGCCGAGACGATCGGGCCCATCGTGGTGGCCATGTCGAGCGGGTCGCCCAGCCGGACCTGCGAGGCGATGGCGGTGATCCGCCCGATCATCTCGTCCCAGACCGGCCGGTGGATCAGGATGCGGGACCCGGCCACGCAGACCTGTCCGGCGTTGCCGGTGTAGACCGAGTTGACGGTCACCCCCTGAGCGGCGGCGTCCAGGTCGGCGTCGGAGAACACGATGTTCGGTGACTTGCCGCCCAGCTCGAACGTCAGCGGCTTGAGGTGGTCGGCCGAGGCCCGGGTGATCGCCTGCCCGGTCTGGGTGGAGCCGGTGAGGCTGATCTTGTTGACCCCGCGGTGCCTGACCAGCGGGTCGCCGACGTCCTCACCGAGGCCGCTGACGATGTTGAGCACGCCGGGCGGGAGCACCTCGGCCAGCAGTTCGCCGAGGCGCAGCACCGAGGCGCAGGCCTGCTCGGCGGGCTTGACGATCACGGTGTTCCCCGCGGCCAGCGCGTAGGCCGCCTTGGCGGAGAACGTCGAGATGGGGGAGTTCCACGGGATGACGCAGAGCGCCACTCCGTACGGCTCGCGACGGGTGAGACCCAGGCTGTCCGGGCCGAGGATCACCGTCTCGCCCTTGACCGCGTCGAGCACCTGCCCGGCGGCGATCTGCCACAGGTGGGTCATGCCGGGCAGGTCCTTCTTCAGCGTGTCCCGCAGGATGCGCCCGTTGTCCCTGGTCTCGATCCTGGCCAGTTCCTCGGCGTGCCGGGCGAAGACCTCCGACACCCCGCGCAGGAAGTGCGCCCGGCCGAGTGCGGGCATGGCGGACCAGGAGGGGAAGGCCGTGCGCGCCGCCGCGACGGCGGCCTCCGCGTCGGCCCTGCCGCTCGCCGGGACTCGGGCCCAGACCTCGCCGGTGGCGGGGTTGACGGAGTCCAGCGTGCGGCCGTCGGCCGCGGCCACCAGGCGGCCGCCGATCAGATTGCGGTACTCGTCCACTCATCACTCCCGCGTCAGCCGTACCGGAAACTTGCCCAAGCGTACGCTTGCTTGACGTGGAAGTGGAAGCGGGCGGCGGCGGTCAGCCCTGGCGCCGCCGCGCGAGGGCGAACGACAGGTTCACGCTGATGATGCCGACCCACACGAGCACCAGGATGAACGCGAGGATCGAGTCGCCCAGGCCGGAGAAGGCCAGCCCGATCGTCGCGGGTATCCCGGTCGCCAGGGAGACGATCGCCAGCGCCAGCCGCTGCCCGGCGTCCAGGGAGGGACGGACCGCAGGGCTCTCCTTGCGGGCGCGGGCGGCGAGCCGGTCGTCCACCCGCTTGTCGATCTCCCGGTCCATCTTCTCCAGGAAACCCTCGACGAGGGAGTCTTCGTATTCCGGTCCGAGGTCCCGGCGGGCCTCGAGCGAGGCGCGCAATTCGTCACCGGAGGAGGATGATCGTTCCATGGTCGAGATATATCGTTTCTCTAGAGGTATGTCCACATGAATCATGGAACGCCGGGACCTTCGGCGCTAGAGGGCTCCGGCCTTCTCGTCTCGCCGGACGTACCGCGTGAAGAGAAACCCCTCGTCCTCCAGCACGTGGGCCAGGCGCAGGGGGGTGAGCGAGGGAGGGCCGTCGAGGGCACGGGCGGCGTCCCCGCCGATCAGCAGCGGGCTCACCGTGAGACAGAGCTCGTCGACCAGGTCCGCGGCGGCCAGCTGGGCGTTGGTCTTCGGGCCGCCCTCGCAGAGCACCCGGCTCAGGCCGCGCTCGCGGAGCGCCGCCATCGCCAGCACCGGATCCACCCGCTCGCCCCCGGCCACGATCACCTCGGCACACCTGGTGGCCTCCTCGCGGCGCTCCTTGGGGGCGGCCCCGCAGGTGATGACGATGGTCCGGGCGTACGGTTCCGCCTCGGTGAACAGCGGGCCCGACAGGTCGAGGTCGAGCCTGCGAGTGATCACCGCCACCGGCGGGGCGGCCGGGCGGCCCTCGCGCAGCCCCTGCCACGACGGCCTGGGCCGTGCCGGGCCGTACCCCTCGGCCCGTACGGTCGCCGCACCGGCCACGACGACGTCGGCCAGCCCGCGCAGCGTCCAGAAGACCTGGCGGTCGCCCCTGCCGGACAGCCCGCCCGACAGTCCCTTCAGCCAGGTACCGCCGTCGGCGCTGGCGACCATGTTGATCCGCAGGCAGGGGCCGGCCGGGTAGGCGTAGGCACGGACGAGGTCGACCTCGTCCGAGGTCTCGGGGTGAATAAGGCGCATTCTCCTACCTTCGCATGGAAACGACCTGTGAGTTCTCCCGGAGCGTTCGATACTGGATCTGAGGGCTGGGGTGACTCGGGGCGGCTCCCGGTACATGATTCGTTCCGGGAGACACGGGAGGGCTGTGTGGGGCTGGTCACGATCGTGACATGGTTGATCACCGCGATGGTCGGGATCTACCTGCTGTACCTGTGGCTCTCCGGGGGAGGGCTCCGCCAGCAGGCGACCAAGGTCACCCGCTTTCCCGCGCTGCTCATCTTCGCCCATCCGGCCCTGGCGGTGTCCGCCCTGGCCTGCTGGATCGTGTACGTACGCACCCTGGAGCCGGCCTTCGCCTGGCTGTCGTTCGGAGTCCTCGCGCTCTCCGCGCTGCTGGGCTTCACCATGTTCACCCGCTGGCTGGGCGGCGGACGCCACGCCCGCGGCGCCGAGCAGCGCTTCCCCATGGTCGCGGTCGTGCTGCACGGCGCGGCCGGCGTGGCGACGTTCGTGCTCGTCCTGCTCACCGCCGCGATCGCGTCAGGGGCCTGAAGGCCGCGAGCGGCCGGCCCTACGCCCGCTCGCAGTGCAGGATCTGCACCGAGCGGGCGGTCACCTCCACCGCGCTCTCGGCCGGCCAGGACTCCTGCGGAGGCGAGAGGAGCTCCGTCCCCTCGTCGGCGGTGTCCAGCACCCGCCGCCACCGCTTGCCGTACTTCGCCTCGGGGAGGGTGAAGATCATCTCCTCGTGGTGGGCGTTGATCAGGAGCAGGAACGAGTCGTCCGTGATCCGCTCGCCGCGGGTGCCCGGCTCGGTGATGGCGTCGCCGTTCAGGAAGACGGCCAGTGACTTGGCGTAGCCGGTGTGCCAGTCGCTCGCCGACATCTCCTCTCCCGACGGGGTGAGCCAGACGATGTCGCGGGTGCCGTCGTCGGCCTTGTGGCCGTGGAAGAAGCGGCGCCGCTGGAATACCGGGTGCTCGCGCCGCAGCTTGGAGAGGCTCCTGACGAAGTCGAGGAGGTCCGCCTCGCCGGAGGCCAGCGACCAGTCGATCCAGGAGATCTCGTTGTCCTGGCAGTAGGCGTTGTTGTTGCCGCCCTGGGTCCGGCCGAACTCGTCGCCGGCCAGCAGCATCGGCACGCCCTGGGAGATGAACAGGGTGACCAGGAAGTTACGGCGCTGGCGCCTGCGCAGGCTCACGATCCCCGGGTCCTCTGTGGGGCCCTCGACCCCGCAGTTCCACGACCGGTTGTCGTCGGTGCCGTCGCGGTTGTTCTCCTTGTTGGCCTCGTTGTGCTTGCGGTCGTAGGAGACCAGGTCGGTCAGGGTGAACCCGTCATGACAGGTGACGAAGTTGATGGAGGCCACGGGGCGGCGCCCCGAGGTGGCGTAGAGGTCGGCGGAGCCGGTCAGCCGGGAGGCGAACTCGGGCAGCGCGGACCCGCTGCCGCGCCAGAAGTCGCGGACGCTGTCGCGGTACTTGCCGTTCCACTCCATCCAGAGCGGCGGGAAGTTGCCGACCTGGTAGCCGCCGGGTCCCACGTCCCACGGCTCGGCGATCAGTTTCACCTGGGAGATCACCGGGTCCTGCTGGATCAGGTCGAAGAAGGCGCTCAGCCGGTCGACGTCGTGCAGCTCGCGGGCGAGGGCGGAGGCCAGGTCGAACCTGAAGCCGTCCACGTGCATCTCCAGGACCCAGTAGCGCAGCGAGTCCATGATCAGCTGGAGGGCGTGCGGCGAGCGGACGTTGAGGGAGTTCCCGCAGCCGGTGTAGTCGAGGTAGTAGCGCCGGTCGCCGTCGTGCAGGCGGTAGTACGCCCTGTTGTCGATGCCGCGGAAGCTCAGCGTCGGCCCCATGTGGTCACCCTCGGCGGTGTGGTTGTAGACCACGTCGAGGATGACCTCGATCCCCGCCTCGTGCAGCGCCCGTACCATCGCCTTGAACTCCTGCACCTGCTCGCCGCGCTGGCCCGAGGAGGAGTAGGCGGCGTGCGGGGCCAGGTAGGCGATCGTGTTGTAGCCCCAGTAGTTGGTCAGGCCCCTGGCGACCATCGCGTGCTCGGGCACGTACTGGTGCACCGGCATCAGCTCCACCGCGGTGACACCCAGGCTCAGCAGGTGGTCGATGACCGCGGGGTGGCCCAGTCCCGCGTAGGTGCCGCGCTTTTCTGCGGGCACCGCGGGGTGGCGCATGGTGAGCCCGCGGACATGCGCCTCGTAGATCACGGTCTGGTGGTACGGGGTCCGGGGCGGCCTGTCGTTTCCCCACTCGAAGAACGGGTTGACCACCACGTTCTTCGGCATGAAGGGGGCGGTGTCGGTGTCGTTGCGGCTGCCGGGATCGGTGAACCGGTAGGAGAAGAGCGCCTCGTTCCACTTCAGGTCGCCCTCGACGGCCTTGGCGTAGGGGTCGAGGAGCAGCTTGGAGGGGTTGCACCGGTCCCCCTGAGAGGGGTTGTAGGGACCGTGGACGCGGTAGCCGTACCGCTGTCCCGGCATGATCCCCGGGAGGTAGCCGTGCCAGACGAACCCGTCGACCTCGGTCAGCTCGACGCGTTCCTCGTGCCCGTCGTCCCCGAAAAGGCAGAGCTCGACGCGTTCGGCGGATTCGGAGAACAGGGAGAAGTTGGCGCCCACCCCGTCCCAGGTGCCGCCAAGCGGATAGGACTCTCCTGGCCAGACTTCGCGCATGTGCCCCTATTCTCCTCTGGTCGGGCCCCCTTGTGCAGGGTGTTCTCGCCCTTGTCACCTTAAGGTGGCGTTGAGGAGATTTGTCCTAGTCTTTCGGCGCGCCGTCCGTGACCATGCGTGTCCTGTGGGGCACGCATGGTCACGAAGGCGTGGTGATCACCCCGGCGCTGACCGCCCGGTGAGCGGCTCAACCGTGATCAGCCCGATCGTGGCCGGTCGGTCGTGATCGGCCATGACCGTGGGCGGCGGGCCGTGATCAGCTCAGCAGTTCGGCGTTGAGGCTGATCGTCGTGCCCGCGAGGGCCTTGCTCACCGGGCAGTTCGCCTTGGCCTTCTCGGCCGCCTCCTGGAACTGCTCGGCGGTCAGGCCGTCGACCTGGGCGCGGACCGAGATGACGATCCCGGTGATGCCCTCACCCGGCTGGAAGGTCACGTCGGCCTTGGTCTCCACGGTCTGCGGCGGGGTGCCCGCCTGGGCCAGCCCGTGGGACAGGGCCATCGAGAAGCACGAGGAGTGCGCGGCCGCGATGAGCTCCTCCGGAGAGGTCTTGCCGTTCGCCTGCTCGGCGCGGGAGGGCCAGGACACGTCGAACGTGCCCACCCCGGAGGAGTCGAGGGAGACGCTGCCCGCGCCCTCCATCAGCGAGCCCTTCCACTGGGTCGTCGCGGTACGTGTCGTCGCCATGGCGATCATCCTTTCGATCATGAAGAGTCAACCAGGACCGACCCTACTCGCCTCCCCGGAGCCAATGCCCGAACGGCCCCGCAACACCGGCCGGGGGGCGGGTCAGTAGGAGGCGCGCTCGACGAGGACGTCCAGATCCAGGCCGGGGGGGAGCGTACCGAAGGCGCGGCCCGCGTCACCGGACAGCCGGGAGACGCAGAAGGCGTCGGCGACGGCCGTCGGCGCCAGCCGGACGAGCAGCGACCCCTGCAGCACCAGGGCCATGTCCTCGGCGACACGCCGGGCGCGGGCCTCGAAGTCCGTCGTGTCGTCCAGGGACTTGCGCAGACGGTCGACGGCGGCGTCCAGGTGGCGGTCGGCGCCGGAGGCGAGCGAGACCTCGGCGAAGAACGCCTCCTGCGCCTCGGGCTCGCGGCCCAGGGCGCGCAGCACGTCCAGCGCCGCGACGTTCCCCGAGCCCTCCCAGATGCCGTTGAGCGGCGACTCGCGGAACAGCCGGGGCATCTGCGACTCCTCGACGTAGCCGTTGCCGCCCAGGCACTCCAGCGCCTCGGCCGCGTGCGCCGGAGCGCGCTTGCAGACCCAGTACTTGCTCACGGCCAGCGCGGTGCGGCGCAGCGCGGCCTCGGCCCGGTCCCCGGCGATGGCCCGGTCGGTGGCGCCGGCCAGCCGCGTCATCAGGACGGTCGCCGCCTCCGACTCCAGGGACAGGTCGGCCAGCACGTTGCGCATCAGCGGCTGGTCGGCGAGCTTCCTGCCGAACGCGGCGCGCTGCCTGGCGTGGTGGACCGCCTGCGTGACGCCGTACCGCATGCCGGCCGCGGAGCCGATCACGCAGTCCAGCCGGGTCATGTTGACCATCTCCAGGATGGTCCGCACGCCCCGGCCCTCCTCGCCCACCAGGTAGGCCGTCGCGCCGTGGTACTCCACCTCGGCGCTGGCGTTGGACCGGTTGCCCAGCTTCTCCTTCAGCCGCATCAGCTGGACGGCGTTGCGGGTGCCGTCCGGCAGGATCCGGGGGAGCAGGAAGCACGACAGCCCGCCGGGGGCCTGGGCGAGAACCAGGAACACGTCGCACATCGGGGCGGAGTTGAACCACTTGTGCCCGGTCAGCAGGTAGCTTCCGTCGCTCAGCGGCTCGGCGCGGGTGGTGCCGGCCCGCACGTCGGAACCGCCCTGCTTCTCGGTCATCGCCATCCCGGCGAGCACGCCGCGCTTGCTCAGCGGCGGGCGCAGCCCGAAGTCGTAGCTCCGCGAGGCCAGCAGCGGCTCCCACTCGGCGGCGAGCACCGGGCTGTGGCGCAGCGCGGCGATCGACGCGTAGGTCATCGAGATCGGGCAGCCGTGCCCCGCCTCGACCTGGCTCCAGAGATAGAACTTGGCGGCGCGGGCCACGTGCGCGCCCGGCCTGGCGCTCGTCCACGGGGTGGCGTGCATGCCGTTGCCGACGGCGACGGTCATCAGCTCGTGCCAGGCGGGGTGGAACTCCACCTCGTCGATCCGCCGCCCGTACCTGTCGTGGGTGCGCAGCACGGGCGGATGCTCGTTCGCCAGCCGCCCCCACTCCTGGGCCTGCTCGGAACCGGCGAGGAGGCCGAGCCTGCGCAGTTCCCCCGTGGCCCATCCCGCGCCCTCCCGGTCCACGCCGTCCATGAGGGCGGCGTCGGCGGACACGTCGTGCCCGGTGAGCGGATCTGCCTGGTTGAAGACGTCATGGGTCACGTGGGGCCTCCGGTGAACTCATCCGGCCCGTCGCCGGCTCCTATGCCTATCTCAACATCCCTCCGGAGAGTTGGTGCACTTAATTGTGGTGCTATGTCCGGCTTTCGCGTGGAGTTGGAGGGCGCGCCCTCCGGGAACGCCTCTCGCCGTACGCGTCCTCCGCCCCGGCGCCGGCCGGGGGGAGTCGCGCGTACGGCTCGCGGTTCAGACGTTCTTGACCAGGTCGCGGACGTAGTCGTCGTCCTCGTCGCTCTCGGCGAGCACGCGGTCGGCGCCCCGCTGGGCGCGGGCGTCCCCCCGGGTGGCCAGGCCGCGGGTGGCCTCGGCGACAGTGTTCAGATCCTCGTCGTCGAGCCTGGCGGCGAGCGCGTCGCGGATCGGCTCACTGTCCTGCGCCAGACCCGCCAGGCCCATGGTCGCCCAGTCGCGTACCTCCGCGTCGGGGTCCTCGGTCATCGAGATGAGCAGCGCGAGCCCCTCGGCGTGGCCGGCCGGCAGGACGGCGGCCAGCGCGGCGGGGTCGGCCTGGGTGCGGGTCCAGCCGTCGGAGGTGATGATCTCCAGCACCTCGGGCAGGGCACGCGGGTCGGCGTGGTGACCGAGCGCGCCGAGCACCGAGCGCAGCACCCGCTCGTCGCCCTCGGTGGCCGCCATCCGTCGCAGGATCGGCAGCGTCTCCTCCAGGAAGGGCTTCTCGTCCTCGGTGAAGCCGAACTCGGCGAGCATGTCGACGGCGAACTCCCGCTTGCGCGGGTCCTCGCTCGCGCACAGCCGCGCCGCCGCGTCGAAGGTCTCGCCGTCGCCGCGCCGGCTCAGCGAGCTCGCCACGGTCCACCAGGTCTCGGCCTCCTCGTCGATGTCGCGGTAGGGCATCGCCCGCTCGACCATCTCGTCGAAGGGCAGTCGCTCGTCCGTCGCGTCCTCCAGCAGGGTCGCGACGGCCGCGTGCCCGCGCTGGCAGGTGAGCTCGGCCACGCGGGTCCCGTCCGGGCCCACCGCCGCGACGGTCACCAGGTCGGTGCCGTCCGTGGCCCGGCTGCGGCCCACGACGAACTGCGAGCCCTCGGGGGCCTGCTCGGTGAGCTGCTCGAGGAGCGCGCTCTCCAGCTGGGTGCCGAGCCAGTCGTAGGCGATGGACAGCGGCGTGTCGCCGTCGCCGTCGGGCCGGTCGGCCTCGGCGCCGGCCTCCAGCAGCGCGCGCACGACGCCCAGGGCGCCGCGCCGGGTGGCCAGGGTGAGCGCGGTGTCGCCGCCCTCGTTGGCATCCTCGGGGTCCGCCCCGGCCGCGAGCAGCGTACGGACGGCATCGGCCCGCCCGTTGGCGGCGGCCCAGAGCACGGCGGTCCACCCGTCGGCCTCCCGCCCGGACACGTCGGCCCCGGCGGCCAGCAGCGCCTCCACGGTCTCGACGCGGTCCCAGGCCGAGGCGGCGCACAGGGGCAGCCCCGCGTCCTGTCCGCCGCTGATCCGGTTGGGGTCGGCTCCGTGGGCCAGCAGTGCGCGCACGATGGCCACGCGCCCCGCGCTCGATGCCAGGTACAGGGCGGTGGGCTCTTCCGCGCCGCCGGGGTCGGCGCTCGTTCCGCTCTGCAGCAGCCGCTCGACCCGCTCGGCGTCGTTACCCGTCACCGCGTCCAGGAGTTCTCGATACATGCCTACGGATCATATTGCCTGCCTTGGCGAGGAGGCCGTACACCGGCCGCGACGCCCGGCGCGGTGCCCCGCGCCGCCGTATGGTGGACGCGGTGCCTGCGTGAGGGGGCGTCAGCAGGCCTGGCCTCCTTCTCCGGGCGCATCGCGCTTCCTACCTTCTGGGGATCCTCTATTCCGACAACTCGCGATATGTTGTGAGTCATGAATGATCCCGGGGAAATGCGGGTCTCGGACGCCGAGCGGGAGGCCGCCGTCGAATGGCTGCGGGTCGCCTCCGTCGAGGGACGGCTGACCCTCGGCGAGCTGACCGAGCGCACCGAGGCGGCCTACACCGCCCTCACCCAGGCCGAGCTGGCCGTGCTCACCGCGGACCTGCCAGGTGGCCACCCGGCGCCCGCCCCCGCCTATCCTCCGGCCGAGGCCGAGCGGGGCGGGGCGGCGCGACGCTGGTTCGTGGCGGTGATGGGCAGCTCCAAGCGGCGCGGCACATGGCGGATCGACAAGCCGCTCGGTGCCGTCGCCGTGATGGGCGACGTCGTGCTGGACCTGCGCCAGGCCGAGGTCCGCACCGGGGTGGTCGACATCATGGCCACCGCGGTCATGGGCGACGTGAAGATCATCGTCCCGGACGGCGTGGACGTCGAGCTCGACGGCATCGCCATCATGGGGGACAAGAAGGTCCAGGTCATCGAGGCGCCCCCGGGCACGAACGTGCCGATCGTCCGGGTCAAGGCCTATGCCCTCATGGGGGACATCAAGGTGGTCGGAGACTCGCGGGCCAAGCCCCTCAAGAAGAAGTGGGCCGCCTGGCGGGAGCAGTGGGACCAGATGCGCGGCGAGCTGCCCGGTGAGGCACGCCCCCACCAGATCCACCCGCCCCCTCAGCCCTGGAGCTCAGCGCACCCTCCCAGGCCCCCCAGGCCTCCCCGGCTGCCCGGCCACTGACGGCGGTCCCCCACCCGCGCGGTCTCCCACCCGCCCCGCGTTCACCTGCTACGTGTCGCCCGTGCCACTCCCGCGCCGCGCCACTCCGGGCCGCGTGGCCGTGCGCTCGGCCGCCTCTGTCCCCGTCCGGGTTTTCTCCCCGCGCCCCCGGTGGGTGAGTCTCCGGACGCGTGCAACGTCTCGGGGCGCCCGGAGCGTAGTGCTCGGTGACATACACCGAGCAGGGAGGATCCCCCGATGCGAGACCGGGCCGACTTCGAGCGCTACGTGGAGCAGCGCTCGGCCCGCCTGCTGCGGACCGCCTACCTGCTGTGCCGCGACTGGGGCACGGCGGAGGACCTGCTGCAGACGGCCCTGGCCAAGGCGTGGCTCGCCTGGCGGAGAGTGGGCGACGATCCGGACCCCTACGTCTACCGCATCCTGGCCAACACCCATGCCAGCTGGTGGCGGCGCAGGTGGCGGGGGGAGGTGCCGAGCGCGGACCTCCCCGAGACACCGGACGAGGCCGCGGAGGACGCGGTGGCCGGCCGGGAGGCGGTCAGGCAGGTCCTGGCCGGGCTTCCCGGCAGGCAGCGGGCCGTGATCGTGCTGCGTTACTTCGCCGACCTGCCCGATCAGCAGATCGCCGAGATCCTCGGCTGCTCGGTGCCGACCGTGCGCAGCCAGGCCAGCCGGGCACTGCGCAAACTGCGGGTCGATCCCGCGACCGTCGCGATCACCACGGGGAGCTGAGATGACGATCACCGAATTCGAACTGCGCGAGATCCTGACCGGAGACGGAGACGACGGCCACAGCGGGGGCGTCACCGTCGCCGACGTCCACCGGCGGGTCCGCGCGATCAGACGCCGCCGCTGGGCCGCGGCCGGCGCGGCGGCCGCGGCCGCCCTCACCGTCGCGGTGGCACTCAACGTTCCCCTGGGCGGCGGTACGGCGAGTGAGGCCGATCTCTGGACCGGCGTCATGGCCCGGCCGTCCGCCGGCCCGCCGATCGTGTCACAGCCATTGGGAGAACCGTATCCCGTGCGTGAGGTCATGACCCGCAGCTTCGGGACCGGTGGGACACGGGAGGAACTACGGCTCGGGTCCGGAAGCGGTTCGATGACGGTGACCGTTCACTGCTCCGGGCCGCTGCGGCGGGCGATCGTCTGGATCGACGACGGTCCTCCCAGAAGGCAGCTCTGCGGAACCGGCCCCGACGGATTCCCCATGGCGATCTCCCAAGAGGACCGGAGCGCCACGGCGATCAAGGAACAGAGGAGTTCGGTGGCCGGTGAGCGGGTCGTGTCCGCGGCCGTGCTGCCCGGCGAGATCGACAGCACGGGCAAGACGATCAACATGCTGCTCGAAGGGATGGACGACTACTTCGAGGGCTGGGAGGCACGGCTCACCGAAGCGAAACCCTTCCCGCTGAAGTGGTCGGTCAGCGTACGGGAGGTGATCTTCCCCGCCTGCCGGGACAACGTGCGCCAGGTGGACCCGAGAACCGGGGAGATGGTCCTGCTGCGCTGCGAGGGCGAGGCCACCGCACCCCCGAGCGTGCCCTGAGCCCCCTCGTGAGGCCCCTGAGCCCCCTCGTGAGTTAGAGGCCCCCCCGTGAGGTCCTTGAGCCTCCTCGTGAGGCCCCTGAGCCCCCTCGTGGGGTCCCTGAGCCGTGGAGCCGGGCACGGTGGGGTTCAGGCGGTGGCGAGCACCTGCTGCCGGTGTGCGGCCCGGTCGTAGCGTTCGAGCAGCACCGTCGCGAGCTCCGGGGCGGCGCCCAGCACGTCGGCGACGACGTCGGCGCCCGCGGCCAGCGTCTCGCGGCGGATCTTGTCGGCGAAGTGGCCGGGGGCCAGCAGGTAGGGGGCGATGACGACCCTGGCGGCCCCGGAGCGCCGCAGGCGCAGCACCGCCTCCTGCGGGGTGGGACCGGCGGCTGAGGCGTAGGCGGCGCTCACCGACCGCCAGCCGCGCCGTGCGGACCAGTCTCCGGCGATCTGGGCGACCGTCGCGTTGGCGCGCGGGTCACTGGAGCCGGCCGAGACCAGCACCACGGAGGTGCCCGTCTCGCCGGGCTCCACCCCCGCCTCGGCCAGACGCCGCTCCAGCGCGGTGACCAGCAGCGGGTGCGGGCCCAGGGTGGCGCCCGCGTGCACGCGCAGCAGGGGGCGGCGGGCCGTCGCCTCGGCCAGCGCGCCGGGGATGTCGACCCGGCTGTGGTAGGCCTCGGTGAGCAGCAGCGGCAGCACCACCGCCTCGGTCAGTCCCGACAGCGCCGCGGGGAGCGTCGGGGCGGCGTGGTCGAGGTAGGCGGTGCGCACGAGGAGTTCCGGGCGCGCGATCCGTACCAGGTCGAGCAGGTCCTCCACGGTCGCGGCGGCGCGCGGGTCACGGGACCCGTGCGCCACCGCGATCAGTGGTGTCACGGAAGCGGCGCCGGGGGAGCGCCACGTCATACGTGCAGCCCGCACTCGGTCTTGCCCATGCCGGCCCAGCGACCGCTGCGCGGGTCCTCTCCCGGGGCGACCTGGCGGGTGCAGGGGGCGCAGCCGATCGAGGGGTAGTTGTCGTAGTGCAGCGGGTTGATCAGCACTCCGTTGTCGGCCATGTAGTTGTCGACGTCGTCCTGCGTCCAGCTGGCGATCGGGTTGATCTTGACCATCTGGCGCTTGGCGTCCCACTCCACGACCTTGACACCGGCGCGGGTGGCCGCCTCGTCGCGGCGGATGCCGGAGACCCAGGCGAGGTAGGGCTCCAGCGCGCGGTTGAGCGGCTCGACCTTGCGCAGGTAGCAGCAGAGGTCGGGGTTGCGTCCGAACAGGCGCGGACCCAGGTCGCGCTCCTGCTCCTCGACGGTCCGGGACGGCTTCACGTTGATCACGTTCACGTCGTAGACCTGCTGGACCGCGTCACGGGTGCCGATCGTCTCGGCGAAGTGGTAACCGGTGTCGATGAACAGCACGTCCACGCCGGGCTTGACCCGGCTGACCAGGTCGATCAGCAGGGCGTCGGCCATGGAGGCGGTCAGGCAGAGCCGGTCGCCGAAGGTCGCCGCCGCCCAGCGGATGATCTCCAGGGCCGAGGCCTCCTCCAGGAACCGGGAGGCCGACTCGACGATGTCCTGCAGCTCGAAAGTACTCCGCTGCTGCCGTAACCCGATCTCGATGTCCACCAGTGTCATCGCTCGTTCACCCAATCCTCATTCGCCCCGCGGAGCGGTGCGCTCGTCGCGCCGGAACTCGCCGTCTGGACCGTGCGGCTCGCGAGGGCCTCGCCGGCCCTCGCGTGGACCGCGTCGGATTCGCCGCGCGTCACGAGCGCACCCCGATTCCGAGAAACTTCAACTTGAAGGCACGCGCGCACGACCGGCAGTACCAGCCGCCGTCGCCCTCGTAGGGCTCCAGGTCCTCCTCGCCGCAGTACGGGCAGTGGAAGGGGACGGCGCGCTCACTCATCCGTTCCGCCGTTCACTTCAGGTCCGCGTCGTCGGCGCGCTGCACCCAGTCGGAGAAGGTCTCGTCGTCCTTCTTCTGCTCCTCGAAGTTGCGCAGCACCCGCTCCACGTAGTCGGGAAGCTCCTCGGAGGTGGTCTTCAGGCCGCGGACCTTGCGGCCGAAGCCCGGGTTGACGCCCAGCGAGCCGCCCAGGTGCACCTGGAAGCCCTCGACCTGCTCCCCCTTGTCGTTGACGACGAGCTGGCCCTTCAGGCCGATGTCGGCGACCTGGATGCGCGCGCAGGAGTTGGGGCAGCCGTTGACGTTGATGGTCAGCGGGTTCTTGAAATCGGGCAGCCGCTGCTCCAACTCGTCGATCAGGTTGGCCGCGGTGGCCTTGGTCTCGACGATGGCCAGCTTGCAGAACTCGATCCCGGTGCACGCCATGGTCTGGCGCCGGAAGGTGGAGGGGTTGACCTGCAGGTCGCCGGCCTCCAGCTCGGCGACGAGGCTGTCGACCTGGTCGGGCGCCACGTCGAGGATGACCATCTTCTGCTCGACGGTGGTGTGCACCCGGTTGGAACCGTGCCGCTCGGCGATGTCGGCGATCAGGTGCAGCTTGTCACCGTCGAGGCGGCCGACCTTCGGTGCGAAGCCGACGTAGAAGTTGCCGTCCTTCTGCGGGAAGACGCCCACGTGGTCCCTGCGGCCGCCGCGCGGCTCCTCGGGCGCGGGGCCGTCGGGCAGGGCGTGGCCGAGGTACTCCGTCTCCAGGATCTCCCTGAACTTCTCCGCGCCCCAGTCGTTGATCAGGAACTTGATCCGGGCCCGGTGCCGCAGGCGGCGGTAGCCGTAGTCGCGGAAGATGCCGATCACGCCGCCGTAGGCGGGGGCGACCTGCTCGGGGGTGAGGAAGACCCCCAGCCGCTTGCCGAGCATCGGGTTGGTGGACAGGCCGCCGCCCACCCAGAGGTCGAAACCCCGCTCGCCCTTGTCGTTCACGACGCCCACGAACGCCACGTCGTTGATCTCGTGCACGGTGCAGTGCGCCGGGCACCCGCTCACCGCCGACTTGAACTTGCGCGGCAGGTTGGAGAAGGCGGGGTCGCCGATGTAGGTGTCGTAGATCTCCTGGATCTGTGCGGAGCCGTCGAGGACCTCGTCGGTGTCGATCCCGGCCAGCGGGCAGCCCAGGATGACGCGCGGGGTGTCGCCGCAGGCCTCCGTGGTGGACAGGCCCACCGACTCCAGGCGCTCCCAGATGTCGGGGACGGCCTCGATCTCGATCCAGTGGAGCTGGATGTTCTGCCGGTCGGTGACGTCGGCGGTGCCCCGGCCGTAGAGGTTGGAGATGTCGGCGATGACCCGCAGCTGCGCCAGGTCGAGCCGGCCGCCGTCGATCCTGACCCGGAGCATGAAGTAGCGGTCGTCGAGCTCCTCCGGCTCCAGGATCGCGGTCTTGCCGCCGTCGATCCCGGGCTTGCGCTGGGTGTAGAGACCGAACCAGCGCATCCGGCCGCGCAGGTCGGAGGGATCGATGGAGTCGAAGCCCCGCTTGGAGTAGATGTCGATGATCCGCTGACGGACGTTGAGCCCGTCATCGTTCTTCTTGTTCTCCTCGTTCTTGTTCAACGGTTCGCGGTAACCGAGAGCCCACTGACCTTCGCCACGCGGGCGCTTGTGGTGTCGGTTGACCGGCCGGGCCGGGGTCGTCATGTGCGCGTCCTTTTTGAGGCTCGATGGGATGATTTCCGGACGCGCACGGGCGGCACCTCCCGCCTCGTCGTTGAGTGCGGGGGTCGATTACTCAGAGGAGGACGCCTGTTACGCGGCCGAGCTGGGTGAAATCAGCAGAGGGCGACGGTTAACGGACGTCACAACAGATGGCACTGCGGACACGCAGAAGGTCGACGTGGCGTCGCACGACGAGCAATGGGTCCGCTGGCATGTCTCTGACGATACCTTGGCGGCACTGGATGTCCAATGTCGGGTCCACAATCTGGACGCGAGGGCGAGATCCGGGCCCGGGTCATCCCTGGCGCGGCCAGCCCATCGCCGACTCCCTGGGCCTGTCGGCGGGCTTGTGCTGGCAGTCGCACCACGAGCCCCCTCGGCACTTGTCGTGCCGCCGTGCCTTGCACTCCTGGCAGATCATGCCTCCATTCTGCGCTGTTCCCTCTAGAACATTACTCGGTTACCCTGGCCTTGGCTGGAACAGGGAGGCGCCATGGGCCTGGTGGACGAGCTGCTGGCGGATCTGCACGCCGAGACGGTCGAACTCGACGCGATGATCGGAAGGCTCGGCGCGGAGGAGTGGGAGCTGGCCACCCCGGCCGAGGGCTGGATGGTGCGCGACCAGATCAGCCATCTCGCCTGGTTCGACGACGCCGCCACCGTCTCCGCCACCGACCCCGACGGGTTCCGCGCCGCCCTGCCCGCCCTCCTGGCCCGTGGCGACTCCGCGGTGGACGAGCTCGCGGTCGCCTCGCGCAGCCTGGCCGCCGGTCAGATACGCGACTGGTTCCGCGAGGCCAGGGCCCGCGGTCTGGAGGCCTTCGCCCGGCTGGACGCCGGTGCCAGGCTGCCCTGGTACGGACCCGACATGTCGGTCGCCTCCTTCGTCACCGCGCGCCTGATGGAGACCTGGGCTCACGGGCAGGACGTGGCGGACGCGCTCGGCGTCACGCGCGCGCCGACCGCCAGGCTCAGGCACGTGGCGACGCTCGGGGTACGCGCCCTGCCGTACGGCTTCGCGGTGCGCGGCCTGGAGCCGCCGGCACAGCCGGTGCGGGTGGAGCTGACCATGCCCGACGGATCGCCGTGGGCGGCCGGCCCCCCGGGCGTCCCCGATCTGGTCCGCGGCACCATGCTCGACTTCTGCCTCCTGGTGGTCCAGCGCCGCCACCTCGCCGACACGTCCCTGCTGGTACGCGGCGAGACCGCGAGGGCCTGGACGGCGGTCGCGCAGGCCTTCGCCGGCCCCCCGGGCAAGGGAAGAGCCCCCCTCGGCCAAGGGGAGAGGTAGGGATTTTTCAGGGGAGTACCGGATAGAAGCGAGGCTGTTTCACCTGACATCCTTGTAAATATGCGGACTTTGTTGAACGTCATCTGGTTGGTCTTCGCGGGAATCTGGCTGGCGATCGGCTATGTCCTCGCGGGCATCGTCTGTTGCATTCTGATCATCACCATCCCGTTCGGCATCGCGTCGTTCCGGATCGCCGCCTACGCGCTGTGGCCCTTCGGCCGGACCGTGGTGCGCGACCCCGACGCGGGGGTGATGTCCACCATCGGCAATGTGATCTGGTTCGTCGTGGCCGGGATCTGGCTGGCGATCGGGCACCTGCTGACCTCGATCCCGCTCTTCCTGTCGATCATCGGAATCCCGCTGGGCCTCGCCAACCTCAAGCTGATCCCGGTCTCCCTGCTGCCGCTGGGCGCCCGTATCGTCGACAGCGACGACGCCCGGGCGTTCTACCACAGGTGACCCGGGCAGGCGGGTGAGATTCGATCGTTGCCCGCCTGGCTCGTGATCAAGCACGGCTAGGAATACCGTTGTGTGGCATGACGTCCACTGATGCCCCGGCCCAGCGGCCCGGGCCCAAGCGGCGCCCTTCGCGCGGGCCCAGGACATGGCTGCGCACGGGCCTCGCGTGGATTCGCGGTACGGATGTCTGGGCCCGGCTGCTGGCGGCGCTCGCGTGGATGCGCGGAACCGACCTGTGGGCGCTGGTCACCGCCACCACGAACGCGGGCGTCACCTACCGCGTCACCGGCCTGGCGGGGGAGGCGGCCTTCTTCGCGCTGCTGTCGCTGCCGCCGTTCATGCTCGGCCTGATCGGCGTGCTCGGCCAGCTGACCCGGGTGTTCGGCCCCGAGACGGTCAAGAACGTCAGCGACTGGATCGACCAGCAGGCCCACCTGCTCTTCACGGACAACGCCGTCGACACCGTCGTCACCCCGCTCATCGAGGACGTGTTGAAGCCCGAGAACCAGGTCTCGCTGATCTCCCTGGGCTTTCTGCTCGCGCTCTGGTCGGGCTCGCGGGCGCTGTTCGTCTACGTCGACCTGATCTCGGTCGCCTACGGCCTCGGCGAGGAGCGGGGCATCATCCGCACCCGCCTGATGTCCTTCGGGTTCTATCTCGCGGGGCTGCTGATCGGGCTGGTGGTGATGCCCGTGCTCGTTCTCGGTCCCGTCGCGCTGCGCGGTGCCCTGCCGACCGACTACGCCCCGCTGGTCGACGTCCTCTACTGGCCGGTGGTCGTCATCGGCTCGGTGATCTTCCTCACCCTGCTCTACCACGTGAGCGTGCCCGTACGCACGCGCTGGTGGCGCGAGCTGCCCGGGGCGGTGCTCGCGCTCGTCATCTGGATCGTCTGCGCCGCCGTGCTGCGCGCGGTGCTCGCCGCCTGGTTCTCCCCGGTCTCCATCTACGGCTCGCTCGCCGCGCCCATCGCCGTACTGCTCTGGCTCTACATCACCGCGCTGGCCGTGCTCATCGGGGCCACGCTCAACGCCGAGGTCGACCGGCTCTGGCCGGTCGACGGCGCAGGTCGCGCCAGCCGCATGGGTTAGTCCGCTATCGTCTATGCGGCGACTGGCGCATAGGGTGGGAGAGACCACCAGGGAGCTGAAGGGCGAGAAGGCCGAGCGCCTGGGTCTTCACGCGATGTCGACGATGACAGGGGAGTGAAGGCGCATGAGTGCTCTTTCCAGCGTGGATCCGCAGATCGCCGAGCTCATCAAGGCCGAGGAGCGGCGGCAGGCCGACACGGTCAAACTGATCGCCTCGGAGAACTACGTCTCCAAGGCCGTCCTTGAGGCCACGGGCACCGTCCTCACCAACAAGTATTCCGAGGGCTACCCCGGCAAGCGCTACTACGAGGGTCAGCAGGTCATCGACCAGATCGAGACCATCGCCATCGACAGGGCCAAGTCCCTGTTCGGGGTGAACCACGCCAACGTCCAGCCCTACTCGGGCTCGCCCGCGAACCTCGCGATCTACCTGGCCTTCCTGAAGCCGGGCGAGACCGTGATGGGAATGGGCCTGCCCTTCGGCGGCCACCTGACCCACGGCTGGTCGGTCTCGGCCACCGGCAAGTGGTTCAACCCGGTCCGCTACGGGGTTCGCAAGGACACCGGTCGCGTCGACATGGACGAGGTGCGCGAGATCGCCCTCCGTGAGCGACCCAAGGTGATCTTCTGCGGTGGTACCGCGATCCCGCGCACCATCGACTTCCCGGCCTTCGCCGAGATCGCCCGTGAGGTCGGGGCCGTGCTCGCCGCGGACATCGCGCACATCGCCGGCCTGGTGGCCGGTGGCGCGCACCCGTCCCCGGTCGGTTACGCGGACGTCATCTCCACCACCACCCACAAGACCCTGCGCGGGCCCAGGGGCGCCATGCTCATGGCCACCTCCGACGAGCACGCCACCGCCCTCAACAAGGCGGTCTTCCCCGGCCTGCAGGGCGGCCCGCACAACCACACCACCGCGGCCATCGCGGTGGCGCTGAAGGAAGCGGCGACCGACGACTTCAAGGACTACGCCCGCCAGGTCGTCCTGAACGCCAAGGCGCTGGCCGAGGAACTCAGCGGCCGCGGCTTCGACCTGGTCTCCGGTGGCACCGACAACCACCTCATCCTGTTCGACCTGACCCCCAAGGGCATCGGTGGTAAGCCCGCCGCCCAGGCCCTGGACAAGGCGGGTCTGGAGACCAACTACAACACCGTGCCGTTCGACACGCGCAAGCCGTTCGACCCGTCGGGCATCCGCATCGGCACCGCGGGCGTGACCAGCCGCGGCATGGGCGTCGCCGAGATGCGGCAGATCGGCGCCTGGATCGACCAGGTCGTCACCGCCCTGGCCAAGGACGAGGACGAGGCCAAGCACGTCATCACCCGGGTCCACGGCGAGGTCAGGGAGCTCACCTCCCACTTCCCGGCCCCCGGCCTGTGACCGAGCCCTCGCGGACGGTGCGCCGGGCACGCTCGGGGCCGTGCCGGCGAGGCTGAACAGATCTTCAATGGCCGGATCCGTCGGGGCCCCGGGACACCACGTGTCCCGGGGCCCCGACGCGTTCCCCGGCACGGCCAAAATGGGCTTGCACCGGGCGGGAGGGGCTGCGCTATGGTTCTCCGGAAGATGTCGTTCGAGAGGCGGGCGGCCGTGAGCCACGAGGAGGTGGAGATCATGCGGGTTGTTCTGATGACCATGCCATCCACCGACCTCAGGGTGCCCGCCTAGCCGATTCGCGACGGGGCACCCGACCTTCCAAAAGGGTGTACCCACGTTGTCTTCGCCAATCATCTCTTCTTCGGCCGCTCTCACCGCGCTCGGCTGGACCGACTTCTTCGCCGCCGAACTCCCCGCCGGTCTGACTCCCGCCCGGGTGTCCCGCGTCGATCGCGGTGCCGCCGAGGTGCTGTCCGCCTCCGGCCATCTCCGGGCCGACTACGGTGCCCGGGTGCGGCGCGAGGCCGCCGCCGATCCCGTGGCCCTGCCCTGTGTCGGTGACTGGGTCGGGCTCCGCCGGCTGGCCGAGGGCCGCTTCGAGCTGGAGGCGCTCCTGCCCCGGCGCACCGCGTTCGTGCGTGGCGGTGTCGGCAGGGTCTCCAGGGGCGGGCTCTCAGGTGACTCACAGGGGCAGGTGCTCGCCGCCAACGTCGATGTCGTCTTCGTCGCCGAACCGGCGCTGCACGCCACCGACACCGCGGATCTGGGCAGGATCGAGCGGCTGCTCGCGCTCGCCTGGGAGAGCGGTGGCCGTCCCGTGGTGCTCGTCACCAAGTCCGACCTGATCGGCGAGGGACTCGACTTCCTGCTGAGGGAGGTGGCCACGGCGGCGCCGGGGGTGGACGTGCACCCGGTCTGCTCGGTCACCGGGGAGGGGGTCGGCATCGTCCGCGAATACCTTGAGGGCACGCGCACCGCGGTGGTGCTCGGCGCCTCCGGCGCGGGCAAGTCCACGCTCGTCAACGCCCTGGCCGGGGCGGGCGTCATGGAGACCCAGCAGGTCAGGGCCGGCGACGGCCGGGGGCGTCACACCACCGTGCACCGTGAGCTCATTCCGCTGGCGAAAGGCGGACTGATCATCGACACGCCCGGTATCCGCCGCATCGGCCTGTACGACATGGGCGAGGGCGTGGACATGGTCTTCTCCGACCTGGAGGAATTCGCCGAGCGCTGCAGGTTCGGCGACTGCCGCCACGACAGCGAGCCGGGCTGCGCGGTGCTCGCCGCGATCGAGGACGGCACGCTTCCCGAGCGGCGACTGGAGAGCTGGAACAAGCTCCAGAGGGAGGCCGCGTGGATGGCCTCCAGGAGTGACGCGCGGCTCCGCAAGGAACTGCAGAACAAGTGGAAGATCATCCACAAGGAGATGCGGAAGCCGGGCCGCAGCAGGCCGTGAAACGCGGAAATGCCCGCCGTGCGGTGATCTGCTTCAGACACCGCATGTGCGGGGCCCGACACGACAACGTGTGATCTCGCAAGGGGTGCGCGAGATCACACGTGCGGGGGAAGCCGGGTGGAGGTACTGCTCAGGCGACGGCGCTGATGCCGGCGCTGGCGGCGCGGCGCATGCGACGGCGACGCTCGGAGGCGCGCTCGTCCTCGTTCAGACCGCCCCAGGTGCCGTACTTCTCCGGACGGGACAGCGCGTAGTCCAGGCACTCGGCGCGAACAGGGCACTGGGCGCAGATCGCCTTGGCCTTACGTTCGCGAATGTCACGCTCGGGCTGACGCTCACCGTCGGGACCGAAGAAGAGCACGAGGTCCTCGCCCCGGCACGCGGCGTCATCCTGCCATCCCCAGCTGGGCCGAGGCCGGGCGGTCTGCCGACGTACCTGAGACATGAGAAAACCACCTTATAGTTGAGAGGTATTTCTGGTTGATGCCGCATTTGGACGCTTGTGGCGTCCCTGGATCCAACGCCTGGATTGGCCGTGATGTTCCCTCAGGTCAGGTCAGCGCGGACGTGGCGTACAGCACAGGGGTCAGCCTGTCCAGCGCTACCAGCCGATAGGTAGTGATCGTATCGGCGCAAGCCGTACCACATGGCGTTGTCAGCGTCATGGGTTCAACCACTACCCGAAAACGAGCGCCACTACCGCGCACAAATGCCTCGGTGACGGCGCCGTCCGACCTGGAGGATTCCACGGCCACTCCGCCAACCGAGAGTTCACCCGTATGAATGCGGATGAAATGCTCAGCGGCCTGCAGTGGCTCAGGGATGCCTGCGCGTCCCCGGAAACGGTCGAGAATGATCTCGCCGGACCGGTACGCGTCGGCTGCCGCGATCGCAGCAGCCTGAGACATGCTGCCGTAGTAAAGCCCGTGTGGCAAGCACACGAGGTTGGCGGCGTATCGATCGCCGCCAACATGTGATGTTTCCCATACTGTGTCCGGCAATGATTTCGCCAAGGACCGAGCTAGGGGTAGTCCAATGCGGGCGCAGCACGCGTTGCGCTTGGCATGCGTGCAGACCAGAAAAACCGGCTCACTCACAAGTATGCAGGACTCCGGGACCACTCCGGCCACCACGCTGTCAAGGTCAAGATCGTCTGGACCTGCGAAGACGCCTTCGGCGATCCACGGCTCGGCGGCGGTGGAGTCGGCGACCATGACGTGAATGCCGGTTTCCACGGGGTTTCTGCGACCCGGGCGGCGAATCAGCTGGGGCCGGATGCCGAGCCGCGTGGCCCGTTTGATAAGAGTGTGAACGCCCTCGGGGAGTTTGCAGTCCTCGAGGTGGGAGGCCCAGGGGCCGGAGTGCTCGATCAGCAGCCAGAAGCGGGCTCCGACGGTCGCGCTGGCGTGGACGGGCAGTTCGCCGGTATGGCAGCCCCGGGGGTGCTCGCATCCCCTGCCCGTCATGTTCGCCATGCTCGCGCCGCCGCCCGTGATCACACTCTCTCCTCGCTCCGAGTTAGGCAAGACTAACCTAACAGCCGGATCAGGGTGGCGCAGGGGGAGAAGGATCCTAGACGGGTAAAAGCGCGTCGGCGGTGTCAGTGCTGTCAGTGGTGTCGATGGGCCAGTGCCGCGCGCGCCAGTGGGAGGGCGGCCTCGCGGTCGGCGGGGACGAGGCCGATCCTGGTCCGCCGGTCGAGGAGGTCGTCCACGTCCAGGGCACCCTCGTGCCTGACCGCCCAGACGAGCTCGGCCCCCGTGACCCCGGTCGGGCCGGCCTCGGCCAGCCAGGGCTCGCGGGCCATCAGCGCCCGCACGGCGCCCGCCTCGCTCCCGTACCGTTCCAGGAGCCGGTCCGTACCCCTGCCACTCCAGCCGTCCGGCCGGACGGCCCCGACGAGGGGCAGGTTCGCGGTGCGGCTCCGGCCCGCCTTGAGCCCGCCGAGCGACACGGCACGGTCGACCGCGTCCTCGGCCATCCGCCGGTATGTGGTCAGTTTGCCGCCCACCACCGTCACCATCCCATCAGGCGTGGCCAGTAGCGCGTGCTTCCTGGACAGGTCGGCGGTGCGGCCGTCGGCGGCGAGCAGCGGCCGCAGCCCCGCGTAGGTGCCGGCGACGTCCGCCCGCCGTACCGGCTCCTCGAGCACGGAGTTCAGGACGGAGAGCAGGAAGGTCACGTCCTCCTCCGGTGCCTGCGGGACATCCGGGACGGGACCGTCCACCGGCTCGTCGGTGAGGCCGACGTAGATCCGCCCGTCGGACTGGGGGAGCACCAGTGCGAACCGGTTGCTCTCGCCGGGGATCGGGATGTGCAGCCCCGCGGCCAGGCCCGGCAGCGTCTCGGGTCGCAGTACCAGATGGGTGCCGCGCGAGGGGCGCATCCGGATGTCCGGGTGAAGCCCGGCGGCCCAGACCCCGGTGGCGTTGACCACCGTTCTGGCCCGGATCGTGAAGGTGTCCCCGCCGAGCTCGTCGCGGACCAGCGCGCCCTCGCCGGACACCTCCAGCGCCCGGCAGCGCGTCAGCACCCTCGCCCCCCAGCGGGCGGCGGTCCTGGCCACGGAGACCACCAGGCGGGCGTCGTCGGTCAGCCGCCCGTCCCACGACAGCAGGGCGCCGCGCAGCCCGCGCGAACCCAGCGGGGAGGCGAGGGCGAGCGCCTGCTCGGCGGAGATGCGCAAGGGGCCGGGAAGGAGGTGGCGGGGCGTGCCCGCCGCGATCCGCAGCCCCTCGCCGAGCCGGTACCCGGTCATCACCAGCGCCGCCTGGTGGCGGGAGACCGCGGGGACCAGCGGCAGCAGGTAGGGCTGCGCCCTGACCAGATGCGGCGCGGTGCGGCCGAGCAGGTGGCCACGTTCCACCGCGCTCTCGTACGCCACCCCGACCTGCCCCCTGGCCAGATAGCGGAGCCCGCCATGGATCATCTTGGAACTCCACCTGGAGGTCCCGAACGCCAGGTCGTGGGCGTCGATCGCGGCCACGGAGAGACCTCGGGAGGCCGCGTCGAGCGCCGCTCCGGCACCGGTCGCGCCCAGCCCCACCACCAGCACGTCCACCACGAGATCGCGGACCTCGGCGAGCTCGCGGGCGCGGCGGGCGGCGTTGAGAGACGATTTCACCGTCTTAGGTACCTTTCCAGGAGCGTGGCGAGCTCGGCGTCCAGATCGTCCCTGGTGAGCGGGTTCAGCATGGTGGGGCCGGAGAGCAGGAACGACTGGGCCGTCAGCAGCACGCCCCTGGCCAGTCTCGTCGCGTCACCGGGGCGCACGGTGCCGAGGCCCTGTCCTGCGATGATCGCCGACTCGACGAGGCTCAGCATGGCCTCATGGCTTGAGCCCCGGCGATCCAGCAGGTAGGGCAGGAGCAGCTCGGGGTCGACCTCGACGATCTTCCGCCAGAGCGGGTGGTCGCGCAGCGCCCGCACCACCGCCACCGCCGCGGTGACCGGGTCCTCGGTGGCGAACCGGCCGGCGACGCGCACCCACTCGCGGGTCATCAGGTCGGCGACGAGACTGCGCATGTCGGGCCAGTGGCGGTAGATCGTCATGCGGGACACCCCGGCCCGGCGGGCCACGTCGGTGAGCGTGGCCCGCCGTACCCCCACCGCGAGGACCACCTCGCGGGCGGCGTCGAGGATCTGGTCGCCGCTCTCCGCGGCCGCGTTGTGACGGATGGACGTCATATGTCACAGTGTAGGGGTGGAAAAACCGACGAGTGCCGCGGAACCCATGCTCTGGTCCGGCTGGGGGGATCCCGCCAAGGCCGCCGACCTGCCGGAACCGATTCGCAAGCTGCTCCACGAGATGCTGGGTGTGCGCCCGCCGCGGGACCGGGCCGCCGACTTCGGTGAGGTGCGCCTGCCCGCCGTGGCCCTGTCCCCGCTGGTTCTCACCGCGTTGCGCGATGTCGTCGGCGCCGACCACGTGCGCTTCGACGACGACGCCCGCCTCCGGCACACCCGCGGCAAGTCCACCCCCGACCTGCTGCGCATACGCGCTGGAGACGGCTCCGACGCGCCCGACGTCGTGGTGCTGCCCGGCTCCCACGACGAGGTGCTGGCGGTCCTGGCGGCCTGTGCCGCGCACCGGGTCGCGGTGGTCCCGTTCGGCGGCGGCACCTCCGTGGTCGGCGGCCTGGTCGCGACCAGGCAGGGCTTCGCCGGTGTCGTCGCGCTGGATCTGGCCCGGCTGAACCGGCTGGTCGCCGTCGACCGCGAGTCGATGGTCGCCGAGATGGAACCGGGGCTGCGCGCCCCGCAGGCCGAGCAGCTTCTGGCTGGGCACGGGCTCACCCTAGGACACTTCCCGCAGTCGTTCGAGTACGCCACGCTGGGCGGTTTCGCCGCCGCCCGCTCCAGCGGCCAGGCCTCGGCCGGCTACGGCCGCTTCGACGACATGGTCGTCGGCATGACCGTGGCGACCCCGCGGGGCACCCTCGACCTGGGCCGGGCGCCCGCCTCGGCCGCCGGGCCCGACCTGCGCCAGGTGATCCTCGGGTCGGAGGGGGCCTTCGGCGTGATCACCTCCCTGAGACTCCGCGTCCGGCCGGCGCCCGCCGAGCGCGTCTACGAGGGATGGCGGTTCGAGTCGTTCGCGGCGGGCTCGGCCGCGCTGCGGCGCCTGGCCCAGGAGGGCGCCCTGCCCACGGTGCTGCGCCTGTCCGACGAGACCGAGACGATGATCGGGCTGGCCAGGCCGAGCGAGATCGGCGCGCTGTCCGCCGACGCGGGCTGCCTGGCCGTCGCCGGGTACGAGGGCTTCTCGGAGGTGCCCGCCCTGCGGGAACGGGTCGCCGCCGTGGCGTCCGGGCTCGGCGGCGTCTACCTCGGCCCCGGCCCCGGCGAGTCGTGGGCCCACGGACGCTACTCCGCGCCCTACCTGCGCGACTCGTTGCTCGCCGCAGGGGCGACCGTCGAGACACTGGAGACCGCCGGATTCTGGTCCAACCTGCCCCGCCTGTACGAGGCCGTGCGGCTCTCGCTGCACGCCTCGCTCGGCTCACCGCTGGTGATGTGCCACATCTCCCACGTGTACGGCACCGGCGCCTCCCTCTACTTCACGGTCGTCACGGCGCAGAGCGACGACCCCGTCGGGCAGTGGGAGACGGCCAAGCGGTCGGTCAACGAGGCGATCGTCACGGCCGGGGGCACCATCTCGCACCACCACGGCGTCGGCCGCGACCACCGGGAGGCCCACGCGGTCGAGATCGGCGATCTGGGTGTGGAGATCCTGCGCGGGATCAAGGACCGGCTCGACCCCGGGGGCATCCTCAACCCGGGCGTCCTGGTCGCCCCGGAGAAGCCCGTCTCCTGAGGCCCGTCTTTCCGGCGGGTCTCCCGGGGGCGCCTTCCGATCTCCGGCTTCCGGTGGGCGATGGGAGGTCAACCGGTGACCACCAGCTTCTCCATGGCCTCGCGGAGCGGCCCGGGGATCCCGGCGGGCCGCCGGGTCTCCCGGTCGACGAACACGTGGACGAAGTGGCCCTCGGCCACGACCGTCTCGCCGTCCTCGCGGAACAGCCCGAGCTCGTAGCGGACGCTGGAACGGCCCAGGTGCCCGATCCGCAGCCCGACCCGGACGGGTTCGGGGAAGGAGACCGACGCCTTGTAGACGCAGTGCGACTCGACGCACAGGCCGATGGCGTCGCCGTCGTGAATGTCCAGGCCCGCGCTCCTGATCAGCCAGGTGTTGATCACGGTGTCCATCATCGAGTAGTGGACGGCGTTGTTGACGTGGCCGTAGACGTCGTTGTCCTTCCACCTGGTCGGAACGGTCTCCCAGTAGGCGTACACGGTGGAACTGTATTCCAGAGATCGGCGCGGGATGAGCCGCTCTCCCGGCGGGTCCGTGGCGGGTTCCGGTGGAAAGGGGCGAGCGGGAACCGCCGGGGTCATGGCGAGGTGGGGGAGCGCTCCAGTCCGCGGGACGACCTCGCGCCTGCTCGCCTTCAGCGGGGCGGTGCCGGCTCCGGCGCCGGTCGCCGCCGGATTCCCCCGGACGATTTCCGGTTCAGCCGCTTCTGGTGTGGATCGTCCTCCTTTATTGCCTGCGATCCGGGTGCGACTCCTTAAGATCATTGCCAAGATATGGTCATGGTCGATGTCGGACGGGCGGCGCAGCGCGGGCGTGAGGTCTCCTCCCGGGTGTCCAAGGAGGGCGCGGGCTGGTCCTGCACGCGCAGGGGGACCTTCGAGGACCTGCTACCCAGCCAGAAAGCCTTCTCCTGGCTCGATGTGCGTACGGTCTGGCGCTCCAGGAACGAGGTCCTCGCGGCCCTGTTCGGAGATCCGTCGGGGCAGGTACGGGCGCGCTGGGTGGCGTCCCAGCGGGCCCGGGGTGCCGACCCCTCCTTCCGCATCCCGATGGACGTCGGTCCCGAGTTCTCCTTCCTGGTCCTCGGTGACACCGGGGAGGGCGACTCCTCGCAGTACGCCGTGGTGCCGGGCATGCTCAGGATCGGCGAGGACACCGCCTTCGCGGTCGTCGCCAGTGACGTGATCTACCCCACAGGCTCGGGGAACGAGTACGAGGACAAGTTCTTCCGCCCCTACCAGGACTACCGGGCGCCGATCTACGCGATCCCCGGAAATCACGACTGGTACGACGGGCTCGGCGGCTTCATGCGCGTCTTCTGTGACGCCCCGTCGCTGGAGGTGGAGGGCGAGGGGGGCAGGCTTTCGCCCTCCGGGCTGCGCGGCCTGCTCTGGCGCAGGCCCGAGAAGATCGACGAGGCCCGGCTGGCCAGGGCGCGCGAGCGGCGGTCAGGACCCGAGCAGCAGGCCGTGCAGCCGGCCCCCTACTGGGTGATGGAGACCCCCGGGCTGCTCATCGTCGGCGTGGACACCGGCATTCGCGGCGACATCGACTCCGAGCAGGCCGGCTGGCTGCGCGAGGTCTCCCGTGACCCCCGGCCCAAGGTGCTGATCACCGGAAAGCCCATCTACACCCGCAACGACTACAAGCCGTCGAAGCTGGCCGGGGGCGGCACCGTCGACGACATCGTCACCGATCCCGCGCACAACTACGTCGCGGCGATAGGCGGCGACGTGCACAACTACCAGCGCTTTCCGATCAAGGTCGGGGAGCGGACCATCCAGTACATCGTGGCGGGCGGCTCGGGGGCCTTCATGCACGCCACCCACACCATCCCCAGGGTCACCGTCGGCGGCCTGCACGAGGACGACTACAGGTGCTACCCGCTCCGCGGTGACTCGTTGTCGTTCTACAGCAGGCTCTACAGCGACCGGCTGCGCATGCGGTGGCTCTACCTCACGCCGGACGAGAGCACGGCGCTGATGTCCCGGCAGATCGGCAACACCCCGGTACGGGACATCCCGGCCGTGCCGATCACCCGGCGGATGAGATGGGCGGCCCGGATCCTCGGCGGCTGGCCGATGCCGTTCCGGCTTCCGGTGGGCAGGATCTTCCACCGCTACCTGTCGGAGCTGTCGGACTGGGACACCCCGCCGTTCTTCAAGAGCTTCCTGCACGTCTCGGTGACGCCCGAGGCCTTACGGATCCGCTGCTTCGCCGCCACCGGCTGCCTGCCGCAGGAGATCGAGCCCCCGCTCGAGGACGAGATCGTCATACCGCTCGGCTGACCCGGCCGGAATGTCGTATCGGCGTGGCACTGTTGGCGTATGAACGTGTCAGTCGCGGCCGCCCCCGGCGGTGGGGGCGTTCTGCGCGTGGACGGCGAGTCCGCCGTGGCCGTCGCCGATCTGGTCTCGGCGGTCCGCGAGCTGGAGGCCCGGCAGCCACGCTGGGTCTGGGCCGACACGCGGGAGGTCTATCCCGCGCTGCTCGCCGCCGGCGTGCGGCTGGCGCGCTGCCACGACCTGGCGCTGACCGAGAGCCTGCTCCTGGCCCACGAGGGACGGTTCGGCGAGCCCCGCTCGGCCAGGGCCGCCCACGCCAGGCTGCACGGCCTCCCCGTGCCGGACGACCATCAGGGACCCCAGGCGCGGCAGGCCACCCTTTTCGAGGAGGAGGCGCCGGCCCCCGACGCGGACCTGGTCGCCGAGGTCCACGCCGACCAGCTGCGGCGCATCGAGGCCACCGCGGACCCGCGGCGGTTCCGGCTGCTGGTCGCCGCGGAGTCGGCCGGGGCGCTGATCGCCGCGGAGATGGCCGCCGAGGGCATGCCCTGGCGCGAGGACGTGCACGACGAGCTGCTGACGGACCTGCTCGGCCCGCGCCCGGTGCACGGCATGCGGCCCGCCAAGCTCCAGGCCCTGGCCGACCAGGTGGCGGCGGCCTTCGGCACCCCGTTCAACCCCGACTCCCCGCAGCAGATCGTCAGGGCGTTCAAGGCGGCGGGCGTGCCCGTCTCCTCCACCAGGGCCCACGACATCAGGCAGGTCGACCACCCCGGTGTCGCGCCCCTGCTCGCCTACAAGGAGATGGCCAGGTTCTACAGCTTCCACGGCTGGGCCTGGGCCGACCAGTGGGTCCGAGGCCACCGCTTCCGGCCCGAGTACGTGGTGGGCGGCGTGGTGACGGGCCGTTGGGCGACCAACGGCGGCGGCGCCCTGCAGATCCACAAGCTGATGCGCAAGGTCATCGTGGCCGACGACGGCTGGGCGCTGGTCGTCGCCGACGCGGCCCAGCTGGAACCGCGGGTGCTGGCCGCCATGGCCGGGGACGGCGGCCTGGCCAAGGCGGCCGGGCAGATCGACCTCTACCAGGCGCTGGCGCAGGCGTTCGGCGGCGAGCGCGACAACGCCAAGATCGCCATGCTGTCGGCGATGTACGGGGGCACCAGCGGAGACGCGCCCAAGCTGCTGGCCGTGATGCGCCAGCGCTTTCCCCGCGCCTACCAGTTCGTGGAGGACGCCGCCCGCGCGGGGGAGGAGGGCAAGGTGGTCCGTTCCTGGCTGGGCCGCACCTCGCCGCCGCCCTCGGCCGGCTGGCGGAAGCTGGTCTCGGGGCCCGAGGGAGGCCGCGCGGCCCGCGACCGCGGCCGGTTCACCAGAAACTTCGTGGTCCAGGCGACCGCCGCCGAGTGGGCGCTCGCGCTGATGGCGGTGCTGCGCGGCCTGCTGCCCGACCCGGCCAGGCTGGTGTTCTTCCAGCACGACGAGGTGATGGTGCACTGCCCGGCCGAGCAGGCCGACGAGGTCGTCGCGGCGGTCGGTAGGGCGGCGGAGGAGGCGAGCCGGCTGCTGTTCGGCTCGACCCCCGTCCGCTTCCCGATGCAGGCGGTCCAGGTGCGGTGCTACGCCGACGCCAAGTGAGCTCCGCCCGGCGGGGATGAGCGGCCAGGAGCCCCGGATCCCGGCGGGTCAGTTCCTGCTCAGGACCAGCCAGGCGCCGGTGATCGTCACCATGCCCCCGACGGCCACGCCGAGCGCGCCGTAGGAGAGACCGCCGACGATCACCCCGGCGGCCACGGTTCCGGTCGCGCCGCAGAGGTTCGTCAGCAGGTCCGACAGGCCCTGCACGGAGGTGCGGTGTGCCAGCGGCACCGCCTCGCTGAGCATCGCCGAGCCGGCGATCAGCCCGCAGGACCAGCCGAGGCCGAGCAGGGTCAGCCCGGCGGTGATCCGCGTGACGTCGTGCGCCCCGGCCCCGCCCGCGAGGACGGCGGAGGTCAGCAGCAGGCCCATCCCCAGCACCAGCACCGGTGTCCGTCCGGCCCGGTCGGCCAGCCAGCCGACCACGGGGGACAGCACGTACATTCCCGCGATGTGCAGGCTGATCACGATACCGATGACCGTGTACGTCGAGCCGCCGTGGTCCAGGTGGACCGGGGTCATCGACATGATCGACACCATGGCGGTGTGGCTGACCGCGATCGCGGCCAGCGCGCGCCTCGCCAGGGGGGTCTCACGCAGTACCCGCCAGGCGGCGCGGAACGTGCCCCCGCCCTTCCCCGAGGCCGTGGCCGGGACCGAGGGGGGAGTGGAGTCGGAGCCGTGCGGCGTCGTGCTCCGCCCCCCGGGGGCGGGTGACGCGGCCTCCGGGATCGTGCCGTCCAGGGCGGTGCCGTCCGGAACGGTGTCCGGGGGCAGGGATGGGGGCAGGGACGCGGAGCGGGCCAGAAGCAGGGGGTCCGGGCGCAGGGCGAGGAGGATGACGCCGAGGGTGATCGCGAAGCTCAGCAGGGCGAGGACGAACGGGCCGCTACCCGGTGCCAGGCCGAACCCGGCACTGAACCGCTCGGCGGGCCCCGCCAGGTTCGGGCCGGTGACCGCCCCGATGGTGGTGGCCCACACCACCAGCGACAGGTGCCGGGCCGAGTGCCCCGGCGCCGACAGGTCGGTCGCGGCGTAGCGGGAGGCCAGGTTGCCCGCGCTGGCCGCGCCGAACAGCACCAGCCCGGCCAGCAGCAGCGGCCACGAACCCATGGTGAGGGCGAGCAGCGAGACCAGGCAGCCGAGCAGGGCGCACCCGTAGGCCAGGGTGAGCCCGGCCCGCCGGCCACCCCGGCCGGACGATCTGGCGGTGGGCAGCGCCAGCAGCGCGGCGCCCAGCACCGTCGCGGTCCCGGCCAGCCCGCTGAGCGTCGTGGAGCCGGAGAGCTCCTTCACGGTCACCGAACTGAAGGCGAGTCCCACGGCGACGCCGATCCCGCCGCTGATCTGGGCGGCGGAGAGGACGGCGAGCGTCCGTCGCTGCACCGTGGCGATCCGCTCACCGCCGTCACTGCGGGCACCGGAGATGTCGGGGGGCGTGGTGTCGGCGGTCACGAGTGAAGTCTGTCATCACTCGTGACCGAACCGGGAAGTCGTCTCGCGGACAGGCTCAGTCGGCGGAGGTGAAGGTGGCGAAGAAGGTGCCCAGGATCTCCGAGTTCTTCTCCCAGTCGAGATCCTGCACCCTGAACGTGATCTGGTAGGCGGTCTGGCCGTTGACGGCGACGTAGCGCGTCAGCCCGTGCATCGGGACGCCGTTGGGCTGGACGTAGGTGTACTCCCAGTCCGCGGCCTTCCACGAGCGATAGTTCACCGCCGTCACGCCCACCTCGGTGTACTCGTCCAGGCCCTTCTTGCTCGCCTTGCGGAGTGCCGCCACCGGGTCCCCGACCGGCACCTCGACGACGACGATGTTCTGCCCGCCGCCCTTCGGCCCGGAGAAGGTGACGGTTCCCTTGGGGCCGGCCTTCACGGTCCAGTCGCCGGGCACCGCGCCGGAGACCCCGGCGGCGCTCGCCGACTTGAAGCCGTCGGGGATCTCCTCGTCGGCCCCGGAGGACGTCCCCGGGTCGGCGGGCGCGGAGATCGCCGCCGAGGGGCCCGTGGGGTTCGCGGTGCCGGAGTCGTCGCCGATCAGGAAGACGATGAGCCCGGCGACCACGATGGCCAGCACGCCGCCCCCGCCGAGCATCAGCAGACGGCTGTCGGGGCCGCTGCCGCGCGACCGGCCGCCCTCGCGCTCCGGCGCGCGGCGCGTGCCCGCGCGTGCCCCTACCCTGCCGGGTGAGGTCAGGGCCTGGGAGTTCCGTACGGCGTCGGAGGGGGCCTGCTCCTGCGGGGCCGGGGTGGGCCCCTGGATTGGCCAGGGTGCGGCCCCGCTCCGCCCATCGCGCGGCGGTGCGGACGGCGGGACACCGGGAAGGTCGCCGGAGAAGCTGGTCAGCGCGTCGAACGGGTTGCCGTCAGGTCCGGTCGCCGGGATGCGCAACGCGTCGTAGCCGCGCTGGTGCCCACCGGTCTGCGCGGACCTGGGAGCTGAGGAGTGCCCGGGGAGGGAGAGCAGGTCCGCGCGGTGGCCCCCGCTCGGGCCGGCGAGTGCGTCGTAGGGGAGCGCGTGACCGCCCGAGGAGTCGGCGGCGGGGTCGTAAGGTACCCGGATCGGGCCGGAGGGCGTCTCGATGATCCGGGAGGGCATCGGCCCCGACGGCACGTCCAGCGGGGGCATCAGGTGCATCGGCATGGAGTCGCCGGGGACCGGCATCGACGAGGGCGCCGGGCTGGGCGTGCGGTTCGGGGTGCTGGAGCCGTGGCTGCGCAGCACCCGGTCCAGTAGATCCGACACCTGGGCGGCGCTCATCCGGTCGGCGGGGTTCTTGCGGAGCAGGCCCTCGATGACGGTGATCAGGGCACCGGCTCGCTGGGGGCGGTTGGGCTCCTGGGTGAGGATCGCGCCGAGCACGGCCACCGCGTCAGGACCCTCGTAGGGGGGCCGGCCCTCGACCGCCGCGTAGAGCGTGGCACCGAAGGACCACAGGTCGGAGGATTGAGTGACCTGCCGGCCCGATAGCCGCTCCGGCGGGATGTAGGCGGGGGAGCCCATCAGCAGGCCGGTCTGGGTGATCGTGACGTCGCCCTCTATCGCGGCGATGCCGAAGTCGGTGAGCACCACCCGGTCGGAGGTCAGCAGCACGTTGCCGGGTTTGACGTCGCGGTGCATGATCCCGGCGGCGTGGGCGTGGCGGAGCGCGTCGAGCACCCGGATGCCGATCTCGGCGGCCTGGACCACGGGCAGCGGTCCGCTCTGCCGTACGGCCTGCTCAAGCGACCAGGCGCGGACCAGCTCCATCACGATCCAGGGGCGGCCGTCCTCCTCGACGACATCGTGGACCGTGACGATGCCGGGGTGGCTGAGCCGGGCCGCCGAGCGGGCCTCGCGGAGCATCCGCCGGTGCGCCCCCTGCCTGCCCGCCTGGTCGAGCCCGTAGGGGAGGATCAGCTCCTTGACCGCGACGTCCCGGTCGAGCAGGACGTCGTGGGCGTGCCACACCATGCCCATCCCACCACGGCCCACCGGCGACACCAGGCGGTAGCGCCTGCCCACCAGCCTGCCCTGGCCCTCCGGTGTGGCTCCGGCGGAATCGCCACCCTCAGGCCCCTGGGGGTTTCTCCCGAGCAAGCGATCGGTCATCGTACCCCGTTCCCCACAACCAGCCCTTTTTGTAAGGCTGGACACGATATCGGGATGTCATTCGGTAATGGAAGTTGGCATACGGAGAAAGCGCTTGACGGCATTTGTCAGTGATCGGTGTTCTTCGGATCACTGAACTTGTGTCCGCGCCCTGACGTCGCCGAATGCTACCGGCGAGCGGGTGAATTGTCAGCTTTGCCCGTTCTCAATAGCCAAGGGATCGCGCTAAACCGATCCGTTTCCATGATCGGCCGCCTCGGCCAGTGCGGCCAGTGCCGTGGTGAAAGCCGAGGCGGGCGGGCTGACCAGGCCCGCGCCGACCTGTCCGGTCCCCGCGACCCGGCCGGCGATACCGGTGTTCACGGTGGGCAGCAGGCCCGTCCTGGCGACCAGCGTGACATCGACGCCGACCGGCGTGCCCCGGAAGTCCAGCCCCGGGATCTGGTACGCGGGATGCTCGGCCAGGGTGATCTCGTACATGGAACGGGTGGCCGCCGTCGCGTCCGAGACGTCGCCACCGACGAACCGCACGATCGCCGGGGCCGCGGCCATCGCGAAGCCCCCCAGGCCGGCCGTCTCGGTGATCGTGGAGTCGCCGATGTCGGGATTGGCGTCGTCCGGACCGTACGCGCCGAGGTAGAGACCGTCCGGCACGCCCGCGGGGCCGGTGAACCAGCGATCGCCCAGCCCGGAGACCTGGACCCCGAAGTCCGTGCCGTTGCGTGCCATCGCGACGATCATCGTGGAGCCGGGGACGTTCCGCGCGGCGTCCGCGCTGACCTTGCACGCGGCCATGCCCGCGTTGAGGAAGAAGTGGTCGTTGCCGTTGATGAAGCGGAGCACCTCGGCGGCGTGGCCGGGAGCGGCCTCCACCACCTCGGGAGCCAGCTCGCGGACCAGCAGCGAGGTGGCGGCGCGGTTGCGGTTGTGCAGCTCGTCGCCCATCTGCAGGGCCTGCGCGGTCAGCGCCCGCAGGTCCAGCGGACCGCTCCGCTCCAGGGTGGCCTGGAGCACGGGGCCGAGCACCTCGGCCATCCAGCGCAGTCGCCTCAGCACCTCCGGGCCGTACGCGCCGTAGCGCAGCACCTTGCCCAGCCCCTCGTTGAGCGAGCAGTAGGCGGTGCCGCCGTGTTCGGCGTCATGGACCTCGAACATCCACATCGACGGGGTGACCACGCCCGCCATCGGCCCGACGGTCCGGTGGTGGTGGCAGGAGTCCAGCCGCGCCTGCCCGCGGGCCAGCCGCTCCTCGGCGTCGGCGGCGTCGGCGGCCAGCCCCTCCAGCAGCATCGCCCCGATGAGCGCGCCCCGCATCGGACCCGACGCCCGTTCCCACTCGATCGGCGGCCCCGCGTGCAGGAACGTGCCCTTCGGCAGGTCGAGTACCTCGTGCGCGGGACGCACCCCGACGAGCTGCGGCCGGGCGGAGACCAGGCGGCCCACCGCCGTCTCGTTGGCGCGGCCCCTGCGCGGGTCGGCCAGCACCCGGGCCAGGTCGGCCTCGGTGCCGGGCATCGGCGGGCGCCAGTCCACCCGCGTCCGGGGGACGGCCTGGGCGTCCAGCGCCTCGCCGAGCACGCCGGCCCCCACCGTGATCACTTCCGGCTCGCCGGAAAGCATGGTCAGCGTCATGGGTGAACTCCTGAGCGAAGAACGGTGACGTCCGGGGAGAGGGCAGCCGCTACCCGGCGTCCGACGGCGGTCAACGAGCGATCCCGGCGACCTCGGCGGCGTGTCCCGCGGCTTGGGCGTTGGAGGTGAACACCGCGGCGCCCGCCGCGTTCAGGGTCTCGGCCTGCGCGTTCAGTCCCTGCGGGTCGCCCTCGGAGCCGACCAAGGCGACGATCACCGTGACACCTCTCGCGGTGGCCCCGGCGATCACGGGCGCGAGCGTCGCGGCGGGATCGGGGTCGGCGCCGTGGCCGAGGACCACGTCGATCAGGACGACCTCGCCCGGCGGCACCTCGGCCAGGGCCTCCAGGCGGAGCGTCGGGTCGATCATCGGGTGGGCCCGGCCGACCGTGTAGGCGTCGTCGCCGAAGTCGGTGAACTCCCCGCTTCCGGTGATCAGCCGTGCCTCCACGCAGAGCGTCCCACCCGAGTAGATGCCGCGCAGACCTCCCGCGTGCCCCCGCGCCGTGCCGGGGGCGGGCCAGGAGGGCCAGGCGGGGACCGGGGCGCCGAGGGCGCGCAGGGCGGTCTCGGTCGCCGTGGTCAGGTCGTCCTGGCCGGGGCCGAGCAGGGCGGTCACGACCGGAGTGCCGAGCTTCGCGACGGTCTCGGCGACGGCCCGCGCGACCTCGGGCGCGGGAGGCTTGGAGATCAGGACGATCAGCTCGGTCGCGGGGTCGGCGTCGAGGGCCTCCAGGGCGCGCAGGGTGGACAGCCCACCCACGTCCGCGGACAGGTCACGGCCGCCCACGCCCAGCACGTGGGAGACCCCCACTCCCGCGTGGTCCAGCAGGCAGGCCACCTGCTGCGCACCGGTCCCCGAGGCGGCCACCAGACCGACCGGGCCCGGCCGCAGGACGTTCGCGAATCCGAGACCGGCTCCGCCGATCACCGCGGTGCCGCAGTCCGGGCCCATGACCAGCACGCCGAGCTCGGCGGCGCGTCGCTTGAGCAGTACCTCCTGCTCGACCGGCACGTTGTCGCTGAAGATCATCACAGACAGGCCGGCCTCGACCGCGTCCAGCGCCTCGGCGAACGCGTGCGGCCCGGGTACCGAGACCAGGGCCAGCGTGGCGGCGTGTTCGCGGGCCGCGGCACGGACCGTGTGCGGGGGGTGCTCGGCGGCGCCGCCGGCCGGCGGGGTGGAGAGTCCCGCCAGCAACCCGTCCAGCTCCGCGAGGGCGGCCTCCAGGGCGTCCGCCTCGCCGCCGCGCAGCGCGATCAGCAGGTCGGCGGGACCGGCCTTGGGGAGGTCGAACCCCAGCTCGGCGGCGATCCCGAGGTTGAGTTCCGTGGCCATCGCCACCACCGCGACCTCCACGCCGGGAAGCGCGGTCGCCGTCCGGCTGACCCGCATCAGGCTCACGGAGTCGTGGTAGACCCCGGTGCGCACCCGGACCACATCAGTGCTCAATTGCCCCTGCCTTCCAGATCGATCACCGCCGCGAGCCCGATGCGCAGCCCCCATGCCAGGTCGGCCCCTGAGGTGTGGCCCAGCTGGAGCAGGCGGCGGAGCGCCGGCTCCAGGGACTGCCGCCCCGCCAGGCCCCGCAGCACGGCCAGGACCTCGCCGCTGCCCTCGCCCCTGGCGGCACAGTGCAGCAGCGCCGCCGAGATGGGGGTGGTCCTGCCCCGTACGTCGAAGGTGACGGCGGCGGCCAGCCAGTCGGCCAGCCAGACGGCACGGCCGGCCCCCGTCGCGCCGCCCAGGTGGCGCAGCGCGACCAGCAGTCCCGCGAGCACGTCGTCACCGCTCGGCGTGAGCCCGGGGCCCAGACCGACCAGCTGCTCGGCGGCCACGACGCTTTTCAGCAGCGAGCCCTCGGCGCACCCCTGGGCCAGCAGGCCGGCGGCGCCGTTGCCCTCCAGCCCCGACCGCCTCGGAGACCGCTCGCACAGCTCGGTCATCGCGGGCAGCGAGCGGACCAGCTCCGCCACCTTCACGGTGCCGAGCGGCGGGGCCGGGTTCCACCAGCGATGGGCCCGCAGGCTGAGCCGCCCGACGTCGATCGAGCCGTCGCCGACGCACGCCTCGTCACCCACCGCGACCTGAGGCATCGGGTCGGTGACCACCATGGCGTTGGGCAGGCGGGTGGCCTGCCCGGTCACCACCGCGATGACCTGCGGTTCCAGCTCGGTGCGTACCTCAAGGTAGACGCCGGCGGGGAAGGCCGCCAGCACCCGCGCCGGGCGGCGAGGCGCCTCCAGCACCTGGCGCAGGGTCGTGCTGGCCGCGCCGGTGCCATGTGTCCGCACGTGCACGTGCCGCGCCTTCGGGCGCGTTCCAACGCTCATGAGCGCTCCTCGGCAGGCCCCGTGGGTGTGAAGGTGCTCTCTCCAGCGGTTCGCTCGCTCACGGACTCCCCCATCCATTGAGCCGTACGGTAGAACGGGCGTGGACGCAGGCCGTACGGATAAAGCTGCCAACAGTCAGCCCAAAGGTTGGCTCTTCCTGACAGACGGGTCTATCGGTCACAATCGCCTCATGGAACCTCCCGTACGGCCGGCGAGCACCGGAACGATCATTCACGGAGTCGCCGTCGGCGAGGTCCTCGGCGTCTCGACGCTGGCGGGAGCCCGGCTGATCGCGGGAGAGCGGGGCCTGGACCGGGTGGTGCAGCGGCTCAACGTGATGGAGGTGCCCGACGTCCTGGCCTGGGTCAAGCCGCACGAGCTGCTGCTCACCACCGGCTACCCGCTGCGCAACACCCCCCAGTCGCTCGGCAGGCTGGTGGCCGACCTCGACGAGCGCGGTCTGGCCGCGCTGGCCATCAAGCTCGGCCGCTACCTCGACGAGTTGCCGGAGGAGATGGTGGAGCAGGCCGACCGGCTGGGCTTCCCGCTGATCCAGCTTCCCGACGACGTCGGTTTCGACGACATCCTCAACCAGGTGCTCACCGACATCCTCAACCGCCAGGCCGTCGTGCTGGCCAGGGCGGAGGAGGCGCACCGGGCGCTGGTCCAGGTGGTGCTCGCCGGGGGCGGGCTGCGCGAGGTGACGGCCGAGGTGGCGGGGCTGCTTGACGTGGGCGTGGCGGTGCTGGACGGGACGGGCCACGTGCTGGCCTCGGCCGGGCCGGCCGAGCACGTGGCCGCGCTGCGCGGCGCCCCCGACTCCCGCCACACCTCGGTGCCGGTGGTGGCGGGCGGCCACCACCACGGCAGGATCGTCGCCTGCGGCCCCGTCGGTTCGATCGGTGACAGCGATGTCGGCATTCTGGAACGTGCCGCCACGGTCGCCGCGCTGGTGGTGACCCGGCAGGAGGCGGTCAACGCGGTCGAGAGCAAGTACCGCGCCGACTTCCTGCGCGACGTGCTCACCGGCAGGGCGGGAGGCTCCGAGCGGGTCTCCTCCCGGGCCAGGGCCTTCGGCTGGGACCTGCAGCGCCCGGTCACCGTGCTGGTGGCCGAGCTCGACCCGGAGGGCGACGAGCGCGCCGCCCAGGACCGGCTGGTCACCTGCTGGACCGCCGCGATGCGCCGCCACGACGCGCGCGGCGCGGTGGCGGGCTTCTCCCACGAGGTCGTCACCATCGTGGACGCGGCGGTCGACGCGGGCCGCCTGGCCAAGGACGCCGCCGTGGCCTTCGCCGAGTGCCTGCCCGCCACCTTCTCCACCGGCGCCAGCCGCACCGCCGTCGGTGCCGAGGCGCTGCCCGAGGCGTACGGCCAGGCGCTGAAGGCCGCGCGGGTGGGCCGCCAGCTCCACGGCAACGGCGCGGTCGCGCACTTCGACCAGCTCGGCGTCTACCGGTTGCTCTCCCTGGTCAACGACACCGCCGAGCTGCACGCCTTCGTCCGCGAGACGCTCGGCCCGCTCGCCTCCGACGACGACGCGGAGAACGCCGACCTGCGCCGCACCCTGCAGGTGCTGCTGGAGACCAACCTCAACGTGGCGGAGACGGCGCGCAGACTGCACTTCCACTACAACACGCTGCGCTACCGGATCGGCAAGCTGGAACGCATGCTCGGCGGCTTCACCGAGGACGCCCACCTGCGGCTGAACCTCACCCTGGCCCTGCACGTCCTGCGGATGAGGGGGATCTGAGACCGGTGCTCCGCGTCCCGGACGTGCGCGGGAGTCGGCGTCCGAAGGAGCACCCGCGTCCTGGAGCGCGCGGGACCTAAGCTGTTCGGCGTGAACGAGACCTTCGAGCTGGAAACCGACTACATCCCGCTCTGTGACCTGCTCAAGTACTGCGGCGTCACCGAGACGGGCGGTCAGGCCAAGCACTTCATCGCCGACGGCAACGTGCTGGTGGACGGTGAGGTCGAGCTCCGCAAGACCTGCAAGATACGTAACGGCCAGGTGGTGACCGGCGACGGCTTCGAGATCCGGGTGGTCGCCGCCGGAGCCTGATCCCGTCACCGGCCCCGCCCTGCTCTCCGGCGGGCCGTCCGCCTGCCCCCGGCCGCTCTCTCGGGCCGCTTTTCCGGGCCGCGACGGGCCGTCCGCGCTGCCGGCCATGTCACATACCTATATCTTTCACCGTCCCCCGTGTCCTTCACCGGGCGTTCTCACTGGTGGTGCGCGAGGCATTCACTGGTCAGCTGCTCAGATTTGGCAGATCATGACGATGTCCGCACATGGGCTCAGTCCTAATGTGCCCGCAACGGTAGTAAGGGACTCGCCGGAGGGATGCCCGCGGGGTGGCCACCGACCGACGGCCCGGTGAAAGGTGGGGCTCGATGGTTGCAGGTTGGACGAAACACGGCGACGGCCGAACACTCGCCCCGGGAGAGGTGGTCAGACCCGACGAGCGGCTGTCATGGCCGCGGATGGTCGGATTCGGGGCGCAGCACGTCGTCGCGATGTTCGGCGCCACGTTCGTCTTCCCGTTGGTGATGGGGCTCGACCCCAACGTCGCCATCATGTTCTCGGGCGTCGGAACGATCATGTTCCTGCTCATCGTGAAGGGGAAGGTCCCCAGCTACCTCGGGACCAGCGCGTCGTTCGTGGGAGGCGTGCTCGCCATCCGGGCGCTCATGGGCGGTGACACGCCCGCCACCGACGCGATCGTCACCGGCGCCATCCTCGTCGCCGGACTGGTACTCGCGCTCGTGGGTGTGGCCGTCCACTTCCTCGGCGTGCAGGTCATCAACCGGGTCTTCCCGCCGGTCGTCACCGGTGCCGTCGTCATGCTGATCGGCTTCGGCCTGGCGTACGTCGTCGCCGACATCTACTGGCCGCAGGACCAGTGGATGGCTCTGATCACGATGACCGTCACGTTCGTCCTCATCGTGCTCTTCAAGGGCTTCATCGGCAGGATCGCCATCCTGCTCGGCCTGATCATCGGCTTCGTCCTCTCCTGGGGGGCCGACAAGATCTTCGGCAACATCACCGCCTTCAACGCGGGCACCGGCGCGATCGACACGCACCCGAGGGTGAGCTTCGACGCGGTGGCGGCGGCCGACTGGATCGGCCTGCCGAACATGCACTTCCCCGACTTCAAGTTCTCCGCCGTACTGCTGGTGCTGCCCGCCGTGATCGCGCTGGTCGCCGAGAACGTCGGCCACGTCAAGGCCGTCGGCGAGATGACCAAGACCGACGTCGACCCGTACATGGGCCGGGCGGTCATCGCCGACGGCGCCGCCACGGTCGTGGCCAGCACCTTCGGCGGCTCCCCGACCACCACCTACGCCGAGAACATCGGCGTCATGGCCGCCACCCGCGTCTACTCGACGGCCGCCTACTACATCGCCGCCGTCATCGCGATCCTGTTCGGCCTCTGCCCGAAGTTCGGCGCGCTGGTCGCGGCCACGCCGGGCGGCGTGCTCGGCGGCATCACCGTCATCCTGTACGGCATGATCGGCTTGCTCGGCGCGAAGATCTGGATCGAGAACCGGGTCGACTTCGCGGACCCGGTCAACCTCGTCCCGATCGGGGCGGGAATCATCCTCGCCATCGGCCCGGTCAAGCATATGATCAGCTCGGACTTCACGCTGGAGGGCATCGCCCTCGGCACCATCGTGGTGGTGGTGGGTTACCACCTGCTCCGGGCCATCTCCGGACGGGGCGGCGCCGGTCCGGCAGAGGTGTCCGAGCCACAACGAGAGGCCGCCGGGTGAAACCACCCCCTTTCGAATACCACGCCCCCCGCTCCCTCGGCGAGGCGCTCGACGCCCTCGCCGGGGCCGGGGAGCACGGCAAGGTGCTCGCCGGGGGGCAGAGCCTGATCCCGCTGCTGAACATGCGGCTGGTCGCCCCCGCGCATCTGGTCGACATCAACCGGCTGGCCGAACTGGCGGCCGTCGACGTCGAGCCTGGCGGAGTGCGGGTCGGCGCCCTGGCCAGGCACGCGGCGGTGGAACGCTCCGAGGAGGTCGCCGCGGCCCAGCCGCTGCTGCGCCAGGCGCTCCGGCTGGTGGCCCACCCGGTGATCCGCAACCGGGGCACCGTGGTCGGCAGCCTGGCCCACGCCGACCCCGCCGCCGAACTGCCGGCCGTGCTCGCCCTGCTGAGGGGCTCGGTACGGCTGGCCCGGCCGGGCGCCGTCAGGGACGTGGCCGCCGAGGACTTCTTCACCGGCCCCCTGGAGTCGGCGATCGACCCGGGCGAGCTGGCCGTCTCCGCGTTCTTCCCCGTCCCGCCCCCGCGCTCGGGCACCGCGTTCCGCGAGGTCGCCCGGCGGCACGGCGACTACGCCCTGGCCGGGATCGCGGCACTGGTCGTGCTGGACGACGATCTGAGGATCACCTCGGCCACGGTGGCGTGCGTGAGCCTCGGCCCCGTCCCGGTGCTCGTCGACGTCACCGAGGCCGTCGGTCACCGGCCGCCGGACTCGGCGGACTGGGCCTCGGCGGCCCGCGCCGTGCAGGACGGGATCGAGCCGGAGGCAGACATCCACGCGACCGCCGCCTACCGGCGGCACCTCGCCGGAGTCCTCACCGAGCAGGCACTCCGTGACGCCGCCAGGGAGGCCGTAGATGCATGAGATCACGCTGACCGTCAACGGGGTGGTCAGGCAGGCCTCGGTCCCGGCGCGGCGGCTGCTCTCGGACTGCCTGCGGCACGACCTCGGCCTGACCGGCACGCACGTCGGGTGCGAGCACGGGGTCTGCGGATGCTGCACGGTGCTGCTGGACGGCGAGCCCGTCCGCTCCTGCCTGACGTTCGCGGTCACCGTGGACGGGCGCGACATCACCACGGTGGAGGGGCTCGCCGGCGAGGACGGCACGCTCTCGCCGGTGCAACGGGCCTTCGCCGAGTGCCACGGCCTGCAGTGCGGCTTCTGCACGCCCGGCTTCCTGTGCACGGTGACCGCGCTGCTGCGGGACAACCCGGCGCCGAGCGACGAGGAGGTGCTGGAGGGCATCTCCGGCAACCTGTGCCGGTGCACGGGCTACCAGAACATCGTCAAGTCCGTCCACCGCGCGGCCGAGATCATGGCGGAGGAGCCTTGAGCGGGCGCGGGAGATTCTCGGGGGAGCACGAGGACTTTCCGGGTGGTCCCGGAGGACCCTCGGGCGGGCGAGGCAGGAGACACGTCCCGGTGAGGCGATCATGACCACGAAACTGTTCGGCGAGCCGGTCAGGCGGCGCGAGGACCCCCGGCTGCTGACCGGGCGCGGCCTCTACCTCGACGACCTGGCGCCGGGGGCGCTGCAGGCGGCGTTCGTCCGATCCCCGCACGCCCACGCCCGGATCCGCGACATCGACGTCTCGGCCGCCATCGAGGTCGAGGGGCTGGTGGCGATCTACACCTGGGAGGATCTGCCGGGCGCGCTCGCCGAGCCGCTGCCGCTGCTCATCCCGCATCCGGCGCTGACCCACGGCCGCACCGCGTACCCGCTGGCCCGCGAGATCGTCAGGCACGTCGGCGAGCCCGTCGTGATGGTCGTCGCCCGTGACCGCTACCTCGCCGAGGACGCCTGCGCGCTCATCGAGGTCGACTACGAGATCCTCAAGCCGGTGGTCGGGGTGGAGGAGGCCGCGCAGTCCGCCCAGCTCGTGCACGCCGACGTGCCGGGCAACGTCGGCGCGCATCTGGTCCAGGAGGTGCCCTCGGCCGCCGGGCTCGGCGCGCGCGAGGCCATCGACGCCGCGCCGCACACGCTGGCCTTCCGGCTCGACATCGAGCGCAGCGCGTCCATGCCGCTGGAGGGGCGCGGCGTGCACGCCCGCTGGGACGCCGACGACCGTTCGCTACGCGTCCACTCCAGCACCCAGACCTCCACCAGCGTCCGGATGGCCATCGCGGCCAAGCTCGGCCTGCCGCTGCCGAAGGTCGAGGTGGTCGCCCCGGACGTGGGCGGCGGTTTCGGGGTGAAGATCGTGCACCCCTGGCCGGAGGAGATCCTGGTCCCGTGGGCGGCGATCACGCTCGGCCAGGAGGTCAAGTGGACCGAGGACCGGCGCGAGCACTTCATCTCCTCCGCGCACGAGCGCGCCCAGGTGCAGTCGGTCCGGGTCGGCTTCGACGACGAGGGCCGGATTCTGGGCCTGGACGTCGAGATCCTGCACGACCACGGCGCCTACACGCCGTACGGGATCATCGTGCCGATCATCACCTCCACCCAGCTCCTCGGCCCGTACCGGATCGGCGCCTATCGGGTCGAGTTCTCCTCGATCTACACCAACACCGTGCAGGTCACCCCGTACCGGGGGGCGGGCCGCCCGCAGGCGGTCTTCTGCATGGAGCGGACCATGGACCACATCGCCGAGCACCTGGGGGCCGACCGCACCGCGGTGCGCGCGGCCAACTTCATCCAGCCCGACGAGTTCCCCTACGACCAGGGCCTGATCTTCCAGGACGGCCGCCCGCTGATCTACGACAGCGGCGACTACCCGGAGTCGCTGCGGCTGCTCAAGGAGCTGATCGGCTGGGACGACTTCCCCGGGCTGAAGGCCCGCGCCGCCGCCGAGGGGCGCGCGATCGGGATCGGGATCGGCTGCTACGTCGAGGGCACCGGTGTCGGCCCGTACGAGGGCGGGCACGTCCAGATCACCTCGGACGGCCGGGTGCACGTCTCCACCGGGCTCACCTCCCAGGGGCAGGGGCACGAGACGGTGTTCGCGCAGATCGCCGCGGCCGAGCTGGGTGTGCCGCTGGAACGGGTCTCGGTGGTCACCGGGGACACCCGCAGGTTCGGCTACGCGGTCGGCACGTTCGCCTCGCGGGCCGCGGTGATGAGTGGCAACGCGATCGCCCTGGCTTGCAGGAAGGTCAGGGAGAAGGCGTTGCGGATCGCCGCGGAGGCGCTGGAGGCCGACCCCCGGGACCTGGAGATCGTCGACGGGGAGGTGCGGGTGGTCGGCGCTCCCGGCACCACGATCCCGCTGGCGACGGTGGCGGTGCTGTCCAACCCGCTGCGCTACGCCTTCGACGCCGAGGCGGCCAGGGCGACCCAGTTCGCGGGCGCCTCGTCCTTCGACCGGCCGCCGGTGGCCGAGGGGGAGGAGCCGGGTCTTGAGGGGCGCGACTACTACTCGCCGATCCGCTCGACCTTCGCCTCCGGCATGCACGCGGCGATCGTGGAGACCGACCCGCTGACCGCGGAGATCCGCATCCTGCGCTACGCCGTGGTGCACGACTGCGGCAACCTGATCAACCCGATGATCGTCGAGGGGCAGATCCACGGCGGGGTCGCCCAGGGCGTCGGCGGCGCCCTGTACGAGAAGATGGTCTACGACGGCCACGGCCAGCTGCTGAACGCCTCGTTCATGGACTTCCTGATGCCGTACGCCACTGAGGTGCCCTTCATCGAGACCGCCCACCTGGAGACCCCGTCCCCGCTCAACCCCTTGGGCATCAAGGGCGCGGGCGAGGCGGGGGTCATCCCGGTCTCCGCGGTGATCGCCTCGGCGATCGAGGACGCCGAGGGCATCAGGATCGACAAGATGCCCATCTCCCCGTCGGACCTCTTCGACCTACGCCGCGCCGCCACCGGACGGTCCACGCCCGAAACCTGACCTTAAGGTGTGATCGTCGATCGACTGCGCTGCGATTGATTGAGAACAGCGCGAAGCCCGGGGGCCTGTCGGTTCCGGCAGTAAACCCGGGTTTACTTCCTCTCCCCCTGGCAGGGGCGGCACCGCCAACCCTGCCCGGCCATCGTCGGCGAACACATCGCTTTCCGCTGAAGCCGCTCAAGTGACGGCCGGCCCCTGTCCGGCTCACCCTGGCCCGTTTGGGGGTATCGAGCCCTTCCGTGCCGGGTTCAAGTGGGACACGCGAAGACCTCGATTCCAGCCGCGTGACGTGGGCGACGACCACCGAGGTCAGAGCGTCAGCGTCAGTACCGCCCACGCCACGCCCGCTCCGGCCGCCGCACCCGCGATGGTCTGGGTGGGTGTGTGGTGGGATACCCGTACCCGCGCCCAACCGATCACACCGACGAGAGCGGCACCCACCGCAAGCGTCGCCGCGGCGGGCAGCACGTGCGCCAGCACGACCGCCGCCCCGGCGGCCACCCCCGTGTGAAAGGAGATCTTCCACCACATCGTGATCGAACCCATGACCAGGACCCAGCCGAGCATCACCGCCGCCGTCGCCGTCACGATGGCCGGCGCGTCCAGCAGGGCGAGCAGCACCAGGCCGACCGCCACCGTGATCAGACCGGCGAGCATCGGCCCTCTACGGGATTTCCGGTCGACCAGGTGCATCGAGTCCAGGCGCCCCCGCCGCACACCGACCGCGATCACCCCTACGGGCACGCCGGCGCACAACGCCGCCGCGAGCAGACCCCACATCGCACCTGTCCACCCATGAGCGAGCAGACCGGTCACCGGCGGCAGCGCGATCGCGACGTACTGGGGAGCGGCCACCTCCGTCACCACCCAGGCGAGGCCCCCACGCTCTCCCTCGCCCCCCGGGCCTTGTCCAGGCGCTCCCACGTCGTTCACACGCTGATCAGCCATACCGCTCCTCACCTTGTTGCCGCTGACCCGGCGGCGGTGTTCACATCAGCGTTGGCGTCCGCCGGGTGAATTCTCGCACTCGATCGCCTATGTGCTGATCGACCTCTTCGACCGGAGGAGGAGCGCGCGGCCGTGGATCTGGTCATCAGGCAGATGGAGACCTTTGCCGGGCGTCGTTGGTAAGGATGACGTGAAATCCCTTGGCCACCGCGCGGGGGTAGAGGTTCTCATCCCGTGTTTCGGACCAACGATCGAGATCCAGCAGGTGGACGATCTCATGCCCCAGGACGAAAGCGGCGATGGCCTGGTGGAGCGGCCGGTACACGTTCTCATCCAGCAGTAGTCTCACGCGGCTTTTTGCCGGTCATCGCGAACCCAGAGGGACGTAGCGCCAGGATGGAAAAGCCTCACCCCAAGAGGAGGGTCGTCAATTCACCCAGATCACTGACGGTCAGTCTGGGAGAAGCGGAGTACGGCCAGCGAGCATTTTGACGGTTGACCCAGGCGGCGTCTATACCGGCTCGTTGAGCGGCATCCACATCCTCGACAGGATCATCGCCTATGTGCAGCACATCAGCAGGCTTGAGCTCCATTTGAAGCAAGGCATGAAGATATATTTTTGGATCGGGCTTGTACAGGCCGCATTCAGCGGAAACGATAACCGCATCAAAGACGCCGTCAAGATCGACTCGATAAGGATGGGTGTTACCGTTGGTAACGAGAGCGAGCCTGTATCGAGAACTCAACGCAACAAGCGCGTCCGGTACATCCCTATAGGTCTGCAGTCGCTTCCAGCGCGCTTCCATATATGTTTCATGCAACTCCTGAGCAAGACCGGCATCGGAGATCTGACACTGAGCGACCGCTCGTTGGAAGGAGGCAAGGCGGATGCTCTCCATGGTCTTCCCGCGGTACTCCTCAAGTCCGGCGACATGATCACGGACTTCACGAAGCCAGTCGGCAGTCACCGGCCCGTCAGGCTGAAAGGCGCCTGCGCTGCGAAGAAGGTGGGTCGCGTCTTCGAGAGCCTGCCGCATTGCGGAATCGAAATCCCACAGTGTGCCGTCACCATCGAACGAAAGAGCGCGATAGGAGTGCTGCACTTCAGTCCTCGATCCTTACGTTCCATTCGCCCCAGGGGTTCCCGACCAGATCCCATTGAGGCAATTACCCGCCGGAGGAGGAGCGCGCGGCCGTGGACCTGGTTATCAGGCAGATGGAGGCCTTCGCCACCGAATGGGCCCCGAAGGCGTAGCAGCCAATGTGCGGGTGATTTCCGTCGGGCTCCACAGCAAGAGGCTACGGCAGAGACGGCCAGTATTTCGGCGGGGCCATGGCCGGGTCGACGACGCGCAGGCGGCTGGCCGGGGTCGGGTCGATGCCGCGTAGGGTCACCAGACGTTGCCCGTCCGCCTCGGCGAGAAGAGCGAGGGCGGCGGGTAGTCCGGCGGCGACCGTGGCGATCGCGAGACCGATTCCGATCAGGCCAGGATGCTTGTGCGGGTATTCGATCCGGTGCAACCCGGAGGCGGCGATCGCCTCGACTTCCCGGGGGCGCTGCATCTGCCGGGCGTCGTTGGTCAGAATGACGTGAAACCCCTCGGCCACCGCCCGGGGGTAGAGGTTCTCATCCCGTGTTCCGGACCAACGATCGAGATCCAGCAGGTGGACGATCTCATGCCCCAGGACAAAAGCGGTGATGGCCTGGTGGAGCGGCCGGTACACGTTCTCATCCAGCAGCAGCCTCACGAGGCTCCTTGGGGGGATCGTAGCTGTCAACGTAGTCGGCGAAATCGGCGGCATCCAGGGCCGCTGTGGCTGTGACGCTCGGGTAGTACTCGGAGATCCGCTCCGGGGGGACCCCGTCTCGGAGCAGGGCGGCGACCTCGTCATAGGGGACACGGGTGCCCTCGATCACGGGCACCCCACCGCGAACCGCCGGGTCCACCGTCACATGCGCGCGAGGCCGCAGCAGCGGCGGGATGTGCCTGCCGTCACGGTAGAACGGCTGCAGGACGTCGACCATCTCGTGGATGACCACGTTGGCCTTCCTTCGTACCAGGTCGACCGCCTGATCCGGCTCGGCCAGATAGATGCTGCTGCCATCGGCGACCAGCCTGTAGGACGAGAGATGGTCGTGCTCTTTCAGATCGCCGCGGAGTGTGTCGAGCGCCCGCCTGATCTTCTGCAGTGAGGCGTCGTTACGCAGCTTGACGCAGGTTCGCAGTGCCACCACATCGCGAAAGGAGTAGAGGACGGGTCGCGTGCCGGAGATCTCCGGTATCAGCACCGCGCCCCGCCTGACGCCGGCCTTGCGCCAATGCGCGAGCTGGCGGAGCGTGGCGCCTGACAGTGCGGCAGCCAGCTTCGGGTCGTACGTCATCACCTCACCCCTTTCGCACTTCGTGAACCGCCCCTCCGCTCGGCCATCATCGCAAATCCCGCTCCACCGGTCAGGCATTACGCGGCGCCCTTCGTAGTCTCGATGCTTCCGGCCGGACGAGGGACGTCATCACCGCTGCCCCTATCGCAGAGGGCTTCGAGCGGGTGAAGGTCAGGCGGCGAGTTCGTGGTTGAGGTGGTCGCGGAACTCGCGGACCATCATGCTGCCCTGGTACGGCTCAAGCCGGCCGGCGAACTGCTGGAGACGCTCCACCAGGCGGGGAGAGGTCAGCGCCTTGATCGCCGGGATCGCGGCCCGTGCGCGGGTGATCCCCTCCTCCAGCTCACCCATCCCGAGATACGCCTCGGCGGCGTTTACCTGGGCGAACTGCACCGCGCGGACAAAGCGTCCGTCGTAGCCCTGTATCGCGGTTTCCGCGAAGCCGGCCGCCCGCCGGTGCTCGCCGATCTGTTGCCAGCAGCAGCCCATGGCCGCGACCAGTCCCGGTCTGCCGTACGAGGCGAGCCACTCCGGGTCACGGTCGTCGGAACCCCGGTCGTGCGCGCGCTCGGCCTCGGCGAGCAGCCGCTCGACCTGCCTGGCGGCATGCCCGCCATGGGTCCCGCTCCCGCTGGTCCGCGAGGCTGTCGCCCCGGCCTCCTTGACCAGCGTCAGCGCCATGACCCGTGGTGGTGCTCCGGCCCGACGCGCGGTGTCGACGGCGGCGCGAGCCAGCCACTCCGCCCACTGAGGTTGCCGCAGATAGATCGCCTGCTGTGTCAGCGTCATCAGCACCCAGGCCCCTGCCAAAAGGTCGTTCCCCGCCTTCGCCAGCTTGAATGCCTGGCCGAAATGGTGCTGGGCCCTGCCATGTTGGCCAAGATCGAAGGCGGTCCAGCCCGCCAGCTCGGTCAGCCCCGCCGCCGCGACCATCAGCTCGGCCCCGACCTTGTCGCTGTAGCGACCACGCAGTAGCGGTGTCACGCTGCCGTTCAAGTAGTTCATGACCACCGGGCGCACCACCCCGGCCCCGAACCGCTGGTCCATCTGGCTGAACGCCCTGCGGGACTCGTTGATCCGGGTGACATCAGCCAGACCCACGATCGGCCCGGACCCGTGGTGCGCGGCCGACTCGGCGGGGAGACCGTAGCTCCAGGAGACCAGCCACTCGCCCAGGGCCGCAGGTACGAACGGCAACGTGGCCAGCATCTCGCGCCGGGACGAGTCCAACTCACACCTCCACAGATGCGTGACCGCCTTCACGGTAGCCGCCTGTGAGCCGTCTCCGAAGTCAGCGTTCGGCCACGATGATGTCGCCGCGAAGGCCCACCTCTATCCACCGCATCCACCTCGAACACGGCCGCGATCCGCTTCCGGCTGTAGGCCCGAACTCCCTGCTCGCCCCGCTCCCACCTTCCCTAGGCTGCGGCGGACACCCCGACCGCCTCCGCAGCCGCCTCCTGGGTCATCCCTCGTCGCTTGCGCGCCCTGGCCAGCTCCGGACGCCCCTTACCGCCGCACAGCTCACCCACGACCGTTCTCCTTTGGTAATCGAATGACAACTCATTGTGATATTCGAAGACCTCTGATCGCTACCCTCCGAGAAAACGTTCAGTTAACGTCCACCTCCGGAACGTAACGTGATCGGCCAGCGGTCAATGAGCAGCGTTGACGTTCCCCCCTCGACCGCCCTGGCGTTTCCTGCTGTGCACAACCCCCCGCAGCGAACGGAGCGTGCTCATGCGGCCAGCAGGCGACATCCCCCCAGGCGCCCAACACCACCCGGTCGAAAGCCCGGCACCCCTGCCGGACCAGAACTGGAAACAGCTCGATGCAACCGGTCAGAGCACCACTCCACCAGTACATGGCGCCGGGATGACGGGACGGGATGGTGCGACCGGGCAGAGTGACATCCGCGCGTTGGTGAAGGTCCTGCAACCCGGCTCTGCCTCGCGCCGTGCTCGCGCCATCGTCCGGGAGGTGCTCCAGCAAGCGGGCCTGCCCGAGGATGACATCGACACCGCCGAACTCATCGTCGCCGAACTCGCCGCCAACGCCGAAAAGCATGCCCGCCCCCCGTACGAGCTGCGCGTCTTCAGCCTGGACGGCATCCCCACCTGGTGCGAGATCGTCGATGGCGACCCCGACCCGCACGAGGTCGCCATCATCCTCAACCTGCTGCACTCGGTGACCGAGATCGGCCTGCCGCCGCTCGCCGAGAACGGCCGTGGCCTGCCCCTGGCCCACCAACTCTCCGGTGGTCACTGCCAGACCTACCCGGCCGTCACCCTCACCGCCGCCACCCCCGGCAAGGCCGTCGCCTTCGCCCTGCTCACCCTGTCGGGCAACCGCCTGATCTTCCCGCCCCTTCCCGACCTACGCCCCGGCTTGGCTGAATTCCGCCGCTGGTCCTCGGCATGAAGGACAGCGGGGTCGCGACCGCGCCGACGGTCAGTGGACGCGGTGCTGTTCGGCGTGGTAGCCGCCGCCGGGCCAGATCCAGTCCCCGGACAGGCTGTTGCCATCGGGGCTGAACAGGGCGCGGTAGTAGGCGGGTGAGCCTTTCTCACCGCCCCAGATGGTGAGCGTGTCGCCGTTGATCTCGTAGACGTAGTCAAGGGTTTCGCCCTGGCTGCCGTAGAACCGGGAGGTGATGTCCTCGCCCGGTTCCTCGGCGCCGAACGGTCTTTCCCGGCCGATGATCTCGATGCCGGTGATGTGCCGGCCGGCATGCTGGAGGTCGACCTCCTGCTTGAGGAAGTGACGGCCTGCCAGCCAGGAGTAGGTGACCTGGCCGGTGACCTCGCCGCTCACCTTCCAGGTGCCGACGAGCCGGTCGAGCTCGGCCAGCGCGGTGTCCTGCCTGTTCGACATGGGGTCCTCTCTCGTACGCTTCGATGCTGCTGGGTTTAGCTGTATGACGGCACGGCGCCGGAAAAGGAATCGGTGCCCGGCTCAGCCGTGCAGGAATTCCATGCGGCCGCGTCGAGCCGCGGACCTCACCGGCCAGGGTCACCTCGCGCCGTTGGAATCCCACGTTCACGACAGGACCAGAGGCAGGCCGAATGCGGCGAAGTGGCGTGGTGCGAACGACGTGATCGCGGTGATCCGGCCGCCGTCGATCCGCAGCACATCCAGCACCTGGCCGCGGAACCGCCCGGTCAGGTCCTTGGTCTCGGGTGCGCGGGAGTGTTCGGCATAGTGCGCGACCGCGGGTTGGAGATTCGCGCCGGTGACCACGCAGTGCCAGCGCCCGTGATACCACTCCGAGCCGGAGTCGAAGACCTGTCCGGTAAGGGTCAGCAGCGCATCCCGCCCGACCAGCCACGCCGGGTGTGGCGGCATCGTCATCCGTACGTCCTCGGCGAGCAACCCGGTAAGCATGTCCAGGTCGGATTGCTGATGCGCCTGGACGTAACGTCGCAACAGCGCGCGCTCGTCCGCGCTCGGCTCGGCTGAAGGTGCCCAGTCCTCGCGCCGCTGGGGCAGGTGCTGTTTCAGCGTCGCCCGCGCCCGCTGCAACGCGCTCTTCACCGACGCCACGCTGGTGTCCAGCAGCGCGGCCGTCTCGGTGGCGGGCCAGCCCAGCACATCCCTGGTGATCAACACGGCTCGCTGCCGGGCGGGGAGATGCTGGATCGCCACCAGGAAGGCGAGCTCGATCGTCTCCCGCGCGACCGCCACCGCTTCCGGTCCTTCGGCCCCGTCGACGGCCGGCTCCAGCAGCCGATCCGGGACCGGCTGCAACCACGACACATCAGCAGGTGGCTGCACCGGCGTGCCCGACTCGACCAGCGGCGGAACCTGGTACGGCGCGGCCCGCCGGTTGTTCCGGTCGATCAGGTCCAGGCACGCGTTCGTCGCGATCTTGTACAGCCAGGCCCGGAACGTCGACCGCCCCTCATAGGTTTCCCGGCGGCGCCATGCCCGCAGGAACGTCTCCTGAACGATGTCCTCCGCGTCGTCGTAGGAGCCCAGCATCCGGTAGCAGTGCACCCGCAACTCCCAGCGGACAGGCTCGACAAGCGCTCCGAACGCCCCCTCGTCACCGGCCAGCGCGGCGCCCACCACGGCCGCGTCCTCCGCCTGACCGCCACCGCCTTGCTCCTCGACCACGACTACCGCCCCCTACGCCAACACGTGTTGATGACGATAAGACGGCCACCGCCACCAGAAGGAATCGGATCGCCTGCGCCCCTCGGAAGAGACCTTGGTGTTTGACCCTGTCTTCCGGCCGCTCCACGCTCTGGAGGGTTGGTTGTCCCTCGTCGGATCGCAATCCAACAAGGGACAGAACGCCACACGCCACCTCACCTCACGGGCTGGGTGCGGCAGAGGTGAGAAGTTCGATCTCGGCGTGTCAACTCGTGAGGTGCTTGACGTCGGAAACCAGTCAAGCGATCTTCCCATGGTCCGGCGTCAGCCACTTGACGATGTCGGCGACGACGGCCGGGTCCACGTGTTGCGGGGGCTCGTATTCCGCAGGCGTGGACGGACCTGCGCCGGGAAAAAACAGGTGGTTGTCGGCGTCATAGACGCGGATCGTGACATCCGGCCGGTGAGCGAGACCGGCCTTCCAGCGTGAGAGGTCATCCGCGACGGTCACTTGATAGTCGCGGCCGCCTTGGAGGATGAACATCGGCTTGTCCAGCGCCGCCGCGGCCGCGACCGGGTCGTAGCCGCGCAGATCCAGCCAGTACGCTGCCGGTCGGCCGAACAGCAGCGCTTCGGTCGGCGTCGACGATGACAGGTCGGGACTGGCGACCATCGCAGCCTGCTGCATGATCGCCTCGACGGCGGCCTCCACCGCCGGGCCGGGATCCAGCGAGGCGAGATAACGGACGACGCGGACGGCGGCCTGGTGCATCGGCTGCGTATCGCCGGCCATGATCACCAAACCGGCGACGGACGCCTCGGCGGTCGCGACCCGCGGAGCGACCTTGCCGCCCATGCTGTGACCGAGAACGAAGACGCGGGCGGGGTCCACGCTCGACTGCTGCCGGAGTAGTTGGGCGGCGGCGACCGCGTGCGGCACGTACTCGTCGGCCATCGTGAAGTCGGGTGTGTTCGCCACCTGGTCGCTGTGGGTGTAGGTCACCTTGTCGAACCGCAACACCGCTATATCGCGGCTGGCCAGCCCCCAGGCCAGATCTTTGAGTGGTTTGTTGGCTCCGCTCGTGGCGTCGCGGTCGAATGCTCCTCCTCCGCTGAGTAGCACCACGCCGGGTCGCAGGCCGGTCCCGTGTGGAAGGCTCATCGTGCCGGGCACGGCGAGAGGTCCGTCGCCAACCGTGACGTCGTGCTCATCGAACCTCGTCGGGTCGGCGTACGGCGGCGGCGCCCAAGGTGCGGTTACCGGGGCGAGCCGCAGACCGTTCAGCCTGCCGTTGTGGTCGATCGCCATGGCCACGGTCACTCCCCCGCGCTCGCTGGTCACCGGGACACTCACGCGGACCAGCTCTGCATCGATCCGCTCGCTCACCGGCTCCCCGATGGTGGAAACCGGTCCGCTCCTGCCCATCTCGGCAACCCAGGCGATCTGTAGCACCTCAGCGGTGACCACCGCCCGCAGGGGCGGTGCGAACAGATCCTCAATCTCGGCGAAGCGTCCTTCGCATGCCATCTCGACGACCGCGACGGCGGTCGCTGCTGGGTCGGTTTCCATCGTCATGCCCACCCAAACCTTTCTCAATTTATGAGAAAGGTAGCACATGTGAGATTGTAAGGGAGTGGACACATTGGAGCTTCTGGCGCACCCGGTGCGGCTGCGAGTCGTGCACGCGATGCGCGGGGGACGGACGCTGACGACTTCCCAGTTGTGCGCTCGGATTCCCGATGTCTCGAAGGCCACTATCTACCGGCACATCGATCTGCTCGCGTCCGGGGGCGTCCTGGAAGTGGCCGACGAGCGGCGGGTACGCGGCGCGGTGGAGCGCCGATATCGGCTACGTCAGGATCGAGCGGCGATCGATGCCGACATGATTGAGTCGCTGTCGCTCGATGATCATCGGCGCGGATTCGCCACGGCGATGGCCATCCTGCTCGCCGAGTTCAACGCCTACCTCGAACGAGATCACGCCGACCCGGTGGCAGACCTCGTCGGCTACCGACAGCATGCTGTCTGGCTCAGTCGAGACGAGCTCCTCGAGATGATCAGCGAACTGCGCAGCGCGATCGCGCCCCGACTGGCGAACCAATCCACACCCGACCGTGCGCAATACCTGCTCAGCCCGATCCTGTTCCCAACCGAGGGACCGTCCGCCGCTCCCGAGGCCGGTTGAGTCGCCGCCACGCGCTCACGCTGCTGTCTGATTCACGGGCCCTGGAGCTGATCAACGCCCATGACGTCGGCCTTGCGCCAATGCGCGAGTCGGCGGAGTGGGGCGCCTGACAGCGCGGCAGCCAATTTCGGGTCGTACGTCATCACCTCAACCCTTCCGCGCTCCGTGAACCACACTTCCACCCGGCCATCATCGCAAATCCCGCTACGCCAGCCGAGCATTACGCGGCGCCCTTCGCAGTCTCGATGCTTTCGGCCGAACGCGGGACGTCGTCACCGCTGCCCCGTCGTAGAGGGCTTTGATGTCGCCGGCCGCCCGGCGCGTGAAGGTCAGGCGGCGAAGATAAATCGCCTGTTGTGTCAGCGTCATCAGTACCCAGGCCCCTGCCAGTCGGAGGGGCCCACTATGCGGCACCGGGGCGCCAGGGCCGGGCACCAGGGCGGCGGGGCAGAGTGACATTCGCACGCTGGTGAAGGTCCTGCAGCCCGGTTCGGCCTCGCGTCGTGCCCGGGCCGTCGTCCGGGAGGTGCTCCAGCAGGCGGGCCTGCTCGAGGACGACATCGACACCGCCGAACTCGCCGTCGCCGAACTCGCCGCCAACGCCGAGAAGCACGCCCGCCCGCCGTACGAGCTGCGGATCTTCAGCTTGGACGGCATCCCCACCTGGTGCGAGATCGTCGATGGTGACCCCGACCCGCACGAGATCGGCATCATCCTCAACCTGCTGCACTCGGTGAAGGAGATCGGTCTCCCATTGCTCGCCGAGAACGGCCGCGGCCTGCTGCTGGCCCACCGGTTCTCGCACGGCCACTGCCAGGCCTATCCGGTCATCACCCTCACCACCGCCACCCCCGGCAAGGCCGTCGCCTTCGCCCTGCCCACCCTCTCCGGCAACCGCCTGATCTTCCCGCCGCTCCCCGATCTCCGCCCCGGCCTCGCCGAACTCAGACGCCGGCCATCGGGATAGGCTCTCGCCCAAGCGGTTGTCAGGAGTCGTGGGCCATCCGTGAAGTGCGGAGCGGCGTCGTGCTACCGAACGGCCGGCGCCTGCCGATGCCGTCTCCACTCGGCCCGGGTGAGTTCATACTCGACTTCGCCGTGTTCGGAGCCCTCGATCGCCTCCGGCCAGTCTTCGGTGAAGCTCCGGACGAATGACAGGCCGGCTTTCTCCATCACGCGGCGGGATCGCGTGTTGACGGCCATGGTGTTCGCGGTCACCCGCTCCACCCCGAGATCCGTGAATCCCTTGCGGATCAGGGCCCGCGAGCCCTCCGTGGCATGGCCAGCGCCCCAGGCGGCCTTGTTCAGCCGGTAGCCGAGTTCGACCACCACAGGACTGTGGTCGGCCAGGGGCCGGAATTCGAACCAGCCCAGAAAGACCCCGGTGGCCTTCTCCTCCGCGGCCCAGTAGCCGCGGGTGCCGAAACACGGGTGGTCGTGGAGGAGCCGCGGCAGGGTCTGTGCCCGGATCACCTCGCGGCTCGTCGGCCGGCCGCCGTTGATGAAGCGCATGACGTCGGGGTCATTGTCCAGTGTGAGCAGGTGGTCGGCGTCGGCCTCGGTGAACGCGCGGAGCACGAGCCGGTCGGTCTCCAGGAAGACATGCATGCCGTAATCCTCACCACCGGCAACCGGGTCCGCCACCGGATATCGGGTCGGTGCGAGGGCGGTTCGCCCGAGGGCGGAGGAGGCGTCGGTTCCCGGCCGATGGTGAGGACAGGGAGACCGCGGGGCTGCCCCGCGAGTCGGTTCCCGTTCCGTGAGATCGCCGCCCGAGCGGTGATGCTCGGCGCGCGTGGGTCAGGCCAGGAGTGCGCGGGCCTCGGCCAGCAGGTCGCACTGCTCGCGCCAGTCGCCGCCCGCGAAGCCCAGGACCACGTGACGCGCCCCGGCGTCGCGGTAGGCGGCGAGTTGCTCGGCCACCTGCGCGGGTTTCCCGGTGAGGGGCAGCTGCACGGCCTTCTCCATGGGGATGCCGTACCCGGTGATGCCCGAGGCGATGGACTCGCGGGTGGGCAGGCCGGGTCCCGAACCGAGGACGCCGGTGGCGCCGATGGCGACGATCGGCTCGGGGCGTCCGTGGGCTGCGGCGAGCTCGGCCAGCCTGGTTCGGCCCGAGGCCACCTCTGACGGCGGGATCATCGAGGGGAACCAGCCGTCTCCATGGCGGGCCGCCCGCCGCACGGCCACCGCCGAGGCGTTGCCGACCCAGATCGGCGGCGGCGTCACGGCCGGTTGGAGCCGTACCTCGCCGGGCTCGTCCACCAGCGCGACGGTCTCCCCGGCCAGCAGCCGCGCCAGCAGCTCCAGCGCGGTGTCGGTCCGCCTGCCGCGCTCGCCGTAAGGGACTCCGGCCGCCGCCCACTGCCCGGCCCCGCCGCCGGACCCGACGCCCAGCACCAGCCGACCGCCCGAGACATGCTGCAGGCTCGCGACCTGCTTGGACGCCCAGGCCAGGGGTCGGATCGCCGGGACGAACACGCTCGTGCCGATCCGGATCCGGGTGGTCGCCGCCGCCGCGACGGCCAGTGCCACGGCGCAGTCCAGTGACGCGGTCCCGGTGGCGAGGTGGTCGCCGTGCCAGACGCCGTCCAGCCCGGCCTCCTCGGCGTGGCGCGCGGCGGTGCCCAGATCGAGCCGCTGCTCCCGCTGCACACCGACGCCGGGCAGAATCACTCCGATGTCCATGCGCGCCATCCTTCAACCTCAAGTGACCTTGAGGTCAACTCGCCACGGGAAGTGCTTCGCCCTCTCCAGTCCGGTCAGGCGATGCGATAGCGGTGCTCGTCAACGGTGGCGACCACTTCAAGCTGCCCGCCGAGTGCCTGGACGTATGCCGTTAACGTGCCCGGCGTCGCAGACCCCGGCTCCCCGCGTTCGGGTGCATGGCCAGGGTGGACGGCGTGAGCTGTTCGACCTGCGCCGCGCGGCGGGCTGAGCTCTCACCGCCGCATCCTCAGGCGGTACGCAGGCTGCCGACGTCGTACAGCAGCACGTCGTCACCTGCGGCCACCGCCAGGACGGACCCGTTGGCGCTGAAGGTCACGGTGTGGACCTGGCCGCTCTCCAGGGGTTGCCGGAGCCGCCGTCGGGTGGCGACGTCCCACAGCAGGACGCCGTCCTCATCGGTCCCGGCGGCGAGAACGGTCCCGTCGGGGCTGCACGCCATGCTGTTGATCGTCGAACCGGCTCCCTTGAACGTCGTTCCCTTCGGTTTGTGGGATGCCACATCCCAGACCCGCACCACCTTGTCGTACCCCGCGCTCGCCAGGGTCTCGCCGTCGAGGAACACGACGGCGTTGACATCGTCCTTGTGCCCGGTCAACGGGCTGCCGGCCGCCCTGGAGCCGGAGGTGTGCCACAGCCGTACGGTGTCGTCCCACCCGGCGGTGGCCAGCAGGCGCCCGTCGGGGCTGAACGCCGCGTTCCTGACCAGTTCGGTGTGGCGCATGGAGGCGCCCGACTGCTTGCGGTCGGAGGTCCGCCAGAGCCGGACCCACTCGTACCCGCTGCCGGTGACGAACTGTTCGCCGTCCGGGCCGAACCTCACGAAGACGGAGCCGATCACGGACTTCGACACGCGACGCCTGGACGCGACGTCCCACACGTGCGCCTTGGTGTCGGTCACCCCGCCGACACTGATCAGGGTCCGGCCGTCCGGGCTCAACGCCACGCCCTCGACGTAGGACGTGCGGTCGTCGAGTTCCGCGATCATCTTCCCGGTGGGGACCTCCCACAGGCGGACCTTGCCGTCCCAGCACCCGGCGGCCACCAGGCGGCCGTCGGCGGAGACCGCGAGGCCCTGCACCGTGTTGCCGTTCTCAAGCACCAGCGGCCCGTCCGGGCCGGGCGGGATCAGCCCGGACGCGCTCGGGGAGGCCGCCGGCTCGCCCGTGGGCGAGGTCGCCGGGGTGGCCGAGGACGACGGCGGGATGATCGCGGCCTCCGGGCTTGCCCCGGGCGAAGAGGTGGCCGAAACGGCCGCCTCCCTCAGGTAGCGGGGAACCAGCACCGCGGCCCCCGCCGCCGCGCAGGTGGCCAGCGCGGCTCCTCCGCCGATCAGGAAGCTCCGGCGGGGTAGCCCCCGGGAGGGGGACGCCGCCGGCCCGCCGGAGGGGCCGGTGGGGAGTGTCATCCGGGGCGGGCCGCCGGTCGGCGCCGTCGGGGGAGGGGCGGTAGAAAGCGGTGCCGTGCCGGAACGCTCCCGGGTGAGCGGCAGGTCCGGAGAGGATGCCGGGTTCGGCGGAGACGGCTGCGCCATCCGCCCCATGGCCGTCGTCAGCAGGTCACCGGTGGGGACCGCCGCCCCGTTACCGGTGATGAGACCAAGCAGGACCTCCTCGGCCGTGGGGCGGTGCTCGGCTGCCTTGGCCAGGCACCGGCCGGAGATCTGCCGCAGGCCGTCCGGCAGGCCGGTGAGGTCGCACTCCTGGTGGAGGATCCGGTACACCAGGGCCGCGAGGGCGACATCATGGCCGAACGGGGTCCTGCCCGTCCCAGCGAACAGGATGGTGCCGGCCCAGCTGAACATGTCGGAGGGCGGGCCCACCGAATCCCCGGAGAGCTGCTCGGGCGACATGTACGGCGGGGTGCCGATCAGGCTGACGGACGTGGTGGCCAGGTCCATGCTGCGCGCGATGCCGAAGTCGACCACCCGTGGCCCGTCCGGGCCGAGCAGCACGTTGGCGGGTTTGAAATCGCGGTGGACGATCCCCGCGTGGTGGATCGCCGCCAGCGCGGTGGCCGTACCGATCGCGAGCCGTGCCAGGTCACGCGGGTCGAGCGGCCCGCGTGAGCCGACCCGCTGCTCCAGCGACTCCCCTTCGATGAACTCGCTCACCACGTACGGCTGATCGTCGGCCGTACCGACGTCCAGGATGCGTGCCGTGCAGAAGTGGGGCACCTGGCGGGCCGCCTCCACCTCGCGGAGGAACCGCTTGTGGGTCTTCGGGTCACCGGCGACGTGGCCGTGCAGGACCTTGACGGCGACCCGCGTCCCTGAAGGGGACTCCCCGAGGTACACGGATCCCTGGCCGCCCTTGCCCAGGCATCCGAGCAGCCGGTACTTCCCCAGCCGGGTCGGTTCGCCCGGACGCAACGGGCGCGGTTCCGACACGTGTGCCTCCCGGCGTCTCGCGGTCTTGAGGTCGACGCGGCGTGGCGGGGCGGATGGCGGCCGCGTCCGCGGGGCTGCCCGACTCGATCATGCCCCAGGATAGGCGCTTTCGGCGTGGGTTCCGTCCCGCTGTCTCCCCGGCCCGGGATCACGGCCGGCGGTCAGGGCGCCGGAACCCGTCCCGCCGATCAGCGCGTCGATCCCGCGGTCGCCCGCGGTCGCGGTACGGAGTGTGGTCCCCGGAGCCGCCGTACAGGATGTCGGAGCCCGTCCAGCCACACGCACTGCCAGGTGTTGGGCGCCCAGATGCCCGCGGGGCGGGGGCCCGTCGTCGGGCTCCCCGCACCGCGGCACGGTCACGCCGTCCAGGGGGCGTTCCGCGGGTCTCCGCCGCGACAGGCGGAAAGATCCGTGGAACACACCCGGGGGCCGGTCAGGGGCGGTGCCTGGTGGCCCAGCGATACTGCTGGAAGACCTCTTTGCCGGTCACGGACCGGTCGAGGAACATCAGGCTGTCGAGTCGGCAGTCGCACGGGTTCTGCTCCCGGGTGTTCTGCGGGAAACTACCGCCGATCTTGATGCCCCTGGGGTCCGTCTCCGAGGTGAGGTCCGGCTCCGGCGGTCCCGAGACGCCCCACGGATCGTCCGAGAGCGTGTAGAACCCGTCGAGCGGCCGCCCGTTCTTGTACAGCGCCATGGTGCCCTCGTCGAAGTCGAACGTCGCGGCGAGGAACACCCACTCGTCGAGCGGTAGCACGCTCTGCCAGGCCTCGCTCGCGGCGAACGTCTGGGACCTGCCGCCGTCCACGCGCCTGCCGAGCGCGACCACCCGCAGCTCTCCCGACACGTTGATCACTTCGAGCAGGGCTCGGACGTCGTGCCCCTGGGAGGTGCCGGTGAGGACGCCCGCCAGCCCGACCGCGTTGTACCGGTCGTCCGGGGCCGGCGTGTTGGAGTTGAGGCCCGGGTTCGAGCCGGTCATCTTGAACCACCCCATGATCGTGGTCCCCTTCGCGCCGTTGAAGGCGTTCAGGGTGGGCACCCCGGTCTCCGAGTAGACGCCGGCCTTCCAGTCGTCGTTGCCGACGAGGGCAGGGTTGACCTGCCGCGTCTGCAGCGAGGACCGGCTCCCCCGATGGGCGCCGTCCGGCACGCGCATCGAGGCGCCGCCGTTGACGAGGTCGATGTCCGTTCCCGAACGGCCCTGGTCCTGCTCCCGCGCGGCGTTCCCGGGAGTGGGGTGCTCGAAGTCGTAGTAGGCGACCAGGTCCCGCTTCAGGCCGGGGAACACGTCCGGCCGGGACTGCTGCGAAGCCGCCGTGCCGGCGGGGACGGTCTGCGCGCCGGCCCGGGCCTGGGCGGCCGGGACCGTCATGAACGACCCGCACAGCACCGCGGCTGCCAGGGCCGTCGAGAGCCCACGTGGCCGGCGGTGTTCCCGCGCCGCGGTGTCATGGCTGATGTACAGGTGGCGTTTTCTCAATGTCTTCTCCCTGGTACGGCGTCGGCTCCTGCGGCCGCCGCCGAGGCGGGGAACCCGCCCCGGCGGCGGCCGTGGTCACGCGCGTACGGTCAGTCGTCCACCCGGGTGCCGGTGACCTTGAGGCCGCGGAGCCGGCCGATGTTGTCGAACGACCCGAAGCCCACCCTGCCGGAGGTGAACGTGGTGTCGACGGCGGTCATCAGCGGAGACTTCGCGCCGTCGACGTACACGGCGATCTCCCCCGAGTCGGCGCAGTGCTTCACCCGGATCCGGTGCCACTGCGTGTCGGTGACGGCGGGCCTGGCGCCTCTGGAGCGCACCTCGTCCCACTGATCCTCGATCCGCACCCGGTCGGCGTTGTTCACGGCGAAGATCCCGTTGTGCGGGTAGATCGTGTTATCCGTCGACAGGTGGGCGTAGTAGAACTGGGTGTCGCTCTGGTAGCCGAACACGACGATCACATCGCGATTGGTGACCTCGACGGGGGTGTCCAGCCTGACCTCGCCGTCGAACCGGACCGAGCCGAACTTCGGCCCCGCCGAGAGCACCGCGTACTCGAAGGGACGGCGAGGGCCGGGGCGAGACTGGCCGGCCTCGGCCAGGACGACCTCCTTCCCGGGGAACCGCCACTTCGCCGGGGTGACGGGGGCCCAGTCCTCAGCCCGGGTCACGTTGGTCACCCGGGTGCGGCCGGCGTCGCAGCCGGCGAACCACCGCGTGCCGGTGACCTTCCAGATCTTGCCGTTGGCCTTGGACAGGATGTAGAGCTCGCCGGCGCTGTCGCGGCCGAACCGGAAGTCGATCCGGGCGTCACCCGCCAGGTCCCGCATCGTGACCCGCTTGCCCGTCCGGTCGTAGACCATGAGCTCGTGGATCGGGGCCCGCTCGGCGCCGATGCGCATCTCACGCTCGGCGGTGTAGAAGATGCGGCCGGTGACGATGTCCCCGAAGAGATACTTGCCGCGCAGCTCGGGCACCTTGTGGCCGCGGTAGACGAAACCACCCGAGATCCCGCGCCCGACGTCGGAGGTGCAGTTCCAGCCCGGCGGCGGGTTGTGGTCGTAGGCGGCCACCGGGTAGGTGTAGCCGTACTTCTCGTCGTCGGCGGGCAGCGGGCGGAGGCGCTCGCAGGGGTTCGAGGTGGCCTTGTCGAACACGAACGACCCCTCGCGCTCGCTCCATCCGAAGTTGGCGCCCGCGCGGACCTCGTAGACCGACTCCACGCTCTTCTCGCCGATGTGCCCGAGGAACATGCGGTGCCGTCCCGCCGGGTCCCAGCTGAAGCGGTGCGGGTCGCGCATCCCGTAGGCATAGATCTCGCCGAGCGCGCCCGGCCTGCCGACGAACGGGTTGTCGGCAGGGATCCCGTACCTGCCGCTGGCGCTGTTCCCGGCCCGCGGGTCGATCCGGAAGATCTTCCCGTGTGGCAGCGCCAGGTTCTGGGGCTCGTCGTTGCGGACGCCCGTGCCGCCGTCGCCCACCGCGACGTAGAGCAGCCCGTAGTCCCTGTCGCCCCGCTTGGCGGTCGGGTTGAAGTCGATCTGCTGGATGCCGTGGATCTGGCCTGCGAACCCGAGCCGGAGGATCTCCCGGCGGCTCCCCTGGAAGGTGCCCGCCGACGGGTCGTCCGCCGTCCACTCGGTCACGATGCCGTGGTACAGGGTGCCCGGCTGGGGCGTCAGGTCCGGGGTCTTCGCGGTGGCCGAGGCCAGCTCGGTGTGGACCGTGTAGAACGTGCCGTTCTTCCGGAACTCGGGGTGGAAGGTCGCGAAGCCGAATCCCTGGCCGAGGCCGCGGCCGGAGAAGAACTCGGGGGCGAACGTGGCGCCGACGTCGAGGTAGACGTGCGGCGCGCCGTTTTCGAGCAGGTACATCTTGCCATTTAGGTCAGGTACAAACTTGCGCCCAGACCCATCTGGAATTTCACCGAGGTGATTGATCCGGGCCCAGCGGACCAGTCGCGGGTCGGTCGGCGCCGGGGTCGGCTCCGACTTGGGGAACGAGGCGAACTCTTCGACGGTCAGCCCCAGCCCGGATGTGATCGGCTCCTCCGGGATCGGATCGGTGATCGGTTCATCGAGTCGCGCGGCCGCCGGTCGTGCGGACGAAGCGGCTGCTTGTGGCACTTGGGGGAGGCCTACGAGGACGGCGACGATTGTCAGCAGGAACCATTTGGACTTCCGCATCCCGCCTACCTAACAGTCGATGGGGGCGCTCGGAAAGCGCTTCCCTGAAAGTAGGAGACGATTACAGTCGCGTCAATGACATGTTTCTTCGAGGCTGAAATCGCCCTTGCGGTCGGTACACCGGTACGCCGGTGCGGGTTCAGCGGGTGAGGCGGGCCGCCCCGGACCTGGCGGGGACCGGGCCGGTGGAGGCGCGAACGACCAGCTCGTGGCCGGTGCGCCGGCGCCGGGGGCGGGCGGCGGGAGGCTTGAGGACGAGTTCGAGCGCCTGCCGGCCCATGCCGATCATCGGCAGGCGGACTGTGGTCAGGCCCGGGTAGACGTCGGCGGCCACCGGGATGTCGTCGAAGCCCGCGACCGAGACCTCGCCGGGGATCAGGCGGCCGTCGTGCAGCAGCCAGGACAGCGCGCCGACGGCCATCGGGTCGTTGAGCGCGATGACCGCGGTCAGCTCCGGGTGCCCGCGCATCAGCTGCGCGGTCGAAGACGCGCCGCCCTCGCGGGTGAAGTCGCCGTGTACGACGGGGATCGCCTCCCAGCTCAGGCCGTGCGCCTCGGCGGCGCTCCGCAGGCCGGCGAGCCGGTCCTCCACGGTGGTGAGGTTGGCCGGGCCACCGACCACGCCGATGTCGCGGTGGCCGAGGTCCAGCAGGTGGCGCATGACGGTCTCCGCGCCGTTGCGGTTGTCCGGCAGCACCGCGTCGACCGGCAGGTGGTGGCGGCCTATCACCGCCACGCGGCCTCCCGCCGAGCTGAAGGACGCGAGCTCGGCGGCGGTACCGACCTCGGTGCTCGCCTCGACGTATCCCGATCCGGCCAGGACGATCGAGGTGACCCGGTGGGCCCGCAGCGTGCGGATGCGCGCCAGCTCGGCGCGCGGGTCGCGCTCGGTCTGGCTGATCATGGCCATGTAGCCGCGGCTCTCGGTCTCGCGCAGCACGCCCCGGGCGATCTCGGCGAAGTAGGGGTCGCCGACGTCGTGGACGATCAGCCCGATCATGGAGGCCTGCCCGCCGGCGAGGGCTCGGGCGTGGCTGTTGGGGACGTAGCCGACCTGGGCCGCCACGGCCTGGACGTGTGCCGCGAGCGCGGGGCTGACTCCGCTGCTCCCGGTCATCGCGCGGGAGGCCGTCGCCAGCGAGACCCCTGCGGCTCGTGCGACGTCCACTAGACGCGGAATGGCTGTGCGCTCTTCCATTCGCGGGATTACCCCCTTGTCACGTCGCTGTAACGCGTGCCATGGTAACCGAAAGCGCTTACGAAAGCGCTTACGAAGGCGAAACCGACCCACGCTCTGGAGGGTTCGACATGGTAAGGGCTCCCCTCGCCCTCAGAAGCCTTGCCTTGGTAGCGATGTGCACTCTAGGCCTTTCCGCCTGCGGCGGCATCGGCGATGAGCCGGCCGCCGAGAGCGGTGGCACCGGTCCGGTCAAGGTCGGCATCTCCCTGCCGCTGACCGGCGATTTCTCCGAACCGGGCAAGGGTGTGCGGGAGGGGTACGAGGTCTGGGCCGACCAGGTCAACGCGGCGGGCGGCCTCCTCGGCCGGAAGGTTGAGCTGATCTTCCGGGACGACGCCTCCGACCCCAACCGGGTCGTCTCCGACTACGAGTCGCTCATCACCCAGGACAAGGTCAACCTGGTGTTCGGCCCGTTCTCGACCCGCCTGGTGATCCCCGCCGCAGAGGTCGCCGAGTCCTACAACATGCTGTTCGTCGAGCCTGCGGGCGCCGCCAAGGAGGTCTTCGAGCAGGGGTTCAAGAACCTGTTCTACGCCGCCCCGGCCATCGCCGGCGACCACTACAACTACCTGGCCGAATACATCCTGGCGCTCCCGGCGGACAGTCGGCCCAAGACCGCGGCGTACGCCTCCCTGGACGACCCGTTCGCCCAGGGCACCGCCTACGGCCTGCGCGACAAGCTCGCCGCGGCCGGCATCAAGACCGTGGCCGACGAGGTCTACCCGCCGGAGACCACCGACTTCGCCCCCATCGCCGCCCGGATCGCCAACGCCAAGCCGGACATCGTGGTCGGCGGCACCCAGTTCGAGGACTCCGTCGGCCTGGTCCGCGCCCTGCAGGAACTCGGCGCCCAGCCCAAGCTCGCGGCCTTCTCCACCGGCCCCACCCTGCAGGAGTTCCCCGAGGCGGTCGGCGGCGCGGTCGAGGGCATCCTGTCGCCCGTGGGCTGGTCGCTCACCTCCGGCTTCCCCGGCAACGACGCCTTCGTCAAGCGCTACAAGGAGATGTTCAAGGGCGAGGCCAACGAGGACGCGGCCAACGGCTACACCGTCGGCCAGATCGTGGAGGCCGCAGTCAAGGCGGTCGGCTGCGTCGACCCGACCGAGGAGTGCCAGACGAAGCTCGCGGACCACATCCGCGAGGGCACGTTCGACACCATCGTCGGCCCGCTCTCCTTCGACGACAAGGGCCGCCCCGAGGCCGCGCACATGATCCAGCAGTACGTGGACGGCAAGGTCCAGATCGTGCTGCCCGAGGGCTCCAAGGCGCAGACCACCAAGCTGGTCTTCCCCAAGAAGGACTGGTGACCTGATGCCGTCAGGCTCCCTCCTGCTGCAGGGACTCGTCCTGGGCGTGCTGACCGGCGGCCTGTACGCCCTGCTCTCCTCGGGCCTGTCACTGTACTTCGGCGTCATGCGCGTGGTGATGGTCGCCCACCCGGCGTTCCTCATCCTCGCCGCCTACCTCACTTACACGCTCAACGTCCGCCTCGGGCTTGACCCGCTGCTCACCATCCCGATCACCGTCCCGCTGTTCTTCGTGGCGGGCGTGGCGATCCAGCGGCTGCTGATCTCCAGGCTCGCCTCCGACACGATGGCGATGATGTCGGTGCTGCTCACCTTCGGCATGGCTCTGATCATCGAGGGCGTGCTCGGCACCGTCTACACCGGCTCCTACCGGTCGATCAGCATGGAATACGCCACCAAGTCGCTGTCGCTCGGCGCGGTCCGCCTGCCGTACGACCGCATCATCGCCTTCGGCGTCGCCGCGCTCACCCTCGGCCTGCTCTTCGTGGTGCTGCGGATGACCCGCTTCGGGCAGTCCCTGCGCGCGACCATCCAGCACCCGCAGGCCGCCCGGCTGGTGGGCATCAAGACCGACAGGGTCACCGGATACGGCTTCGGGGTGGGTCTGGCCACCGCGGCGGTCGGCGGCGCTGTGCTCGCCCTGATAACCCCGTTCTTCCCGGCCGCGCACTGGGCCTGGATCGGCAAGCTGATGGCGATCATCGTCGTCGGTGGCCTGGGCAGCGTGCAGGGGGCCGCCGCCGCCGCGCTCATGCTCGGCGTCATCGAGAGCCTGGTGCTGGTCACCGTCGACGCGACCTGGGCCACGATGATGTTCTACGTCTTCCTCTTCCTGACCCTCGTCGTGCGTCCCCAGGGATTCTTCGGAGGCCGCCTTGCGCAACGGTTCTAAGACGAAGGCCGGGCTCGTCGCGCTCGGGGCGCTCCTCGCCCTGGCCTACCCGTGGCTGGCGCCCAACACCTATCTCCTCTACGCGGGCGTGCTCACCGTGATGTACGCGGTGATGGCCACCTCGTGGAACCTGCTTGGCGGGTTCACCGGATACGTCTCCCTCGGCCACTCGGCGTTCTTCGGGCTCGGTGCGTACGGCACCGGCCTGCTGATCACCCGGGCCGAGTGGAACTGGATCCTCGCGCTGCTCGCCTCGGCCGTCGCGGTCGCGCTCTTCGCCGTGCTGGTCGGTATCGCCGCGGTCCGGGTGCGCGGGGCCTCCTTCGTGATCGTCTCCATCGCCCTGGTCTCCATGATGAACCTGCTGGTCCAGGGCTGGCGGTCGCTGACCGGTGGCTCCACCGGCCTGCGGGTGCCCACGCCGTTCCGCGAGCTCAACCGCGGCGAGGCGCACCTGGTGTTCTTCTACCTCTTCCTGGCCCTGCTCGCGCTGACCCTGCTGACCTGGTGGTTCGTCGATCGCTCCCGGTTCGGCAGCGGCCTGCGGGCCATCCGCGAGGACGAGGACAAGGCCGAGTCGCTCGGCGTGCCGACGGTCGCGTTCAAGGTCGCCGCCTACGCGCTGTCGGCGCTGTTCGTGGCCCTGGCCGGCGGCCTGTACGCCGTCTGGTTCCGCAGCCTCGACCCGATCTTCGTCTTCTCCATCCTGATCGGCTCCTACATGGTGCTGATGAGCCTGCTCGGCGGGGTCCGCTACCTGTTCGGCCCGCTGCTCGGCGCGCTCATCGTGGCCCCGGCCGGGGAGTACTTCCTGGTCGCGCTCGGCGAGTCGCAGATCCACCTGACCGCGACCGGCCTGGTGCTGGTGCTCGTGGTCCTGTTCATGCCCGAGGGGATCATCCCGGCCGCCGCGAAGCTGCTGCGCCGGAGACGGCCCCCGGAGACGTCGATCCGCGAGGAGACCGCCGCACAGCGGGCGGAGTTGCAGGAGGCGGCCCGATGAGCACGTCGCTGCGCACCGAGGGCCTGACCAAGGCGTTCGGCGGCGTGACTGCGGTGAACGGCGCGACGGTCGAGCTGGTGCACGGCAAGATCAACGGATTGATCGGGCCGAACGGCTCCGGCAAGACGACCTTCTTCAACCTGGTCACCGGGATGATCCGGCCCGACTCCGGGCGGACCCTCTACGGGGACAGGGAGATCACCCGCTACTCGCCGCACCGCATCGCGCACGCCGGGCTGGGCCGCACCTTCCAGCTCTGCCGGGTCTTCCCCCGGATGACCGTGCTGGAGAACATGCTGGTGGCGGTGCGCCGCACCCGGCTGCGCGAGCTGCTGGCCGGCAGCCACGACCGGGGAGAGGTCGAGCGGGCCCGCCACTGGCTGCGCCGGGTCGGTATCGACCACTTGGAGCACGCCGAGGCGCGCAACCTCTCCTACGGGCAGCAGAAGCTGCTGGAGCTCGCGGCCGTCTTCATGGGCGACCCCGAGCTGGTGCTGCTCGACGAGCCCGCCGGAGGGGTCAACCCGGCGCTGATCGAGCGGATCGTCACCCTCGTCCGTGAGCTCAACCGGGAGGGACGGACGTTCCTCGTCGTCGAGCACAACATGGACATGGTCATGGGGATGTGCGACCACGTGATCGTCTTCGACCGCGGCGCCCCCATCGCCGCGGGCCCGCCGGCGGTCGTGCAGAACGACCCCCGAGTGCTGGAGGCCTACCTCGGTGTCTGACGTGTCTGAAATGCCGGCTCCGCCGGGGACCGTTCTCGAACTGCGCGACGTCCAGGCCGGGTACGGCAGGGCGGCGCTGGTGCTGCGCGGGCTGTCGGTCACGGTCCACACGGGTGAGGTGGTCTGCCTGGTCGGGCCGAACGGCGCGGGCAAGTCGACGGTGCTCAAGGTGGCCAGCGGGCTGCTCGTCCCGCGCTCGGGCTCGGTGCTGCTCGGCGGCCGGGACGTCACCGGCGCCTCGCCGCAGGACCTCCTGGGCAAGGGGATGGCCCACGTGCTCCAGGGGCACAGCGTGTTCCGCGAGATGACGGTCGAGGAGAACGTGCGCCTGGGCGGCTACACCGTCCGGGACAAGGCCTGGCTCAAACGGCGCATCGAGGAGGTCAAGGAGATCTTCCCGGTGGTCGGCGAGCGCTGGACGAGCATCGCCGGCCTGCTCTCCGGCGGCCAGCAGAAGCAGGTGGAGTTCGCCCGCGCGCTCATGCTGGAGCCCAAGGTGATTCTGCTGGACGAGCCGTCTATGGGCCTGGACCCCAAGACGACCTCGACCGTCTTCGAGCAGATCGACCTGATGCGCCAGACCGGGGTCGCCGTCCTGCTGGTCGAGCAGAACGCCCGCCGCGCCCTGGAGATGGCCGACATCGGCTGCGTGCTGGACCTGGGGCGGGTGCACATCTCGGGACCGGCCAGGGAACTGGTCGAGGACCCCCGCCTGGGAGCCCTCTACCTCGGTGGCAGCGCCGCCAGGAAGGCGCAGGCCCCGGACGGGCCGCCCGACCGCGCGGGCACGGCGCCCGCCGCGGCGGAGGGCGCGGCAGGGAGATCCGGCGGCGCGGGCTCCGGAGCCGGCGGTACAGGCGAGGCGTCCGCCGGAGCGTCGGGCGCGGCCGTGAGGCCGGAAGGGACGCCGGTCGAGGCCGACAGCACTCCGGCGTGACGTCGTCCTCCCGGCCGGCCCCGTCCTCCCCGGCCGGGCCGGGGCGGGGGCGCGGGCCC